>DFFD01000046.1 GCA_002369495.1 Lachnospiraceae bacterium UBA3785 | reverse complement strand
CGCTCATCCGGGACGGCTACGATCCCGATGTTCGGATCGATGGTGCAGAACGGGAAGTTGGCGGAAGCCGCTCCGGCTTTGGTCAGCGAGTTGAACAGTGTGCTCTTCCCGACGTTGGGAAGTCCGACGATACCTAATTTCATTTATGTATATTCTCCTTGTTCGTATTTGTGTTTCTCAGCGTTTGATCTCCTCAATCTTCTCCTGCAGCTCCGCGATCTCCGCCTGCTTCGATGACCGGAAAGCCTCGTACTCGGCGGCTGCCTCATCGTTCTGCGCCCTGATCGTCCGAAGGACACCGTAGGCTTTGTCCGCCGACTGAACGTTCATCTCTCCTCTCGCCCCGGCGTCCGCAATGGCTGCGGTCCACTCCGTGACGCGGTCAAATGTGAGCGTTCCCTGAGCGCAGGACACCAGATCCAGCACGATCGCCATGGAGACCTTGTTGGATCTCACCGTGCGGAGCGAGCTGTCGATACTGGAATCCATCGTGCGGATGAAGCTGTAGGAGAGATACGGCGTCCCGGACGGCAGTGTCCCGCACGCCCCGTTGTCGCTGTAAAATGCATACCCCGCAAACGCCTCATCCAGGATAAAGGCGCGGTTCTCAGACGAATCGTCGGACTTTCTGAGCAGGAAGGAGATGCCTCCCCTGAACCCGTAGGAGGGCATTTCAGCAAGAAGCATGCGGGCGTTGGCCAGCACCTCATCGGTAAACGGCGATCCGGTCAGCATGATGTCCGCCGGATTGCCGGCTTCCGCGAGCGCCTCCGCGATGAGACGGAGATTCTCCTCCGTCTGGCCGCAGTCCAGGACCACGGTCGGCTTGAACCCGTACGTCTCCCCCATGGAGACGACGAACGAGACATCCTCGGGGGCGGCAAGCTGGTAGGCGATGACGGCGGTGCCCTGGTCCGGCGTCACCTCGGCTGCCCTCTCCTGCGCCTTGATTTCAGCCTCGAGCTCCTGGATCCGGATTTCATACTGCCTCGCCTCGACCTCCGCCTTCACTTTGGCGCTGTCGCGCGCCTTGTCCGCCGCCGCGTCCTGCCATATAAAAAACAGCAGCACCGCGCCGAGGGCAAACGTAACGATCGCCAGCAATATTCTTTTAATATCCATACTCTTCTCCTGTCTCCGCTAATTTCATGGATTGAGGCGCTTCCGCCGCGCCTTTCTCAGTATCGATGCTTCTCCTGCTCTTTGAGATCCCGGAAGATGCCGGTGTAGTTCATGTACCGGACCCTGCTGATGGCGCCTTTCTCCACGGCCTCCTTGACGCGGCAGTCCGGTTCGTCCACATGGACGCAGCCGTCGAAGCGGCATTTTCCTTCACATGGCGCGAATTCCGCGTAATAGTGCCGCAGCTCTTCCTTCATGATCCCGCGCGTCTCGAGAAATGTAAACCCCGGCGTATCGCAGAGGTATGTCCCGGACCCGCAGGCGATCAGCTCCGCATGGCGGGTCGTATTCTTACCGCGCATAAGCTTCCGCGAGATCTCCCCGGTCTCCATGTGCACGTTCGACTGGCAGGCGTTGGTCAGAGAGGATTTGCCGACGCCGGAAGGCCCGGCGAGCAGCGTCGTCTTCCCGGCGAGATACGCCTTCACCTCGTCAAGTCCGATACCATTCCCGATCGAGGAGAAAAACAGCTCATGACCGCTGTCCCGGTAGATCCCGCGCAGCGTCTCCTTCTCCTCCTCGCATCCCAGATCCTCCTTGTTGAAGAGGATCGCCGAAGGCACCCCCTGCTGATCCATCGCGATGAGAAAGCGGTCGAGCAGCATCAGGTTCGGGTCCGGGCTGTGAAGCGCAAAGAGTACGAGCGCCTGGTCCACATTGGCGGCCGCCGGCCGGAAGAGTTCGTTTCTCCGCGGCAGGAGGCTCGTGATATTTCCCTCCATATCGGGAAGGCAGGTGATCTCAAACGTCACATCGTCGCCCACCAGCGGTTTCTGGCCGAGTTTTCGGAAAATGCCCTTCGCCCGGCACTCGTAAATGCCCTCTTCTCCCGCATCCACATAATAAAAACCGCCTACGCCGCGTATGATCTTTCCCTGCATATTCCTTCCTTCAAAAGAGACCGTCCGCACGAAAGAGCGGACGGTCTTCATTTTATCTTCCTGCTTATCCTTACGCGCCCGGATTTGCCGCAGGAGCCGCCTCAGCGGCCGCCTCCGTGGTCTCCGCCTTGCCGTTCACCTGGAACACGATCTCGGTGCCGGCTGTGACAGGCGTGCCGTTCGCGATGCTCTGGGCGTAAACCTCGCCCTTCTCGACCTCATCCGAAGTGCCGTACTCGATCTTGACGTTCAGGCCGTCCCGCTTGGCCGCATTGGTCGCCTGCGCTTCCGGAAGACCGGTGTAGGAGTAGACCGTGACGGATGTGTTCGGGTCGACCGGCACCGTGGTGGTGTCCGTGGACTCCGTCGGCGTCTGGGTCGGAGCCGGCGGATTCGCCGGACCTGCGCTGACCACGATCGTGACCGTGTCCGTCTTCTGGATCAGCTCGCCCGCGGCCGGATTGACGGAGATGACCACACCCGCCGTCACCGTATCGCTGTTCGCCCCGGCGACGCTCACATTGCTGAAGCCTGCCGAGTTGAGGATGGCGATGGCATTTTCCTGCGTCTGGCCTGCGACAGCCGGTACTGCGGTGCCCGCAGGGCCTGCCGACAGGTAGTAGCTGATGGAGGAGTTGAGCTCGACCTGCGAGCCCGCCTCCGGCTCCTGGTGGATGACCGTCCCGGCCGGATAGATGTCCGAATGCTCCTCGCCCAGATACTGGATGCCGAGACCCTTCGAGTTGGCTGCGGTCCTGGCCGCGTCCTCGGTGAGCCCGACGAGCTCAGGCACGTCGATGGTCTCCGGAACGACTTCCGTCGGGGTGGGCGTCGGCGTCTCCGTCGGGGTGGGCGTCGGCGTCTCCGTCGGGGTGGGCGTCGGCGTCTCCGTCGGCGTCTCCGTCACGGATTCGACGACAGACGAACTGCTTGAACTGCCGCCGAAGTTGATGAGGCCGGCTGCCTGCGCGATGAAGTAGATCAGGATCGCGATGATCAGAGCCCCGATGAGGAAGCCCGCTACGGTCAGCAGCTTCTCGAGGATGCCGCCGGCGCCTTCATCGTCGTCGTCATCTTCCTCCTCATCCTCGTCGTCATAGATATCGCGCCTTCTCTCGGCGGCTTTCTTCGCCGCCTCCGTGGACGCGTAGGTTCTCTTCTCCGCCTCGCCCTTTTTGGGTTTCTCAGGCGCTTTCGCGTTGATCTCGGCCCGCTCCTCCTCGGTCACCATCGCGGTGTTCGCGTGGTCCGAGAGCGGCGTCAGGGTGACAAAATGGCCCTGCGGCTCCACAAGGGATTTCTTTAAGTCCGCGATGACGTCGTTCATCGTCTGGTAGCGGCGGTCGACGCTCTTCTGCGTACACTTGTAGATGATCTGCTCCAGCGCATACGGGAGTTCCGGCGTGTACCTTGAGGGCGGATCCATCTCATCCTGGAGATGCTTGATCGCGATCGCCACCGTCGTCTCGCCGTCAAAAGGCACGCGGCCGGTCACCATCTCGTAGAGCGTGATGCCCAGCGAATAGATGTCCGACCTGGAGTCGGAATAGCCGCCTCTCACCTGCTCCGGCGAGCTGTAATGGACCGAACCCATCGCGTTCGAGCTGATCGTGTTGGACGACGCTGCCCGCGCGATGCCGAAATCTGTCACCTTGACTTTCCCGTCCGTGGAAATGATGATGTTCTGGGGCTTCACGTCCCTGTGAACGATCCCCTGGGCGTGTGCAGCCGCGAGGCCCATACAGACCTGGATCGCGATGCTGGTCGCCTCCCGCACGGAGAGTTTTCCCTTTTTGCTGATATATTCCTTCAGGGTGATGCCCTCGACGAGCTCCATGACAATGTAGTAATTGCCG
>DFFD01000159.1 GCA_002369495.1 Lachnospiraceae bacterium UBA3785 | reverse complement strand
TCCATGATGTTCATCCCGATCAGCTTTTTAATCAGGTTGCGGTGAAAGAGGAGCATCGTGAAGCCGATCCCGAACAGGATGATCGCGACGGCCTCCTCGTAATTGACAAGCAGTGTTGACAGCATTTCTCACCCTCGCTTTCCGCTTCCGCCGATCCGGCCGCGCCGGAAGAGGCTGTAGAATCCGAACATCGTGCAGGCGACGACGACACCGACCGCCACGTCGAGCGGCAGGATGAGACCGCCGGACAGGATCGCCCCGGGCGTTCCCTTCGGGATTCCGCTCGGGATCCCGTTCGCGCCGGTGAAGAACACGTAGCCCTTTGCGAAGCTGTAGAACCCGAGCGCCGCGAACGTCACCCAGGAGGAGAGCTTCAGCGTGAAGAACTTATCGACTTTCTCAAAACCGGTCGAAGCCGCAAAGATGATCATCGCCGCGCCCATGACCGCCCCGCCGGAGAAGCCTCCGCCGGGCGAGAGCTGTCCGTTCAGCAGGACATAGATGCCGTAGACCAGGATGCAGGGCACCAGGAAGGAACCGACCTTCGAGAGGATCACATCTCCGGCTGTCCTGAAATAGCGGTCGCTCTTCACCGTGTAGTAATCTTCCACCTCGGACTGCTGGTTCTTCCTGTCGCGGCGCAGCAGCACCGTGACGAGCACCAGAGCCGTAAAGAGCACGTGGGACTCGCCCAGCGTGTCGAAAGCACGGTAATCCAGGATCATGCCGGATACGATGTTCATCGCGCCGGTCTCCTCGAGGCCGTTTTCAACGTAGCGGCGGCTCACTTCGGTGGCCCAGGCATTTTCCTGCCCGTAGCGCGGGAGAAATGAAACCCCGTAGAGCATGATGCCGATGAACGCGATGCAGCTGACCACTGCCACGGCATAGTAGATAAGCCGGAACGAACGGCGCTCCGCGGCGACGACCTTTCTCGTCACCGGGGCTTCGTCGATGCGGCGGTTCTCTTCTTTTTCAATCTCCTTGACGGCTTCCCTCGAGAGGTCCGGCTGCTCCGCCGGCTCGGGGAAGAGGCTCATCACGTCCAGCTCGCCGTCAAGAAACTGCTCAAATTTTCCCTTCATTGCAGCTCCCTCTCAATCTCCGCGAGCGGCTCCGCGCGGCCTATGAGGTCCATATCCTCGGTCTCGCCCGGCTCTTTTGCGTCCTCGCTCCGGATCTTCTTCAGCGTGACGAGGAAAAGGATCGTGGAGACGCCCGCGCCGACCGCGGCCTCCGTGATCGCAAGGTCCGGCGATTCCATCATGATCCACAGCAGGCACATGATGGAACTGTAGGACATAAAGATGACGACCGCCTTGATGAGCGAGCCGGTCAGGTTGACTGCCACCGCGCAGACGATGAGCAGCAGAAGGAGTATGATTTTAAGCACTTCAGCACTCTGCATCTTCCGCCTCCTCTTTGAATTCCCGCTCCACATGGTCGTAGAGGCGCGGGTTCGTGTAATATTCGATCTGTGAAAGCATGTGCGACGAGGTCGGGGACGTAAACCACATGAACACAAGAAGAAGACCGAGCTTCAGGATGTCCATGACCTGGCCCGAACCGATCATCAGCGCAAGCACGATAAAGAAAAGCCCCGCCGTGTCCCCGATGCCGGCTGCGTGCATGCGGTTCATGACAAAGTCAAACCGGCAGCACCCGGCCACAGCCGCGATAAAGGAAATGAGACCCGCGGCGATGAGCGCCGCGGAACATGCAAACTGGATCCAGCCCGTCATCTTCTTCTCCCTCCCTTCCTGCGCTTCTTTCTGCCGGAAGGCTTTTCATTTTCCTCAGGGCTGTCCATGGCGCCCGGCCCGAACGGCGCACGCGAAGGATGCTCCGGGATGTAGACCGAAGCCAGGATCAGCACCGAGACGAAGCTGATCATCGTGTAGATGAGCGCGACGTCGACGAGATAGCCTTCATTTAAATAGCGGGAAAATACGGCGACCGCCGCAATGACAAGCGTCCCCGTCACATTGATCGCGAGGATCCGGTCGGTGACGCGCGGGCCGATGATCGCGCGAACCAGCATGACCCCGATGAGGACCGCCAGCACGATCAGCGTACCGATATAGAGATAACCGTAAGCCTGTTCTACCGTCATGATTCACCTCATCTGCCGCAGCAGTTTTACGAACACCGAATCGTCCATACCCTCCGCGTACTCTCTGCGCAGGCAGTGGACCACGAACCGGTCGCCCTCCAGAAAGACCGTGTAGGTCCCGGGCGTCAGCGTGATCGAGTTGGCCAGCAGCACGTTCCGGAAGCTGTCCGGAAATCCCGAGCGGAACTCGACGATGCAGGGCTCCGGCTTTCTGCTGCCGGAAAATACGACCGAGATGACCGCCGCGGACGCCTTCAGGATCTCGACGATCAGCACCAGGATGTAACGGATGAGGAGCGGAAGATTCCTCGCGATCCTGACATCACTCTCCGCCTTTTTCCCGAACACCTTCAGATAAAAGACCTCAATGACCGCCGCGATGGCGGCGCCGAAGAGCACGATCTCGAGCGTGATCCGCCCGTTCAGGATGATCCATAAAA
>DFFD01000066.1 GCA_002369495.1 Lachnospiraceae bacterium UBA3785 | reverse complement strand
CGTTGATGTAGGTGGCCGGGTTTGCGTTAGCCCACTGAAGGTCGCCGTAGTTCATGGCGGCCGGGCTGATGGAGTTGTCAACCGCGTAGGTGTCGGTCAGGTGGCCGCTCGGGTTGACGTCGCCCTTTAAGATGTCCGCCACGCCGTAGAAGCCGTAGCTGCCCGGGGTGCCGACCTGAAGGATCGCGTCGATATCGTCATTCTTTGCGAGCTCGTCGATCTCCATCGGGTTGCCGTTGTTCAAGAGAATGATGAGCTTGCCGCCGCTCGCCTTCTTAGACTCGGCAGCCGCCGCGATGAGCGCGCGCTCATCATCGGAGAGGCCCAGCGGATCCGCCTGGTTAAGGCCGTCGGCCGGATTGACGCCCGCTTCGCCGGGTGTGTAGTCCGCATTCTCGGAGCCGGCGCGGCTGATCGTCACGATAAGGACATTGCTCGCATTCAGGGAATCTCTCCACCCGCCGTTTGCCGCATCGAGCTCGGCGATGGACGGCTCCTTGTCGGTGTAGACGCCGCCGACGGAGGGCGCCGTAAGGTTCAGGTACTCCATCGTGCCGGTCCAGGTCGCGACTTCCGACTTGAAAATGGCCTTGAGCCCGTCGCTTGTATACATTCCTTTGAGCGTATCGTTCAGTGTGAAGCCTCTGGCCTCAAGTGCCCCGACAAGGTCGACCGTGTCGGCGTCGGTCCCGTGGTTCTCCGCCGCCGTCGGGCCGAGGATCGCGCCCTTGTTCGGGAAATAGGATGAGAAGCCGAGCAGGGAAACCCTGCCGGTCTCCTCCGCTGTGAGCGGAAGCGCGCCGTTGTTCTTAAGAAGAACGCTGCCCTCCTCGCTCATGCGCTCGCCGATGTCCGCCATCGCCGTGACTAGCTCGGTGGTCGAGGCGTAGTCGGAGGTGTAGGTGTACATTTCCGAGGCGTCAACTTCGTCGTCCGTCACGACCTTGCTGCTCGTCGTCCCCAGAAACTTGTCGATGTCGGTACGGTGGTCCGAGACGACGCCGGTGCCGACGACGGAGGTGGTCAGAACCATCGCCGTCAGGGCGGAGAGTCCCCGCCAGATCTGAGATTTCCGCATTTTGTGTTTCCTCCCTTTTCATTTTTAGTTTTGCCGCCGCTGTGCGGACAGGACGGCCGCAGTATGAGGTTATCCAAATACTACCATGAAAATGAAGAAACCTCCGTTTTTTTCGTGAAATGTCCGTATAAAGTGCGAAATGTCATGCATTCCTCCGGCAATTACGCTATAATCTAATCTGATTACATACACCGTTTTGTCACTTTTTGTATACTTCGAGGTGCGTCATGCTGCATGTTGCCATTGTTGAGGATGATCCCGTCATAAGGGCCTGGCTTAAGGAGAAGCTGATCGGCTGCTTCTCCTCTTCCCGCGCCGCCGCGGAGTTTGATCTCTTCGCCTCCGGCGACGCGTTTCTTTCGATGGCGTCCGACCACTACTCCTTCGACGCGGTCTTCCTCGACATCGAGATGCCCGGTATAAGCGGCATCGAGACGGCCCGCCGCCTCCTGTCCATCCAGCCCGAGGCCCTCACAATCTTCGTCTCCGGCCGCGAGGACCTGGTCTACGACACCTTCGCGGTGAAGCCCTTCCGCTTTCTTCCGAAGAGCCGCCTTGAGGAGATGCTGCCGGACACCGTGGAGGCGCTTCTTGCCGAGCTTAGCTCCATGAGAGAGCAGACACTGGTGTTTTCCGATGCGTCGGGCGACGTGTTTTCATTTTCCTTAAGGAAGATCATCTACATCGAAGCCCGCAACAAGGACTGCCGGATCGTGACCGCGGAAAATGAAACCCTCGTCCGCTGCCGCCTCATGGACATCGAGGACAAGCTCCCGGAGGGCAGCTTCATCAAGATCCACCGCAGCTACATCGTGAACGCATCCTCGATCTACTACATCGGAAAGCAGTCCGTCTCCCTCACGACCGGGGAGAATCTGCCGCTCGCCAGAAACCGGGCCGACGAGGTCCGCCGGGAGTTTCTGTGCTTTGCAGGAGGAGCATAAATGCTGACACTCTACGAGCTGTTCCGCCACTCCCATCTCGAGTGGGCCATCTACACCCTGATTCTCTCGGTCGGCTTACGGCGCCTCTTCCTCTCGGAAGGGGCCGGCAGACGGACCTTTCTTTTTGTGCCCGGGAGCACCCTTGCGGCCGCTCTTGTCATGCCGCTCGTCGACCTCATTCCGTTCACCCCGGTTTTCGCCTCCCAGGGCACCGTCATCTGGGCATTTTATCTGCTGTTTCTCGTCAATTTTGCTGTCTTTATCGGGCTGTGCTTCCCAAACCGGCTCAAAGTGGGCCTCGGATACGCGCTCTACTATCTGCTTTTCATCGTGCTCGTGAAGGGGGCTCTGGTCCCGCTCTACTTGTCGGAGACCGCGATCGACCATGTCCTCTACGCGGTTCTGGATGTCGGCACGATCTTTCTGCTCGGGGCTTTCCTTCTTCTCTTCACGGTGCTCTTCTTCCGCTTCCGGATCAAGGTCGGCCGGAGCATCGAGAACGGCTACTTCAACCGGATCTTCCTCATGCCGGCAGTCTTCCTCATCACATTCTCGCTGTTTGTGTCCGGGAGCAGCTTTTTTCAGGATTACATTCAGCCAATCCTCTGCGCGGTGCTCGCGTTCATACTGCCCCTCTTCTATTATAATGTCGCCGTCGGCAGCAAGGCCATCGAGGACAGCCGCGAGCTTGAGATCGCCCTGCTCCGCACCCGCGCGGACATGGAGCATTACCGCGGCATGATCGAGCTCGAGGACCGCGTCCGCAAGGAGCGCCATGAGCTCAAGAACCGCTACCTGCACATCCAGATCCTGCTGCACAAAAACCGTCTTGAAGAGCTCGACCGCTATCTTGCGGAGGAGGTCGGGACGCGGATGGAGGCGCTCGGCAGGCCCGTGATCGGGAACACCCTCATCGACTACATCCTTGAGATGAAGAAAAATGAAGCCCAAAGCGCCGGCATCACCTTCCGTCTCTCCGCCTCGCTCGAGCGGGAGCCGCACATCAGCGACGAGATCTTCTGCACGATCCTCCTGAACCTCCTCGACAACGCGATCGAGGCCTCCAAAAAGGAGAAGGAGCCCGAGATCCTTGTCTCGCTCGGCAATCAGGGGGCTTACCTTATCCTCAAGGTCAGCAACCGCATTTCAAGAAATGTTCTGCAGGTGAACCCCTCCCTCACAACGACCAAAAAGGACCGGAAGCTGCACGGCCATGGGGTCTCCATCGTGAGGAGCGCCGTGCGCGAGGCCGGCGGCCTGCTGGAGATCCGGACCGACAACGGCTTCTTTGAGGTAACGGCGGCTCTGCCGGATGCGGGCGGCGCCGATCATTCGGGCCCAGGAAAAGAGGACCTCCATGCGTAGGCATGGTCAAAAACCGCACACGGACAGACTTTTTTGCGCAGGGATCCTCTGCGCTTTTTCGCTTCTTGCGCTTGCCGGCTGCGCCTCGTCAAATATCCCGGCAGAGCGCCCGGTCCGGATCGTGCTGGAGGAAAATGAAAGCTTCTCCGCCGACCGTTTTGTCTTCGACCTCACGGCCGGGGAGTCCGTCTCCGCGAAGCTGAGACCGGCTGTCGGTTTTTCAATCACCGGATGCGATTATGAGGGTGCCCTCATGGAGTCCGGCGAAAACGGGAGCGTCCTTCTCACGCTCCCGGACGTTCACTACACCCGGACCGTCCGCATTGAGGCGGAGAAAAACCCCTACACCGTCACCTACCATCTGGATTCCTCCGGCGATTCTGCCTTTACTCTGACCTATCCCGCGTCCCACCTCCGGGTCAACACGGCGGCCGG
>DFFD01000227.1:6919-8910 GCA_002369495.1 Lachnospiraceae bacterium UBA3785 | reverse complement strand
TCCACTGGAACACGGACAAGATTCCCTCGCCGGAGGGGCTCGCGGCGCATTTTAAGGCGCACGGCGCGGAGATCATGCCGAACGTAAAGCCCGCGTTTCTGACTGATCATCCGCTTTACCCGGAGATGGAGAAAAGAGGGCTGTTTCTCCACTATGCGGACGGGCAGCCCGCAGTCTTTCCGTTCTGGGGCGGGATGGCAAGCTATCTTGATTTCACAAACCCGGAGGCGTATGCCTTCTGGAAGGAGTGTGTCCGGATGCAGCTCGCCGAAAAAGGTTACCGGAACATCTGGAACGACAACAACGAGTACGACGTCTGGGATAAGGATGTTCTGGCTCACGGTTTCGGCAGCGAGCTTCCGGCGAGGCTGATCCGGCCGCTCTTCTCATTTCTGATGGCGAGGGCAAGCAGGGAGGCCTGTCTCGAGGCCGGCTGCTTTGCGGACGGGAGCACCCCGTTCATGATTTCGCGCTGCGCGCTCCCGGGCATGCAGAGAACCGCGACGACCTGGACCGGCGACAACCTGACGGACTTTCGGGATTTCCGGTACAACCATTACCAGGCGATGACGATGGCACTCTCCGGGTTCGCATTTTTCGGGCAGGATATCGGCGGTTTTGCCGGGCCGCGGCCGGAACCGGAGCTCTTCCTTCGCTGGATCCAGTACGGGGTCTTCACGCCGCGCTTCGTCATGCACTCCTGGAAGCCGGGTGAGCCGTCCACGATGCCCTGGCTCTATCCGGAGCTTCTGCCGGCGGTCGGGAGGCTCATGGCGCTGCGGGAGCATTTTCTGCCGTATCTTAAGGAGGAGATGGCCTTTTCCGTTCAGGAAAATGAACCCTTCCTCCGGCCTGTCTTCCTCATGGACCCCGATTACGACCCCGAGGCGGACTGCTTCCTCCTCGGGAGACGCATCCTGGCCTGCCCGGTCTTTGACCGCGGGAAGAATGAGGTGACCGTCACGCTCCCGAAGTTCGGCGGGGGCTGGCGGCTGAGAGGAGAGGGAGAAGTCATAGAAAACGGCCGCACGCTCAGCGAAACGTGCGGCCCGGAGGACCTTCCTGTATGGTTTGAGGCGGTCGAATGACCGCCCGCGAGGATGATCAGATCTCGATCTCCTTCTTTTCATAGGACTCTTTGAGCTTCAGCTCCTTTTTGAGCTGGAGCTCTTCTGTTTTGCTGCGGCTCAGCGGGTAGGAGATGAAGAGCAGGACCGCCATGATCCCGAACATCACCGCGGGGATCAGCGTGCCGAGGTCGTACATGACCTTCAGGTTCGCGAGGGTCTGTACGGCGCCTTTCTCGTACTTGTAGTCCATGCCGAGGAGCGCGCCGTTGACGCAGATCGCGGCGAGGACCTGGCCGACCTTGCGGAAGAGGTTGAAAACGGAGTAGGCGGTGCCGTCGTCGCGGCTGCCTGTCTTGACCTCGATATCGTCGATCGCGTCGGCGACCATCGCCCAGAGCTGCATGACGAGCGTGGTCAGGCCGCACCCGCTCACGAAGTTCATCACGAGGAAGATCCAGAGAAGCTTCGACGGATCCATGCCGCGGAGGAAGAAGAGCAGGAGATTGGCGAGGGCGGCGACGGTCATGCCGATCTGGGTGACCTCCTTCTTGCCTTTCGCGCGGGTCAGCTTCGGCAGGAAGAACATGAAGATGATCATCGGCGAGTAGGTGCAGGCCTGGGTCGCCAGGTTCATCCAGTTCGCGTGGAAATAGTCGTTGAAGAGGTAGGTGTAGAAGCTCTGCGTGAACATCTGGCCGGCCAGAAGCAGCATCGAGACCATCGTGATCGCGACGAAGGCTTTATTTTTAAAGAGAAGCGTGATCGCCTTCTTCGTCGCGCCGGGCGCCTTGGGCTGCGGTTTTGTCTTCACACGCTCCTTGTTCAGGGTGAACGCGATGAGCAGCATCACAAATGAGCAGACCGCCATGATGATGACGCCGCGGACCACGGGCGCGTACTGCATGTCGGTGATCACCTTGC
>DFFD01000227.1:0-6771 GCA_002369495.1 Lachnospiraceae bacterium UBA3785 | reverse complement strand
CCGAGGGCCGCGCCGATGGAGCGCCAGACCGAGAGGACGCTGCGCTCATGGGCGTCCGTCGTCACGACGGACGCGAGGGAGCCGTAGGGGATCTGGAGAACCGTGTAGGACATCCCGAAGAAGATGTAGGTGCAGGTCGCGTAGACCGCGGTGGCCGTCCCGTGGCCTTCCTCGCCGATTCCGGGGAGCTTCAGGAACATCAGGACCGCGGAGATCGTGAGCGGGAGGGCGGCGACGAGGATCCATTTGCGGTAGCGCCCGTAGCGGCCGGGCTCCACCGTGTCGCAGATGCGGCCCATGATCGGGTCGTTGATGCCGTCCCAGACTCTGGCCACAATGAACATGATCATGATGAAGAGCGGGCTTAAGTGGAAAATGTCCGTATAAAACTTCTGCAGGAGCGTGGTGACAAGTGCGAAGACAAGGCAGCCTGCCGTGTCGACCATCGCATACCCGATATAGTCTTTGGCTTTAAGGCCGCTGGTCCTGGCAATGTAGCTTTTTTCCGTCATAATGATCTCCTTCAGCTGAGTATTCTTAAATTATTTTATCACAAATGACGAAAACGGTAAAGATTTTATTCATTGACGGAGGCGGACTCGGGGATCGGTTTTCATTTTTCAAAGAACTACTTCAAAAAATCTCCGCGCTATTATATACTGGTTCTATCAGGATTGCGGAGGAAAGCCGTATGCGGGAGCTGCCGAAAGACGAGAAAAAGCAGAATATCTGGAGCTCATCTACGACCTCAGAAAGGGGAGAAAACATGTATAAATTCTACGGCTGGGAAACTGCCGACATCACCGATGCGCGCGGCCTCACCCCGCGCGACTGCTACGACATTTTCTCCAGGGCCTGGTGCGCGGAGACCTGCGCGCCGCGCATGCGCGCGTCCTGGACGCCGGAAAATAAAACCCTCGGCCAGTGCTCCGTCACCGCTTTCCTCGTGCAGGACATCTACGGCGGGGAGGTGCGCGGCGTCCCTCTTGAGAACGGAACCTTCCACTGCTTCAACGTGGTCGGGGACTGCGTGTTTGACTTGACGAGCGAGCAGTTCGGGGATGAGAAGCTCTGCTATGAGGGGTGTCCGGTGCAGGAGAGGGAGGTGCATTTTCTGAAGGAGGAGAAGCGGCTGCGGTATGAGCTGCTGAAAGAGAGGCTCGGAAAGGAGATCATCATGGAATTTACAACAGACATTTTCAGACAGTTCGACAAAAAATGGGCCCTGCTGACCGCCGGCAGCATGGAGAGCTTCAACACGATGACCGTCAGCTGGGGCGGCCTGGGGACGATCTGGGGGAAACCGGTCGCCACCGTGTACGTGCGGACGTCCCGCTATACGCATGAGTTCATGGACGGCGGGGAGTATTTTACGGTCAGCTTCTACCCGGAAGAGTTCCGGAAGACGCTGGGAATCCTCGGTTCAAAGTCCGGCAGGGATATGGACAAGATGCACGAGTCCGGGCTCACGCCGAAGGCTGTCGGGGAGACCGTGACGTTTGAGGAGGCCGAGGTGACGATCCTGTGCAGAAAGCTCTTTAAGCAGCCGCTCGAGCTTGCCAATATGTCGGAGGAGCTGGTCAGCCGGTGGTACGGGAAGGATGCTCCGCATGATATGTATATCGGGGAGGTTTTGGAGATTAACTGAGGAATGTCTGATAATCCAAAGCAGATGGGAGGAAGCACTATGATCACCATTTTCAACCGCGCCGAACTCTTCGTCGACGTGAACCAGGAAGCCGCCGCCAAAGTCTGGTCGACGCTCAAGGCCAACGGAATCGAGTACGAGATGAGCACGAAGCAGAACGTCACGACCCTGGAGAAGAACATCCACTACTCGCAGGGGATACACACGGGCTCCGGCGGGATCGGCGCCTCGCATTTCGGGGATTCGCCGACCTACATTTACAGGATCTATGTGAAGAAGAGCGACCTTGCGCGGGCGAGGGAGCTGTGTTCGCTGCGGGCGGAGAAAAAATGAAAAAACATACTTCTCTCGGAACTCTTTCCGGAAATGAAACCCCCGAATGCCTTGAATTCCTCGGCGTGCCCTACGCCCGGGCGGAGCGCTTTGCCTATGCGGTCCCGGTGGAACGCCGGGAGGGAGAGCTTGACGCGACCCGGCACGGGAGGGCGTGCCCGCAGTACAGGATGTATTTTCCGCAGCTTGAGAACCCGGAGAGGCGCTTTTACCAGCGGGAGTTTCGGGAGGGGCTTCATTTTCAGTATGACGAGGACTGCCTGAACCTCGACCTTTATGTGCCGAAGAAGGCGGAGAAGTGTCCGGTGATCATTTTTATCCACGGGGGCGGCTTCAACTCGGGCTCGAACGCGGAGGAGCCGTTCCGCGGGTATGAATTTGCGAAGCGGGGGATCCTGACCGTCGTGATCAACTACCGCGTCGGGGTGCTCGGGTACCTGACGCACGAGGCGGTCCGGAAAGAATCCGGCCGCGAGGGAAACTTCGGGCTGGACGACCAGCTGACCGCGATCCGCTGGGTGAAGGCGCACATCGCGGAGTTCGGGGGCGATCCGGAAAATATCACCCTCATGGGGCAGAGCGCCGGTGCGATCTCGATCCAGTACCTGTGCCTGAACCATGACCTTGCGGGGCTCTTTCAGCGCGTCATCATGATGTCCGGGGGCGGCATGTTCCCGAAATTTGCCCTGCCGAGGCCGGCGGAGGAGACGCGGGCTTACTGGCTGGAGCTCATGGACCGCTGCGGCTGCGGGACTCTTGAGGAACTGCGGCAGATTGGGATCCGGGAGCTTCTGACCGCGGAACACGCGATGAAAATGACCCGGAAGGACGCCACCTATAACACGATGCCGGTGGTGGACGGAGTCCTCATAAAGGACAGGGTCGACAGGCTGATCAGTGATCCGCTGCCGGTCGGCTGCATGATCGGCTTTACGAACAACGACATGTACGCGCCGGTCATGGCGTACATCGGGACGAAGTACGGGAGGGCGAACGGTGCGTATCTCTACTGGTTCGACCTGGATTCGCCCGGAGACCGGAACGGAGCCTTCCACTCCTCGGACCTCCGGTACATGTTCGGGCGGCTCAGAGAGTCCTGGCGGCCTTACGCGGCGCGCGATTTCGAGGCCTCGCGGCAGATGACGGAGTATGCGGCAAATTTTGCAAAATGCGGCGATCCGAACGGGCCCGGCCTTCCGGCCTGGGAACCGGCCGGGAAGAAGAACGGGAGAGCGCTGTGCTTTAAGGAGGCCGGAACGAAGATGGGGAGGCCGGATTACGTCAAAATGACCGTCAACATGCTCACCAAAGGTTCGCCGAAGGCGAAATGACTGCGGAGGGGTATCACTATGGATTTTACGCATCGCTATGAATCGCCTCTTGGAGCAATCACGATGGCCTCAGACGGGGAGAGCCTCACCGGGCTCTGGTTCGAAGGGCAGGAACATTTTGCGGAGACGCTCGATCCGGAAAATGAAGAGCGCACGCTGCCGGTCTTCGCGGAGGCGGACCGCTGGCTTTCTTTGTATTTTGACGGGGAGATCCCGGACTTTACGCCGCCTCTTGCTCTTAAGGGGACTGAATTCCGCCGGGCGGTCTGGGAGATCCTGCTCGCGATTCCCTACGGGGCGACGACGACCTACGGGGAGATCGCGGAGAGAATCGCCCGTCTGAACGGGAAAAAGTCGTCCGCCCGGGCGGTCGGCGGAGCGGTTGCCCGCAATCCGGTCTCCCTGATCGTTCCCTGCCACCGGGTCGTCGGTGCGGACGGGAGCATGACCGGCTATGCGGGAGGAATTGAGAGGAAAGTGAAGCTTCTGGAACTCGAAAAGAAAAAGGCCTGATCGCTCAGGCCTTTAATTTGTAAGTCACGGGAGACAGGTCTTCATTTTTCACAACGATCTCCTCATCGATGAGTTCCTGAAGGAGCCCGCCAAGAAGGGGAGCTTTTATGTTCAGGAGCCCGCAGAGCTCATCCCCGGTGGCGGAAATGTGCTCCGTCAGGTAGGATATGATCATGTCCTTCCGGGCGGAGGTCTCAAAGAGGTCCCTGTTGTCCGCGTGCTTCACGAAGTTCTTCCTTTCGGCGGTCTTTTCGAGCGGGAGCGAGAGCTGGACCCGGTTCGGGTCGACGCTCTGGGTAATCGTGGGTTCGCTCCAGCCCTGCATTTTCCAGGCGTAGAGGATGCCCGGAATGCCGCTGCCTGTCTGCGAACTCGCGTCGATCAGGCTGAACATCTTCATGAGGAGCCCGTTCCGCGGGTCGGAGAGGCCGCCGGCGCGGGCTGCGGCCGGGTCAACGCGGAAATCGCCGGGGTTCGACATGACGATGAGATTCTTTTTCCGCAGAATGACAAGGCCCTTACGGCCGTAATAGTCGGCATTGATGAGGCAGTTGGCGAGCGCTTCGCTGACTGCCTTGTTGATAGCGTCCGGAAAATGCCTCAGCTTGCTGCTGACCAGGAAATAAAAATCGAGCACATTTCCGCTCCAGGACCCCATGGCAGTACTCACGCGGTCGGTCCACTCTTTGGTCTCGTCGGTCTCCTCGCGGTAGTCGAGGTAATAGTCCGGGTACAGTTTGATGATCTCATCAAGGCGGCCGAACATGAGGAGGCCGGCCGCGGTGGGGTGCGGTTTTCCGTCCGCACCGAGGTTCACCGCGCCGAGCTTTTCCAGGAAATCCTCGTCGGAGAGATTTTCCCAGATGTGGTTCGGGCGGGTGCGCTTCATGCGCTTCCGGTAGGCCAGGACCGTGTCGGGGGAGAAGACGGAGAGGGTTTCATTTTCAAGGACGAGCATGTCCTGCGTCCGCACCTCAGCGTCCCGGTACATGGCGGCCAGCTCCTCTCTGGTGCAGTGGTAGTCGCCCTCGCCGCTCCGGCGGTAGGAGCCCGAGACGGGGTCCCGGTCGATGTAGACCGGCCTGTCCGAGCGCTGCGCGCGGGGCACCTCGATCAGGATGATGCGGTCGCCGTTCACGGTCTCGATCCGGACCTGCTTCTTCGTGAGAATGTTCGCGCTGGCCTTGTCCGGGTCGTTGACCAGCTCCCAGAACTCTCTGACCATCCCCTCGGGGTCCGGGAGGTTCACGGTGTGGAAGGTCTTGTCGCGGTATTCCTCAACGCCTAGGAGGATGACCCCGCCGAGCGTGTTCGCGAAGGCGGAGTAGGTCTCCCAGATGCTGTGGGGCAGGCCGCCGAGGGCTTTTTTGGCCTCGATGCGGTTGTTTTCGGTGTACTGTTCGAGTTTGATGAGGTCGATCATGGCGGGGTCTCCTGGGGTGATGAGAACAGATTCATGATTATCATACCACGATTGGCCGCTTTGTTTAACTGAAAACGCAGGTTTTTATGCCGGCAGCGGAGAAAAAATTTTACTGTTCAAAAACGATTGTAAAAAAGATCAAACGGGGATACTATATATATAGCGGCATTAACACTCACACGAAACGGAGGCACAAAATGAGAAAACTCAGAAAAATGAAGTTCGCAGGCGCGTTACTGCTGACGGCGGTATGTTTACTGCTCACTCCGCTCTCGGCGGCAGCCGATATTGAAGGAGGGGGATATGCCCTGCCGGAAGAAGCAGAGCCTGTGATCGTGAACGGACCTCTTTCCGAACCGGACGGTGATCGGTCAGACGCGGATACAACGGTGGAAACGCAGGAAACTTCGGATGCGGAAAGCGTGGAAGGAGCGAGCGAGCCCCGGGCAGTCGGGACATCCGGCAGCGGGGTGCCGCAGTTTACGACAGCTGACTTTGACTGCGGCTCGATTGATTCGATTAACTTCTTTCCGTGTGAGTCCCGGAACGGACTGTATATTCTTGTTGAAACCGGGAATTATTCTTTACGTGAAGGGTACCATCACAAGGAATTAAAGCTGTATTTGTTTTCATTCTCCGATAATAAGCTGTCATACGTCACGAGTCTCTGGCAAAACGAACCTTCATCGAAAACAGGCAGTTTCGTTCAATATACAGGACCGACTTACTATACGGCCGGCTCGAAAATCTATCTCCTGGGCAGGGATGCGTCGGGACTTTGTCTTCAGGCTTACGACCTTGATACACAAAAAACGGGAAAGAAGACATACCTCAAGCTGGACGCTAAGATGTACCTCAGGGCTTACGGCGTAGATGCGGCGGGCCGAATCTACGCAGCTGATGGTGATAAAGGAGAAAACGGGTACCCGATGTATCTGCTCTCCTCGGACGGAAAGATCCTCTCCCAGACCGTGACCGATAAGGTCGTTTATCGCTTCAGCGGTTTTGACAGCACGAACGGAAATTTCTATTTTGAAGGTTATACAAACTGGATCTACTGGGGGTATGAACATGACTGCATGGTACTTTATCCCGGGACTGTGAACGGCAACGCCATAGAGGTGTCAAATCGGTACATGGCGCTTCTCTCCCAGCACTACAATAATGAAAGTTTCATTCAGGCAGAGCTTGTAAGGGACCGCTATCTCCTGATGCAAAGCGCGCTCTATTCTCGGTTTTATCTGATGGATTCCAATGCCCGGACATTCGCCCAAGCGGAGTACAGTTCTGATGTTCCTGAAGAAGCGGATGCATTTTCAAGGTATGTCGGTAATGAATGGAGAAGCTGCATCGGCGTTCGCGCGTATATTAATGAAGAGCGGGACAGTCTTATTTACTATGTCGATAATAATGTGATCCGGGAAATATCGCTGTCAGACTACAGCACTGTGTGTGAGGCAAAGACGCTTCATCCGGTTTATTATATGACTCAGTACGGAGATTACGCGCTTGCTGTGGAAGAA
>DFFD01000200.1:19842-23956 GCA_002369495.1 Lachnospiraceae bacterium UBA3785 | reverse complement strand
TGCCGAAAAGCCAGATGGGCATCGACGTCGAACACGACTTCGATCCCAAATACATCACGATCCGCGGCAAGGGCGAGCTTTTAGCGAAGCTTCGCAAGGCCGCGAAGAACGCGACGAAAGTCTATCTCGCGACCGACCCGGACCGCGAGGGGGAGGCGATCTCCTGGCATCTCGTTGCGGCCCTGAAGCTCGACGAGAAGAAAATGAGCCGCATCACCTTCAACGAGATCACGAAGAACGCGGTCAAGGCTTCCCTGAAGAACCCCCGCGGGATCGACATGAACCTGGTGGACGCGCAGCAGGCGCGCCGCGTGCTCGACCGCATGGTCGGTTATCAGATCTCGCCGCTCCTCTGGGCGAAGGTCAGGCGCGGGCTGTCCGCAGGCCGCGTCCAGTCGGTCGCGCTCCGCATCATCGCGGACAGGGAAAATGAGATCGCAGCCTTCATCCCGCAGGAGTACTGGTCGCTCGACGCGGATTTCACGGTTCCCGGGCGGAAGACGCCGCTGACGGCGCATTTTTACGGGACCGACAAAAAGATGAATATCGCCTCCCGGGAGGAGGTCGACGGGATCCTGAAGGAGCTCGAAGGGGTTTCCTACGAGATCACGGACGTGAAGCATTCGGAGCGCCAGAAGAAGCCGCCGCTCCCGTTCACGACCAGCACGATGCAGCAGGAGGCCTCGAAGGCCCTGAACTTCGCGACCGCGAAGACCATGCGAATCGCGCAGCAGCTCTACGAGGGCGTCGACGTCAGGGGAGAGGGCACGGTCGGTCTTATTACCTATTTAAGAACCGACTCGACGCGCGTCGCGGCGGAGGCCGAGACCGCAGCGGCCGCCTACATCCGGGAGAATTTCGGCGAATCCGCCGTCGGTGAAAATGCAGGGAAGCCCGCGGCCAATGCCCATGCGCAGGACGCGCACGAAGCGATCCGGCCGACGGACATCCGCCGCACGCCTGTTATGGTCAAGGATTCGCTGACCCGCGACCAGTTCCGCCTCTACCAGCTGATCTGGAAGCGCTTCACCGCGAGCCGCATGGCGAACGCCGTCTACGACACCGCCTCCGTGAAGATCCGGGGCGGAAAATACACCTTCACGATGGCGTCCTCCAACCTGAAGACCGCCGGTTTCATGGACGTCTACATGACCGACGAGGACGAGCGCTCCTCCGGGAGCCGCGGCGCGGAGAGCCTCACGACCGAGACAAAGCTTTCGCTCGCCGGCCTTAAGCCGGAGCAGCATTTCACGCAGCCGCCCGCCCATTACACGGAGGCCTCCCTGGTCCGCACGCTCGAAGAGCTCGGCATCGGCCGTCCGTCCACTTACGCGCCGACGATCACGACGATCGTCGCCCGCCGCTACATCTCGAAGGAGCAGAAGAACCTGTACATGACCGAGCTCGGCGAGGTCGTCAACAAGCTGATGTGCAGGGAGTTTCCGCAGATCGTGGATGTTCATTTTACGGCGAACATGGAGCTGCTCCTCGACGGCGTCGCGGACGGGAAGATCGAGTGGAAGACGATCGTGCGCAATTTCTATCCGGATCTTAAGGAAGCCGTCGAGAAGGCGGAAGGCGAGCTCGACCGCATCAAGGTCGCGGACGAGGAGAGCGACGAGATCTGCGAGAACTGCGGCCGGCGCATGGTCATCAAATACGGCCCCCACGGCAAGTTCCTCGCCTGTCCCGGGTTCCCGGAGTGCCGGAACACCAAACCTTTCCTCGAGAAGATCGGCGTGAAATGCCCCGAGTGCGGCGGCGAGATCGTCCTCAAGCGCACGAAGAAGGGAAGGCGGTATTTCGGGTGCGAACACAATCCGGAGTGCACGTTCATTTCCTGGACGAAGCCGAGCGAAAAGCGCTGTCCGAAGTGCGGAAA
Organism: Lachnospiraceae bacterium UBA3785; assembly: GCA_002369495.1. GTDB lineage: Bacteria > Bacillota > Clostridia > Lachnospirales > Lachnospiraceae > Chordicoccus. Next base: position 22,074 of record DFFD01000200.1, on the reverse strand, counting down.
ATACATGACGGAAAAAGGTCCGAATCTGGTCTGCTCGGATCCGAATTGCGGCTATCGTGAAAAGAACAATTGAATAAATTCAGAAAATACCATCAAGACAGTTGTTTTGGTGGTATTTTTGTGTTAAAGTGAGAAATAACGAAGAATGTATTTTCATCTTACGATGCAGATAGGAGAAAGGAGCATAAAATGAGCGTACAGCTTCTGGACAAGACCCGCAAAATCAATAAGCTGCTCCACACGACAAGCAGCTCCAAGGTTGTTTTCAATGATATCTGTCAGGTGATGGTGGAGACGCTGGGAGCCAACGTCCTCGTCATCAGCAAGAAGGGCAAGGTCCTCGGCGTCGGCCTGTGTGACGGCGTGCCGGAGATCACCCAGCTGCTCTCGAGCAGCGTCGGTGATTTTATCGACCCGCTGCTGAACGAGCGTTTCCTGGGCGTCCTCTCCACTAAGGAAAATGTAAACCTCATGACGCTCGGCTTCGACGAGGAGGCGGTGAAGGGCTACCAGGCCATCATCAACCCGATCGACATCGCCGGCGAGCGGCTCGGAACGGTCTTCTGCTACCGGGCGAACGGCGTTTTCGACATCGAGGACATCATCGTGAGCGAGTACGGGACGACGGTCGTCGGCCTCGAGATGATGCGTTCGGTCGACGAGGAGAACGCGGAGGAGCAGAGGAAGCGCGGGATCGTGAAGTCTGCATTTTCGACGCTGTCCTTCTCGGAGCTCGAGGCGATCACGCACATCTTCGATGAGCTCGGCGGCAAGGAAGGCATTCTGGTGGCCTCCAAGATCGCGGACCGCGTCGGCATCACGAGATCGGTCATCGTCAACGCGCTGAGGAAATTCGAGAGCGCGGGCATCATCGAATCCCGGTCTTCGGGCATGAAGGGAACCTATATCAAGGTGCTGAATGATTACATTTTCGAGGAGCTCGAGGAGCTGAAGGTCAGCAAGGACAAAAAGTAAAGACAGGGTGACAGGGAGACCGGCGGAGATTCTGCCGGTCTTTTTTTAATTTCGCTATTGACATTTACCGGGGCAGGTTGTATATTACTCTCTAGATGTTAGCACTCCAAACAAATGAGTGCTAACAGACAAACAAAGTTGAACATTTTGCAAGGAGGCAATATTATGAAACTTGTACCGATAAGCGACCGGGTCGTTTTGAAGCAGCTTAAGGCTGAAGAGACTACCGCGTCCGGAATCGTTCTTCCGGGCCAGGCGAAAGAGAAACCGCAGCAGGCGGAAGTCATCGCTGTGGGACCGGGCGGCATGGTCGACGGCAAGGAAGTCGCCATGATCGTCAAGGCCGGACAGAAGGTTATTTATTCGAAATATGCGGGAACAGACGTCAAGCTTGGCGAGGACGAGTACACGATCGTCCGTCAGAGCGACATTCTCGCAATTGTTGAGGAGGGTTAATCATGGCTAAGAATATCAAGTACGGTGTAGAGGCAAGAGAAGCGCTTCAGGCAGGCGTTGACAAGCTGGCGGACGTCGTCCGCGTGACGCTCGGCCCGAAGGGCAGAAATGTAGTTCTGGAGAAATCCTACGGCGCTCCGACGATCACGAACGACGGTGTCACGATCGCGAAGGAGATCGAGCTTGAGGACGGTTTCGAAAATATGGGTGCCCAGCTCATCCGCGAAGTCGCATCCAAGACCAATGATGTGGCCGGCGACGGCACGACGACCGCTACGGTCCTCGCGCAGGCGATGGTCAAGGAGGGCATGAAGAACCTCGCTGCGGGCGCGAACCCGATTATTCTCCGGAAGGGCATGAAGAAGGCCACGGACGCGGCTGTCAAGTCCCTCGTCGCGATGAGCAAGCCGGTCAGCGGCAAGAGCCAGATCGAGCGTGTCGCAGCGGTCTCCGCGGGCGATGACACGATCGGCGCGATGATCGCGGACGCGATGGAGAAGGTCTCCAAGGACGGCGTCATCACGATCGAAGAGTCCAAGACGATGGTCGACGAGCTCGATCTGGTCGAAGGCATGCAGTTTGACAGGGGTTATATTTCCGCTTACATGTGCTCCGACATGGAGAAGATGGAAGCGAACCTTGAGGAGCCGTTCATCCTGATCGTCGACAAGAAGATCAGCAACATCCAGGACCTCCTTCCGATCCTTGAGCAGATCGTGAAGAGCGGCAGCCAGCTGCTGATTATCGCCGAGGACATCGAGGGCGAAGCGCTGACGACCCTGATCGTCAACAAGCTGCGCG
>DFFD01000200.1:19470-19801 GCA_002369495.1 Lachnospiraceae bacterium UBA3785 | reverse complement strand
ACAAGCTGCGCGGCACCTTCAACGTTGTGGCGGTCAAGTCCCCGGGCTACGGCGACAGAAGAAAAGAGATGCTGAAGGATATCGCGATCCTGACCGGCGGCACGGTCGTCTCCGACGAGGTCGGTCTTGAGCTGAAGGACGTCACATTTGAGCAGCTCGGCCGCGCGAAATCCGTCAAGGTCCAGAAGGAAAATACAATCATCGTCGACGGCGAAGGCGACAAGGCTGCGATCGCGGCCCGCGTTGCCCAGATCAAGGCGCAGATTAAGGAGACCAAGTCCGATTTCGACCGCGAGAAGCTGCAGGAGCGTCTTGCAAAGCTGGCGGGCGG
>DFFD01000200.1:14762-19349 GCA_002369495.1 Lachnospiraceae bacterium UBA3785 | reverse complement strand
ATGGAAGACGCCCTGAACGCGACGCGCGCAGCGGTCGAGGAAGGCATCATCGCGGGCGGCGGCACAGCCTACATTCATGCGGCTGATGAGCTGACCGACCTTGTGAACGGCCTTGAAGGCGACGAGAAGACCGGCGCGAAGATCATCCAGAAGGCTCTTGAGGCTCCGCTGTACCGCATCGCGGTGAACGCGGGCGAGGAAGGCGCCGTCATCGTGAACAAGGTCCGCGAGGCGGGCAACGGCATCGGCTACAACGCCCTGACCGGCGAGTATGTCGATATGGTCGCGACCGGGATCCTTGATCCGGTCAAGGTGACACGTTCCGCGCTTGAGAATGCGAACTCCGTTGCGGCGACCCTGCTGACGACTGAGTCGGCGGTCTCCGTGATTAAGGAGCCGACGCCGCCGATGCCGGCGGGCGGTGCAGGTGGCATGGGGATGATGTGACGAAACTGAACAGCCATGCATAAAAACAAACGAAATCCCCAGGGGGAGCTTGCTCACCTCTGGGGTTTCGTTTATTTTTATATACGGCGCCAGCCGCAGCGAGATGAAGCAGCCTGAAGGGCTGCGGAATCGAGCTGGCATGGCTGTTCAGTTTCGGAGGCTTCAGAGAATGCGGGCGAAGGCTGCAGGGGCGGTTACCGGGGAGGCGGCAGCGAGGCCAGCAACAGGGACGGTTCCCGGGGGACGGTTCTTAGAGAAGCCGGTTCTCCTCTGAGAACCGGCTTCTCAGAGAACCGTCCCTAGGAACCGTCCCCGGGATCCCCAGGTGGAGCTTGCTTGCAGCAGGGGAAGGGCGCAGGGACGGTTCCCCCCGGCCGCCTTCGGCGGCCTCCCAGGAACCGTCCCCGGGATCCCCGGGATCCACAGGTGGAGCTTGCTCCCAGCAGAGGAAGGGCGCAGGGACGGTTCCCCCCGGCCGCCTTCGGCGGCCTCCCAGGAACCGTCCCCGGAACACTCCCAGGAACCGTCCCCATTTTTATCTTTTCTCAGCCCCGATTCTGTGGTATGATAGCGGTATGGAGGTATAGTATTATGGGTGATGTATATGAAGAGCTGCTTGTCAAGAAACGTTCCACTCCGCTCGAGAAGGCCGCGAAGCCGCTGCTCTATGGGCTGACCGCGCTCCTGATCATCGGAGGTTTCTTTGTATGGTATCTCCTGATGATCCCGGGGATCATCATGGTGATCGTGTGCTACTTTCTGGTCCCGCGTTTCGACCTCGAGTACGAGTACTCCTACGCAAACGGGGAGATGGACATCGACGCGGTATTTTCCAAGCAGAGCCGCAAGCACAAGGACTCCCTGAGCCTTGTCGACATCGAGTGCATCGCGCCGCTGGGTTCCCATCACCTCGACGCGTTCCAGCACGGCTACACGGTGCTCGACTATTCGGCCAATGAACCGGAGAGGAAGCCCTACGTGTTCGTCCGCCCCAACGACCGGAAGCTCATCTACCTGCAGCTCGAGGATGACGCTATGAAACGGGACATCAAGATGCGCAAGATGCGCCAGTTCTTTGAGGATTAAAATGAAAAACGGAAATAACCACGCAGCGCAGAGACTCTCTGCGCTGATTTTGACCCTGACCCTGATCCTCTGCGCCTGCGGAGGAAAGAAACCGGCGGAGCCCGTGACGCCCGTGGAGCCGACGCAGGCTCCGGCCGTGACGGAGGCCGCTTCCTCCTCGAGCGAGCCCGCGGAGAGCGCGGAGGAGAGGGCGCGCCTTTCATTTTCAGAGAAAGACATACACTCGGGGGACCTGATCCTCGTGTCGGCCGCGCACGCCTACGATTTTGAGGCGAACGACGACACTCTGGACCTGAAGAACATCCGCGAGAACCAGAGCTTCTACTACCAGGTGGACAAGCTGGAATTCTCGGTCGCGGGGCGGATCCTGCCCGCGCTCGACCGGATGATCGCGGCCTGCGACGAGGCGGTCGGGACGAAGGAGACCGGCATCACCTCCGCCTACCGGACCTACGAGTACCAGGAGGGGGTCATGCGGGAGATCACGGAGGCTTACGGGGAGGCTTACGCGAAGAAATACGTCGCCATCCCCGGCTTCAGCGAGCACCACACGGGGCTTGCGGTGGATATCGGGATATTTTATGAGGACGGGTCGCAGGGCTCATTTTCGGAGAGCCGGAACGCGGTCTGGATGCGGGAGAACTGTTACCGGTTCGGATTTGTGCGTCGCTATGCGGAGGATAAGACGAAGATCACAGGCATCTCCAATGAGGCCTGGCACTTCCGCTACGTCGGAATGCCGCACGCGGCCTTCATGACGGAGAAAAACTTCTGCCTCGAGGAGTATATCGACTACCTCCGGGAGCACACTTCGGAAAATGCACCCCTCTCCGTCACCTGTGCCGACGGCAGCTACGATATTTTCTTTACAGACGCGGGTGAGATCGACGAGCCGTCCGGCGAATATACGGTATCCGGCAACAACGTGGATGGCGTTATCGTTACGGTGAAGAGGGAAGGCTGAGAAAGGCATGGAATAAGGGCATGACTGAGGTAAGCAGCATGCCCTTTATGATAAGTCGTCGCGTATTTTCTTTAAATAGGCCTCGAGCCGGTTCGCTTTTGCCAGGGCGGACCCGATCTGGCACCAGGCGGAGAAATGCGGATTCGAATCGTAGAGCGTGATGAGGTCGCTCACACCGATCTTCAGGAATCGCTTTCGCTCGTCGATGTACCATTTCTCTTCGGTCAGCTCGAAGATCTGGCAGCGGAACAGTTCAGCCAGGCGGATCAGGTTCTCCGGACCGGGATAGGCGTCGGCGTTGACCCAGCTGTAGAAAGTCTGGGGGTTAAAGCCGCCCTTCCTCGCGGCCTCCATCCTGGTCCAGCTGTTGCTCTCGATGAAGCGCCTGAGGTTCCCGGCGAGGATCTCCTTTCTGTGCTCCATGGTTTCCATAGGATGCCTCGCGGAAATAGTTTTCTCCCGACTATTTTAAAAGGAGACGGCCGCCGGATGAATATTTTCAGTCCCAAATTCTCATTTATTCTGCTTGAAAATCCATTTCAAATGGATTACCATGGATTTATAGCAGAGAAATGGGCAAAGAGGGATGGATAATGGACTTTCCAAAGATTAAACTGAAAGCAGCAAGAGTTAACGCCGGCCTGACCCAGATCGAGGCCGCGCGTGCCGTGCACCGGAATAAACAGACCATTATCAACTGGGAAACCGGAACGACCGAGATCCGTTTCAGTGATCTGTGCGCCCTTTCCGAGCTGTACGGTATACCTGTTGAATATCTTGAAGTGCCCCCAAGGAGGACAAACAAATGAAAAAACAGAATCTTGGAGACCTTTTAAAGTCGAAGACCTATCCGGGCCGCGGTATCATGCTCGGACGCTCGGCGGACGGGAAGTCGGCGGTAACTGCCTATTTCATCATGGGCCGCAGCGAGAACTCAAGAAACCGCGTTTTTGTGGAGGACGGCGAAGGCATCCGCACGGAAGCGTTCGATCCCTCTAAGATGGTCGATCCGAGCCTGATCATTTACGCGCCGGTGCGCGTGCTCGGCAGCAAGACGATCGTCACGAACGGCAACCAGACGGACACGATCTATGACGGCCTCGACAGCCAGCTCACCTTCGAGCAGTCGCTGCGCTCCCGCCGCTACGAGCCGGACGGCCCGAACTGGACGCCCCGCATCTCCGGCGTGATCCATCTCGTTCCGGGCGGCGCAAACTACGCGCTCTCGATCTTAAAGAGCGCGGACGGCGATCCCGCGTCGGATCACCGGTTTACATTTTCCTACTCGCCGGCGCTTCCGGGCACGGGCCATTTCATCAGCACCTATGTTGACGACGGCAGCCCGATCCCGAGCTTTGAGGGCGAGCCGATCCCGGTCGAGGTCGGAAATGACATCGACGAGACCACGGATCTCATCTGGACCTCCCTCAATGAGGACAACAAAGTCTCCCTCTTTGTCCGCTACATCTCCATTGAGGACGGGACTTACGAGACCCGCATCGTGAACAAGAACAAGTGATATCCAATCAGAAAGGACGAAAAATGAAAGATCTTGAACTGAAATACGGCTGCAACCCCAACCAGAAGCCTTCCCGCATCTTCGTGAGCGACGGCCGCGACCTTCCGATCAAAGTCCTGAACGGCCGCCCGGGCTACATCAATTTCATGGACGCCCTGAACGGCTGGCAGCTTGTCCGCGATTTAAAGCGCGCGACCGGCCTTCCGTCGGCAACCTCCTTCAAGCATGTCTCACCGGCCGGCGCGGCTGTCGGCCTTCCGCTTTCCGATGTGCTGAAGAAGATCTATTTTGTGGATGACATGGAGGAGCTCTCCCCGCTCGCGTGCGCTTACGCGAGGGCCCGCGGCGCTGACCGCATGAGCTCGTTCGGGGATTTCATTTCCCTGTCTGACGTCTGCGACGCCTCCACCGCGAAGATTATCAAGCGCGAGGTGTCCGACGGCGTGATCGCCCCGGGCTACACCGACGAGGCGCTCGCGATCCTTAAGGAGAAGAAGAAGGGCGGCTACACGGTCATCGAGATCGACCCGGACTATGTGCCGGAGCCGCTGGAGCACAAGGACGTCTTCGG
>DFFD01000200.1:14560-14699 GCA_002369495.1 Lachnospiraceae bacterium UBA3785 | reverse complement strand
ATCACCTTCGAGCAGGGCAGAAACGAGCTTAAGATCGACAACGACCTGCTCGCCAACGTCGTGACGGCCAACAAGGACATCCCGGAAAATGCAAAGCGCGACCTCGTGATCTCGCTCATCACCCTGAAATACACCCAGT
>DFFD01000200.1:12135-14511 GCA_002369495.1 Lachnospiraceae bacterium UBA3785 | reverse complement strand
CTGAAATACACCCAGTCCAACTCGGTCTGCTACGCGAAGGACGGCCAGGCCATCGGCGTCGGCGCCGGCCAGCAGTCCCGCGTCCACTGCGTGCGCCTTGCCGGCCAGAAGGCCGACAACTGGCTGCTTCGCCAGTGCCCGAAGGTCCTCGAGCTTCCGTTCGTGGACGGCATCAAGCGTCCGGACCGCGATAACGCGATCGACGTCTACATCGGCGACGAGTACATGGACGTCCTCCGCGACGGCGCATGGCAGAAGATCTTTAAGGTGAAGCCGGACGTCTTCACCGCCGAGGAGAAGAGGGCATGGCTCGACACCCAGACCGGCGTGTCCCTGGGTTCCGACGCATTCTTCCCGTTCTCGGACAACATCGAGCGCGCGAAGAAGAGCGGCGTCATGTACATCGCGGAGCCGGGCGGCTCTGTCAGAGACGACGCGGTCATCGAGTGCTGCGACAAGTACGGGATGGCGATGGCATTTACGGGTATCAGACTGTTCCACCATTGATCGGAACAGCGGAAGGAGGCTTCCATGCTTGTTAATCTGAGAGAAATACTGGAGCCGGCCCGCGAGGGAAAATACGCGGTCGGACACTTCAACACCGTCACCCTTGAGATGGCCCGCGCGGTCATCATGGCGGCGGAGGAGCAGGAGATGCCGGTGATTCTTGCATTTGACGAAGAGCAAACGGACGTCTGCCCGATGGAGGAGTTCATCTCCTTTGCACTCCCGATGGCACGGAAGGCGAAAGTGCCGGTGGCGGTCCACTACGACCATGGCTGCTCCTTCGACGGCTGCATCGAAGCCCTGAAGGCGGGATTCACCTCGGTGGATTACGACTGCTCGGCGGAGAATTTTGAGGAAAATGTAAAGAAAGTGGCTGAGCTCACCCACACCGCGCACGCCTTCGGCGCCTCGGTGGAGGCGGAGCTCGGGCACGTTCCGGACGCCTCCGAGCTGACCGTCGAGCTCGACGAGGACGGATTCACCCTGCCGGATGAAGCCCGCGAATATGTGAAGCGCACGCACGTCGACGCGCTCTCGATCGCGGTCGGCACGGCCCGCGGCAGCTATTCGGTGCAGCCGAAGGTCGATTTCGACCGGATCCGGGCAATCTCGGAGGCGGCGGACGTTCCGCTCACGCTGCACGGCGGCTCGGGCCTCTCGGAAAATAACTTCCGCAAAGCCATCGCCTCCGGCGTCAGCAAGATCAACATCCTGACGGATATCAACATCGCAGGCGCGCAGGGCGCGATCCAGGCGATCTCGAGCGGGGCTTCGACGATGACCGAGATCATTCCCTATATCATCTACAGCGTGAAGGTGCAGGCGGCCGAGAAGATCCGCCTCTTCAAGGGCTGAGAGGGAGGCGCGTATGATGAATCCGATGGAGCTCTTCCGCCTCAAAAGCCTCTGGGATGCCTTCGCAGCGGCGCACCCGAAGCTGGTGCCGTTCGCGAAGTCGATCTACCCGGCAGCCTTCGGCGAAGGGACGATCATTGACGTCCGCGTCACGGACCCGAACGGGAGAGGCTACCACTACAATCTCAAGATCTCAGCGGAGGATATGCAGAACTTCACCGAGGCGCAGAGGATCCTGACGGAGATGGCGAGTAATAATCCGATGAACTGATCTTCAGGGACGGTTCTATTTAAGCCGGGGCAAAGCCCCGGCTTTTTAAGAACCGTCCCCTGAGACGAGAACCGTCCCTGCGGCGCCGACCCTTTCTTTGCTTTCGATTTTTTATTGACTTTGAAAATCCTTGTATTATAATATTCTACATGCAGTAAAAGACGCCCGGTTTTCATTTTCAGACCGGGCAGAAACATGGAGGAAATTGTTATGGAAAAGAAGAATATCGACTGGGGCAGCCTTGGATTCGGTTACATGGCGACTGACTGGCGCTATGTCTCCAACTTTAAGGACGGAAAATGGGATGACGGTGCGCTCGTCGACGATCCGAACATCGTGATCAATGAGTGCGCAGGCGTCCTGCAGTATTCTCAGTCCGTATTTGAAGGCCTCAAGGCTTACGAGACCGAGGACGGCCACATCGTCTGCTTCCGCCCGGACCTCAACGCAGCCCGCATGGCGGATTCCGCAGCAAGGCTGGAGATGCCGGTCTTCCCGGAGGACCGTTTCGTCGAGGCTGTGAAAAAGGTTGTCAGCGCGAACGAAGCATGGGTTCCGCCCTACGGCTCCGGCGCCACGCTCTATATCCGCCCGTACATGTTCGGCTCCAGCGCCGTCATCGGCGTCAAGCCGGCGGAAGAGTACCAGTTCCGTATTCTTGTGACTCCGGTCGGCCCGTATTTCAAGGGCGGCGCGAAGCCGATCAGGATCAAGATCGCCGATTACGACCGTGCGGCACCCCG
>DFFD01000200.1:10555-12044 GCA_002369495.1 Lachnospiraceae bacterium UBA3785 | reverse complement strand
GAACTACGCGATGAGCCTGCACGCAATCGTTGAAGCCCACAAGCAGGGCTTTGCCGAGAACCTGTATCCGGATTCGAGAACCAGGACGCTGGTCGAGGAGACGGGCGGCGCGAATATCATTTTCGTGAAGGGCAACAAGTTCGTCACGGTCAAATCCCCGACGATCCTTCCGTCGATCACCCGCCGTTCGCTCGAGTACGTCGCCGAGAAGTACCTCGGCATGGAAGTTGAGGAGCGCGAGATTCCGCTCACCGAGCTTCCGGAGTTCGAGGAGGCAGGTCTCTGCGGCACAGCGGCTGTTATTTCCCCGGTCGGCATGATCGTGAACGGCGACAAGGAGATCGCGTTCCCGAGCGGCATGGAGAAGATGGGACCGAAGATCCAGAAGCTGTACGATACGCTGACAGGCATCCAGATGGGCCGTATCGAGGCACCGGAAGGCTGGATCTGCAGAATCAAATAAACAGTTTTTCAGCGAGGAAGATTCCCGGAAAATCCGGCGAATCTTCCTCTTTATTTTGTTACGTTTTTGTTACATTTTTTTTAACCGCATCTCTTGAAATGCGGCTCTCCCTGCGTTAAACTAATAGACATGAATTTATACGAAGCATTATACCTGAGAAAATCTACGCGCAAATATGTCTGGGAACCGGTGCAGGCTGACCTGCTGGCGAAGATCGGCACATTTTATGAGGAGGTGCCGTCCCTGTTCCCGGGCATCAAAACTGAGATCGGCATTACGGACAACACGGACAGAAAGCATGCGCCGGGCGGCTTCTTCGGGGTCGCGGCGCCTTACTACCTGTCCCTGTATTCCGAGAAGAAAGATAAATATGAGATGAACGCGGGCTTCATCTGCGAGCAGCTCGCGCTCTACATGCACACGCTGGGGCTCGGGAGCTGCTTCCTGGGCAGTGCGAAAGTCCCGAAGAAGAACCGGAACCGCGGCGAGCTGGAATTCGTCATCATGATGGCCTTCGGCAAGCCGGAGGGGACGCTCGCGCGGCGCAGCACGGACGCGAAGAGGCTGCCGATGCAGAAGCTCTGCGTCGGGCCGGAGGAGCCGAAGCGGGTAGTGCGGGAACTGCTGGAGGCCGCGAGGCTCGCGCCGTCGGCAATGAACACGCAGCCCTGGCGGTTTGTGGTGGCGCAGGGGAGGATCCATTTCTTTGCGAGGAAGCAGTCGATCGAGCTGCTCAGTCACTGGGATGAGCTGGGATTCGGTATCCTGTTCGCGCACGTGATGATCGCGGCGGACGAGCTCTGGCTGGATGTGGATCTCATAAGGCTCGAGGATATCAGCCAGAAGGAATTCAAAAACACCCAGTACGTGCTCTCGGCGGTGATCAGGGGAGAGCAGGCTTCGTGAGGCTGTAAAAACAGGTTGCAAACGGAGCATTTTTCTGTTATACTGTCTAATGCGCCTGTTTCAGGCGGTTATGGAGAGGTATCGAAGCGGTCATAACGAGGCGGTCTTGAAAACCGTTTG
>DFFD01000200.1:0-10473 GCA_002369495.1 Lachnospiraceae bacterium UBA3785 | reverse complement strand
TTCGAATCCCATCCTCTCCGCTAAAAGGTGATTGTGTCAAGCAATCGCCTTTTTTGTTTACTCTGAACAATTTCAAACCCTATATTTGCCTTGCCTATGCGGTTTATTTGTGCAGGATTTACAATTTTCATTTCGTGCATTTTCCCTTATTAACAGGCGGTTTCCGTTTCTAAATCATTCAATAGTTAGATGCATATAGGCTCAAAAAGTGGTCACGAGCGGTCAAAGTTGGTCACGAAGTTGGTCACGTTTTTGGTTATGTCAATATGCAAACAAAAGGGGGCAATCGTGAAGAAAGAAAAAATTCCAAAAGTAGCATACGGACAAGGCGTTTTCGACATTCTCAAATCTGGTTCTTTGCGGTATAGGCTAAATTATACGCCTACGGGAAGCACGAAAACTTATAGGCTTTCGGTGAGCGGCAAAACTAAAACAGAGTGTTTCCGCAAAATGGAAGAGAAGAAGCTAGAAGCGGCGCGGGGGGATTTGACCACTAGAAGCCGTTCGGACAACGTTCTACTTAAAGAAGGTATGGAAGCATGGTTATTTGACACGAAACCCGGCACGAGGAAAGAGCGGACGATTGACAGAGATGAATGTACTTTGAGAACGCTTATAAACCCGTTTCCCATCAGTCAAATGAAGGTGGGGAAGATAACGAGCGAGGTCATCACAAAACATTTGCAGTTTCTACAATATGAAGCGGTAACAAGGCGGGGCATAGGCTATTCTTATTCAAGCGTGAAAAAGGCGTATGAGTTACTGGGGCAGTTCTTTGATTTTCGTTTTTTGGATAATCCGGGCAAAAATCCTATGAACCGTGTGAAGCGTCCGATAAACAAGAAACTGATCGGAGACATAAGCGGCGAGGAAGAAACCCTTCTGGAAGATGTTGTTCTGAATGATGCGGAAATTCAGACATTCAAGGAATATGCTTTCCGTGAGGTTTCCGCTAAAGTCTACGGGGCTTCGAAGTACGGGGCAAGCCTCTATCTTATCCTTGTAACCTTCGTTCGTGCAGGAGAGGCATTAGCGCTAAAATGGAAAGATATTGATTTTGAAAAGCGTGAAATGAGAATTTCAAAAACCGTTGCTAGAGTGAAGAACCGGGAAACGAGGGGAGAACAAAAAACAAAAGTGATTACAACGAAACCGAAAACGGGTAGCGGAACACGGGTTGTAATGCTGACGGATGAAGCAATAGAAGCCCTGACCTTCATTAAAAATCATTCGGAGTTCACAAGCCCTGATGATTTTGTAATAGCAACTTCTAACGGCTGTCACGTTTCGGAAGATAGACTTTTTAGGGCGGTTCGAAACCTGATAGACGTTGCAGGACTTAGCAACGAGGCGAGAAGAAGTTTCGGGGTTCATGCGCTGCGGCATTCGGGCGTTTCCTTCTATTTAAGGCACGGCGTACCCGTTGAGATCGTTTCAAAGATGGCAGGCCACGCAAGCGTAGCAATCACGATGAACGTTTATTATCACGTTATCGAAGAACAAAGAAGAGCGGCACTCAAAACCATGAATAACATAAATTTTAAGGGGGTTACGGCATGAACAAGGATTTTGTTATAGAGATTGATAATTTAGAAAATGCAGCAGAGGAAGCGGCGGGACGCACAACGGCGGTTCTGGAAGCGTTAGCGGACGTTCTGAGCGAGTTTGAAAAGCTAGAGTTAAATACTATGGCTAGGGCGCTTATCGTTCGTGCAAGTCGCTTGTGCGACGTTGCAAGCGGTTGCAATGGTGAGGTTCACGAGTTGCTAGAAGGTATGGCGGCGGTTGTTGAGTGTCGGGAAAGCGCATAAATTCAATATATGCAGATATAGAAAAAGAGCCGGGCGAAAAACCCGGCTTTTTCTATGTTTAAATGCCCGTGTAGGGCGTTGTACGCCTTATAGAGCGCTTGTAACGGTGATTTGGTGGAAGTGTACCGCTATGAAATAAAAGCGGTTTACGGGGCGCTGAGGGGCTTATTTCTTGCTTTTCGATATGTTTCGCAAGCGGTCGATACAGACGGTAACGGAAGGAATAGAGGCGTTTTGTAGAATTTCGTTTGTTAGTCCCCGTGTTCCATAACGGTTATTAAACTCTAGCACTTGACCGTCTTTGAGGTAGTCCGCAAAAATACAATCCCATAAAGCATCTAATAAGCCCACGGCGTTTTCATTTTCAAGTAGGAAATTCAGCATTTGTAATCTGGTAGAAGCTAGGCCGTCACTAAATGGGGCGGTTTCTTCCATTTTATTACCGTTCTTGTCTCTGAGGGTGCGGGGCTGACTATCCTTTTGCCACTTCCTGAGGGTTTCAACGGATTTTTCCGAAAGCCCGGTTGAATTGATTATATCATCATTCCCGACATGAACAAAATCTATCTGTCCCGTTATGTAATCCAATGAAACGTTGAAATAGGCGGCTAGTTTGACTAAGTTTGACAAAGATATTTCTGTTCTACCGTTCTCCCATCTTGAAATAGTTTTTCTGTAATTTTCGTTTTGTTTTCCGTTGTTGAGTATTTCGGCTAGTTGTTCCTGACTTGTGCCGCCTCTTAGTTCTGTAATGCGGTTTCCTAACTTTATTCTATCTAGTGTGCTACTTATATGTCTCATAAAATCATGATTCTCCTTTAAATGTTCTACATAGTGCTACCTTTATGTCTCATTGTATCAGTGATAAACTAATTACGCAAGAGAAAACTTTTTATTCCATCGGGAAGGAAGGTGGCCAAATTGAAATGTACAAATGTAGATATTAGAGCGGAGATTGCAAGCCGGGGGCTTATGCTCAAAGAGGTTGCGGAAACGATGGGGATTAGACATACAAGCCTTAGTCGTATGTTAAGCCGTGAGAACCTGAGAGAAGGTACAAAGTACGAGATTCGGTTAGCAATCGAAAAAGCGGCAGAGAAGAAGGGCAAGGCATGAGCGGTAAAGGCGAGATGTTTTCGGAAAAGTCGGTGGAGCGTCTTTTTAATTCAATAGAAAACCGTTATAGTGGCAAGTTTAAGCGTCCGAAAGACGATGATGCAGAAACAAGGCGAATTTGGACTAAAGCGCTCAACGGCTATACAGTGGAAGAAGTTCGTAACGCTTTAAATATTCATGTAGTGCAGGACGCATGGCCGCCGACAATAGCCGATTTTGTGAGAATTTGCAAAGAAGAGAGAGAACGCAAAACAGAGAGCGAGCGCCTGACAAAGAAAAACGTCTGCTATATAGCGGAGAGGGCAATAAACACAAGTTACCCGGCAATCAGTCTTGAAGAGTTCCACAAGGCAAAGAGAGCATTTGAAAAAAGGTGCTATGAAGCCGAAAACCCGGCTAAAGCGGCATTGAGGCTAGAGCGGTACATGAGGACATTAGCAGACGAAACAAGTCCGATAGAGGCTATTGAGGGTGCGGAAATATGAGTGGGATTACATACAGTGAAGAGGGCGTTATTAGTTGCTTGATGCAGGGAGCGAAGATTGATGAGGTCAACTCTCTGAAAGCGTTTATGATCGAGGACGTTCTACTTTCGAGAACCTTTAGATTGTTTGAGGTTGGAGCGGTTGAAGATTGGACGGGCGTTCTCGCAAATCTTCCACAAGTTGAGGGCATGACGGAAGAGGACACTAAAAAGCGGATTCTGGAAATACTTCAAAATTCTAAATATCTTCCCTCGCAAATCGGAACGTTTGCAAACAATGTAGTGAAGGATTACAAAAAGCGGCGCTTTAAGGCGATAGCGAGCAAGTTTGCAGAAAGTCCGGGGGATGATAAAGCAATCAGTGAATGGCAAGCGGAGATTGACGAGCTTCAAGAGTTGACGGAACGAAAAGCCGGAATAGTTGCCGCCGATTTAGTCGAGAAGTACGGGGATGATTACCCGAAAGAACCGAGCAAGTGCGGCGTTCGGTTAGGGATAGATAAAACGCTTGACGGGTATTTAGGCGGCGTTGAAGGCGGGGATTTATGTTTTATCGGCGCTAGGCCGTCCGTTGGCAAAAGTGCTTTCGCCTTGCAAGTTGCGTTAAATTTGGTGAGCAACGGCTACAAGGTCGGGGTTTTCAGTTTGGAGATGCAGGAGCGGAGCATTTACGAGCGCCTATTGGCTTCTGGGTCTGGATTGGCCTTGAATTTCATTCGCAACGGGCAACGTTACAACAACATAGAGCTAAACATGCTTGAAAGCGGGAATGATAAAATTCGAGAGCTTAAAAACTTGGTTTTATATTGCGGCTCATTCACCGTTGCGGACATTAGAAAATACGTTAGGCGGGATAAATTACAAGTCGTGTTCGTTGATTATTTGCAGTTGGTCACGCCTGATAGGGGCTACAAGGGAAACAGAACGGCAGAGGTCGGGCAGATTAGCCACGATCTAAAGGGCGTTGCTATGGACTTTAATATTCCGATATTTCCGCTAGTCCAGTTGAACCGAGAAGTCGAGCATAGAGATAAGAAAGAACCCGTGTTAGCGGACATTCGGGAAAGCGGCGATATAGAGCAGGACGCTTCACAAGTTGTTTTCCTTTGGAATGATGCAGAGAGCAACGAGGCGAAACATGTTAAGATAGCAAAGAACCGAAACGGGCAGCTGGGCGGCGTTGCTCTGGCGTTCAGCGGCTCTAAGCAGTTGTTCATTTCCCTTGACGATTCAGAGGGCGGGGGGCGAAACGAGGAGCAGGACAAAGACGAGTTCATGCCGATTGATGATTATTGTGAAGAATTGCCGTTTGCATGAGAGGTGGTGATACGATGGCAAATAGTATATACGATTCTTGTAATCAATTTTTAGTTGATAAGACACTTATTATTGCATTGTCAGGGTTTAGCCCGGAAGCGAAAGAGGTTTTCTGTGATGCATTAGCAGATTTCTGTTATGATTACGGCGAGAAAAAGCCGGATTTTAGCGAGATTCCGAACGCTAGAGAGCGAAAAACTGTTGAACGGCATTATGAACAGTTCGCAACTGTCGCAATCGGGGGATGCAATAGTAAGTTAAAGAAGGAGAAAAACGGGGAATTTTACGGGAAAAAAGGCGCCTTGCAGAACAAGTATATAAATAACGGTTTCGGTGATAAAGACGCTTTTGAAGAGTTCTTTAAAGGGTGCGGCGAGAATCTGGAAGAGGCAGAATGTAGGCTAAAAGAGATGATGAACAGCAAAATATCTGACAAAGAACCCCCTAGAGATGATGGGGAATTGTAATAAATCAATCAATAAATAAATCAATAAATAAATAAATAGTACCTACGAGGTACCTTTGAGGTACCTCCGAGGTACCTTCTGCAATATCCTTTTTCTTTTGTTTTGAGGAAAAGATAAGGATAAGAGAGCGGAAAAGGTGAACCAAACAAGCGGCGGTAAACACTAAAAAAGGTGGTGGTAATTATGCAAGGTGAAGGCCGGAATATAGAAAGATTTAATGAGGATGGCATTCGAACGGCTTCATTTCCTAAAGGAAAATATTCCGAGGTAGTACCGGGTGAGTGTGACGATCTACAAGCGGTCGTTGAAATGAGCTTGCAAAGCGTTAGAAGTGCAAGAGCAAGGAAGGGGCAAGAACCTAAATACACGCCTGATGAAAGCGGCCTTGATGATT
Organism: Lachnospiraceae bacterium UBA3785; assembly: GCA_002369495.1. Lineage (GTDB taxonomy): Bacteria > Bacillota > Clostridia > Lachnospirales > Lachnospiraceae > Chordicoccus. The sequence goes on along the minus strand of DFFD01000200.1, from coordinate 4,884 downwards.
TTTTGGAACGTTGCGAGGGGTATTTTCAGAGGATTGCCGAGGTAAACGCTGAGAGGACTTCAAAACACGCTCTCATTGCCGATATTGAGGGCTTATGCAGTTGGTTAGGAATTACCCGGCGAACGCTGAGACGATATAGAGAACGGGGCGAGAAATGGCTTTATGCGGTCGATATGGTAGAGCAGAACATTTTAAGTTGCAAAAAGCAAATGATGCTGAGTGGGCAAATGCCGCCCGTTGTCGGGATTTTCGATTTATGCAACAATCACGGCTATGTGAGTACGAATCAATTCACTCTGAATGCAGAACCGCTCACGGTTATTGAGGATGCAGACGAACGGCAACGGCGGCTAGCTGATAAGTACAGAGTAAGCGGTATTCCTGACAAGCTGAGCGGCGATTGAAGCGGTGCAGGGCTTCACAAGGCTTATACAGACGATTTAGGGCAAACAAGGCATAAACTACGCCGAGAGCGTGAAAACGCTTCTACGGGGCTTCTGATGCGGTTCTCCGCTTCGGAAGCCTTTATTTGCATAGTTATGTAAACCGAAACGAGCAGGATTTAATAGCGTGAATATTGCGATAACAAAACAAATAAACAGACTATTTAAAAACAGCTTCAATCGAACGAATGTTTCTATTCGCTAAACGGAACTTTGGCGAATAGATGAATGTTAAAAAAACGAAGAGATACTTTCAAAAACGGGGTAAAAACAGGCTTTTTAGGGCAAAATAGGCCGTTTTCGGGGCTTCTGGGGGCTGATTTGAGGCGTTTTAAATTGTGTCCGTGTTTTGTACAATTCTAGGCGGCTTTTTTCGATGATTTTTCAAACGTTCGTTCGTGTTTTCGGTCTGGTTCATGATGGAAGAGTTGACAACAGACGAGCGAGCGGGGAGATTTGTTTGAATATTCACGGTATTGTTTGCCTTGTGACAAGGCTAATTTTCTATTAGCAGGAGAGGGCAAGGAAGCCCGACCGGGCGCGTTTCTTCATATAATAATAGTAAGAGTGTTTACTTCTACTTTTCGTAGAGCGGTTTTAGTTAAGGGGGGGCGGGGGTTTGTACAGAACAGCGGGTTTCTGGATGAACCATTCAAGTGCCCGAAAAATATAAAAAGGATGCTCAAAACACGTTGCACAAACGGTCTTTTTGCTATATAATGGGGTTGCTTGTTACGGGATGCACGATAGCGGAGAACGAGCGGTATATATAATATAGAAGAAAGCGGCCTAAAACTTGGTCACAAATGGTCACGTTTCCGGGAAGCCTTATTCTATAAGGGCGTAAAATCTATTTTTATGTCTTGAAAACCGTTTGTCCTTCGGGGCGCATGGGTTCGAATCCCATCCTCTCCGCTGGAAAATGAAAAATAGGGCTTGCATTTTGTATGCGGTTCTGGTATAATCATTTTCGCTGTCGGGGTTTACCCGATGTAAAAATTCATATCGTTTATGGATTCGAGCAATTTGGAGAAGTACCCAAGCTGGCCGAAGGGACACCCCTGGAAAGGGTGCAGGTCGTTAATAGCGGCGCGAGGGTTCAAATCCCTCCTTCTCCGCTCCAAGAGCCCCTCACGTGTGAAACACGTGAGGGGCTCTTGCTCTTGCAGAGAGCTTCGCTCTCTGACGGAATACGGCGGCTTTGCCGGGGGGCAGCCCCTGAAGGTGCTGGCTGCATCCGCAGCCGCGCTTCAGAGGCCGTCCCCCGGGCAAGCCCGCGGTATTCCGGCATTCGCAAAACGGCGGGGCCGTTTTGCTCATAACGTCTGGCGCCGTATAGCAGAAACCGGAAGAAGATCCGTGAGAGGAGAGGGCAGTGCTGACGTCCGCGTTTCAGCCGCACTGATGGGTGGATCTGTTGGACGCCGCCCCGGCTCGCTTCGCGACCCCGGCCAAAACGCACAGGTGCATTTTGGCCTTCGCCGGCATTTTCGTGCAGCCGGACTCGTGCGAGCACGGCCGGCGTGCCCGGAACCGCCGGCAGGCGGCGTCAGGATGATGAAAAAGTGTGCGGCTGAGACGCGGACGGGCTGACAATCGGATCTCGGGAGGTTCCGGGGCTGCATGGCTTGTCACTCGCCTAAATCTCTCCCCTCCGTTCCAAGCCGGGCAGGAAGCTTGTTTTGCAATTCGCCCAGCTCTCAAGCAAGTTTTTCCGGCCTCTCACCCGCCGAAGGGACGGTTCTTTCGAGGAAGAGGGGCGAGAATTATCTCGCCCCTCTCCCTCGCTTAGAACCGTCCCCCTGGCTCCCCAAACCGTTGAAATCAGGAATTCAGCATCGCGATCATGCCCTTGAGCTGCTGGCGCGTCATCCGGCCGTAGCTCACCAGCGACCCGAGCGGCATCTCAAACATCATCTGCTGCATCATTTTCTCGCTGCCCTCGCCCATGGCCGCCGCCTGCTCCGAATCGGACGGACCCTGGTCCCGGGTCCTGCCGCCCATCATCTGCCGGAGGAAGGAAGCGCCCTTGGGGTGCTTCATGAGCTGGCCGATGGTTGTATTTTCATTGATCGTGAAGCTGATAACGGTGGTTCCCTCCACCTTCACGGACTTCGAGACGAGGATGTCCCGGCAGCTCTCGCCGACCTCGATCGCAAACTCGCCGCTCTCCACGAAGAAATCGTGCACCTTCGGCTCGTAGTACGCAAATGCGCGCTTATCGAGCGTGAAACTCACCGTTTTGGTCTCGCCCGGCAGGAGATCGACCTTGGCAAAATCGCGCAGCTCGCGGACCGGGCGGCGCACCGTGCTCTCCTTGTCGCTGACATAGAGCTGGACGACAGCCTTGCCCGCGACCGCGCCGGTGTTGGTCACGTCCACGGTGACGGTGAGGGTATCCTGATCCGTCAGGGACTCCCTGTCCACGGTCATATTGCCGAAGGAGAACGTCGTGTAGGAGAGGCCGTGGCCGAACGGGAAATTCACGGCCAGCTTCTTCTTGTCGTAGTAGCGGTAGCCGACGAAAATGCCCTCGGCATAGGTGACCACGCCGTCCTCGCCCGGGAAATTCAGGTAGGAGGGGTTGTCCTCGAGGCGGACCGGCCAGGTTTCGGCGAGGCGGCCGGAGGGGTTTACATTTCCGAAAAGGATATCGACAGCCGCGGCACCGACCTGCTCGCCGCCGAGGTACATCAGAAGCACGGCCGGAACCTCGCGAAGCCAGGGCAGTTCCATCGGGGAGCCGCCGTGCAGGACGACCACCGTGTTCGGGTTGGCCGCCGCGACCGCCGCGATCAGCTCGTTCTGGTTCTGCGGCAGGCGCATATGCTCGCGGTCGCCGCCTTCAGACTCAAATGAATCCGGGAGGCCCGCGAAAATCACCGCGACGTCAGCCCCCGCAGCTGCCTTCACAGCCTCATCGAGCATCGCCTCGTCCGTCGTGCTGCTGTGCACGTCATATCCTCTCGCGTACGTGACGGCGCCGCCGGCAGCCTCCAGTGCGCTCACCGGATGCGGCACGTTGATGTGGCTCGAGCCGGCGCCCTGATAGCGGGGCCTGTCGGCAAATTCGCCGATGAAGACGACCTTCCGGTCTTTGCGGAGCGGGAGGGTGTTTTCATTTTTCAGAAGGACGGCGCACTCGCCGGCGAGCTCCCTCGCGAGGGCGCGGCAGGCGCCGCGGTCGATGACGGCATGTTCATCGCGCCGGTCGAGGCTCGCCTCTACGAAGCGAAGCACATTTAAAACCGCCTTGTCGAGATCCGCCTCGGCAAGCTCGCCGTTCTGCACCGCCTCGAGGATCTCCTCGCCGGTGGCGTTCGGTCCGCCGGGCATCTCCAGGTCGAGGCCGGAGGCGACGCCCTTCGCTCTGCCCTTGACGGCGCCCCAGTCGGTGACGACGAAGCCGTCGAAGCCCCATTTATCGCGGAGAATGTCTGTAAGAAGCATCTTGTTCTCGGCGCAGAATTCGCCGTTGATCGCGTTGTAGGCGCACATGAGGCTTCTTGTTTTGCCTTTCTTCACGACAGCCTCGAAGGCGGGCAGGTAGATCTCGTGGAGGGTGCGCTCGTCGAGGTTCGAGGAGCCGGACATGCGGCGGGTCTCCTGGTCGTTGCAGGCGAAATGCTTCGCACAGGCGGCGATGCCTTTGGACTGCAGAGCCTGGACGTAGGCCGCGCCCATCTCGCCCGCGAGGTAAGGATCCTCCGAAAAATACTCGAAGTTGCGGCCGCACAGCGGGCTGCGCTTGATGTTGAGGCCGGGGCCGAGGAGCATGGCGACATTTTCCGCCTGGCACTCCTGGCCGAGCGCTTCGCCGAGGCGCTTCATCACGTCACGGTCGAAGGAGGCGGCAAGCGCCGAAGCCGTGGGGTAGCAGACCGTCTCGATGCTCTTGTTGATGCCGAGGTGGTCGCCTTCGCCTTCCTGTTTCCGGAGTCCGTGAGGGCCGTCGCACATCATGACGGACGGCACGGAGAGACGTTCGACCGCCTTCGTGTGCCAGAAGTCACGGCCGGAGCAGAAAGCGGCCTTTTCTTCGAGGGTCATTTCCTGTAAAACCTGTTCTGCGTTCATCGGGTAAGCCTCCTTTTTTGCGGGGTGTTTTCATTTTATAACATAATTATGACATGGAGGGCAGGAAAAGTCTATTTAAGGAATTGTGAATTTTGGCAATAATTCGTCAATGTGCGGATGACCCTTCGGGGCAGGTCACTGGGTACAGTATGCCGCCAGAGTCTCCGGACTCTCCTCAAAACGGTCATTGGCCCACTCGGTCACGACACCCAGCATCCCGTAGGACGTGTAACTCAGAAGACAGCGCCGCGGACATTTATCCCAACATCCGCTATGTACAGGGCTGCGCGGCGGTCAATCCCGGGACGGCAGGCGGCGAAGGAACTCTTATCGTCACCAATGAGGAGGGGTGTGAGATCAGGCT
>DFFD01000196.1 GCA_002369495.1 Lachnospiraceae bacterium UBA3785 | reverse complement strand
GGGACTGCGTCACCTACTACGCGATCGGCGACTCCATGGACGGACCGTTCGTCGCGCCGAGGGACAATATCCTCGACGGGAAGGGCCTGACCGAGGGCAGCGGTTTCATTTTCTACGCGGCGAAGACAGCGGAGATGGCCGGAAACACCTACCTGTGCGGCTGGATCGGCCAGGCGGGCCTGAGCTCGGATTCCGGCGTTTACCAGTGGGCCGGCAACGTCATGGTCCATCAGCTGGTCAAGCACGAGGACAATACGCTGGGCGTTAAGGCTCCGGAACAGCTCGACGATTATTTCACCGTCGACGCGCCGTTCAGGGCTGCGGCCGTCAGGGGCGGCGTCGAGGTCGGCGAGAACAGCGTTGCGCTCTCGGCGGAACCCGGCGAATACGCGCTGGCGGACATGGGCACCCGTCCCGCCACGATGACGCTCGAGTGCGACGTGACGCTGGACGAGGACGGCATTGCGGGATTCGCGTTCGGCGGCAGCGAGAAGGATCCGGCCTGGACCGCGCTGTGTCTGGACGCAAAGCAGAACATGCTGCACTATGAGGGCTATGAGATCGAGGACCTTGAGTCTTATGATCCCGCCGCCTTCACGAAATTCGACTTCAACCGGTCGGACACGCACCATGTGAAGCTGGTCTGCGAGAATGAGATCGTCGTCATGTATGTCGACGACGTGAAGGTGCTCGGCTCCCGCATTTCCCATTCGGTGAACGGCGCCCACATCGGCGTCTTCTCAGACGGCTGCGGCGCGAGCTTCAGCAATATCGAGATCAAACTGCCTGAATAAGGCGTCTCTTTCTAAAAACCGGGCATCGGCAGCGGCCGATGCCCGGCTTTCTTTTTGCCTTAAGGGGCGGGAACTGTCCCTGAAGCGGTTGCGCGGGACCTGCATTTACAGTATAATTAGTTTAAAGCCTGAAGAAAATAGCTCACGGCGGCCGGTTAAGCACGCCAAAGGGAGAACGGACAGATTGAATGCGGATATGACGAAAAACAGGAAGAAAATACCGGTTCCGGGGCAGCGGATCATGCGGTCCGTGCTTGCGGCGTTTTTGTGCCTACTAATTTACTTTCTGCGCGGCAGGAACGGCGCGCCGTTTTACTCGATCATCGCGTCCCTGCAGTGCATCCAGCCCTACACCGCGAACATGCTCAAGGTGGGCAGAAACAGGATCACAGGCACACTGATCGGCGCGTTCTGGGGCTCCATCGCCCTCTTCGGCGCGCTCTATCTTTCCGGAGGGCAGGTGAATTACGACACCGGCATACTCTGGTACCTGGTGCTGATCGTCATGATCGGTGCGGTCATGTACTCCACGGTGCTGCTTAAGGTGCGGGAGTCCGCGTATTTTTCGGCGGTCGTCTTCTTAAGTATCACGATGAACCACATCGGGGACGTCAACCCCTATCTGTTTGTATTCAACCGCACGATGGACACGATCATCGGCGTCGGCGTCGCGATCCTCGCAAACTCGGTCCACCTGCCGCGGGTGCGCGACCGGGAGACTCTGTTCGTCTCGGGGGTCGACCATGTGCTCTTCCGCGAGGACCGGAAGCTCTCGGAGTTTACGCGGGTGCAGCTGAACCGCTTCATCCAGGACGGCATGCGCTTCTCGGTCTCCACGAAGCAGACCCCCGCGACGGTGCGGGAGCTCACGCAGGGGATCGGCTTAAAGCTTCCCATCATCGCGATGGACGGCGCGGTGCTCTATGACATGGGCTCGATGACCTACGTGAGGACGAGCAAGATGACGCGGGGGACGGCGGAGAAGCTGAACGCGTTTCTGCTCGGCGAGGGCCTGCCGTTCTTTGTCAACACGGTCAATGAAAACCTGCTCGTCATCTACATGAGAGGTTTTAAGCCGGAGGAATCCGCGGATGAGAGCAGCGCGGAAAATGCCATGCGCGCGCTCTACGACAGGAAGAAGGGTTCACCCTACCGGAACTACATCCACGCGGACACGGATGTGCTGGACGATGTGCTCTATTTCCTCATCATCGACCGGAAGGAGCATGTGGAGAGCCTCTTTGAGCGGCTGATGCGGGAGACCTGGGCCGGCGAGGTCAGGGGCGTTTTCGACACCTTCGACTGCCGGGAGGGCGAGGAGATCCTCCGGATCTACCCGTCGGAGACGACGCGGGCGGCGATGCTGGAGGCCCTGAAGGAGTACGTCGGGGCTCCGCGGACGGTCTCGTTCGGGATCCGGGAGGGCGAGTGCGATGTGCTGATCCCGGATGCGGGGGGCGGAAGCATGGTGAAGGAGCTGAAGAAGAGGTATGAGCCGGTGAGTGTGAAGGGGTGGAGAAATATTTTCAGGTTCTGAGGGTTTCCAGGGACAGTTCCCTAAGGGACGAACCCTCAGGGACGGTTCCTGGGAATCGATTCTCATTTGAGAATCGATTCCCTGGGAACCGTCCCCGGAGATATTGATCGGAGGTATAGAGTGGAGAATAGGAAGGATTTCACGAAACCGGACCTGGCGGTCTTCATTTCCTATATTGTGCCGCACCGGAAGATGTTCGCGGTCGACCTGCATCGTGATCGCGCACCGTCTCTCGACGATCCGGAACGCGGACCAGATCGCGGTCATCGAAAAGCAGGGGATCGCGGAGCTCGGAAGCCGCGAGGAGCTGCTTAAAAAGAACGGGATCTATGCCTCGCTCGAACGGGCGCAGGAGATCGGGGGATAAAATATGATCGCCAGCTTACGGAAAATCAAGATCTCCGCCGGCGTCGGAGAGAACTACTATACGATGAACCGCGGCAGCTTCCGCTACCGCGAGAGGATCAGGAAGAAGACCGCCCTTACGCCTCACAGGCGGAAGAGGACCCCGGAGGGCTTCCGCGCGGTTTACCGGGTGAACGGGGAGAAGTTTGTGTTTGACGTGACGGAGCAGGACGGGATCATCCGGGCCGCGCTCATCCCGCCGGAGCGGACACGCTTCAACCGGTACCGGATCACATTTCCGGTGGAGGAGGGGCTTCATTTTTACGGATGCGGGGAGATACACGCCGCGTTCGACCTCGCGGGCAGGAAGGTGCGGATCTTCGTCGCCGAGCACCAGAACACGAACCGGATCGGGAAGAAGCTGATCCGGAAGGGACTGAGGCTGCCTTCGGCGGACGAGCCTCGGCCGTTCGGGGAATATGAATCCTACTACGCGCAGCCGACCTTCACGACGAGCGGCAGATGGTTCTTCCACGCGGAGACGAAGGGCTTCTCGGAGTTTGATTTTACGGTGCCCGGACAGGTCACGTTCCGGACGCAGGAGCCGCCGGTCTTCTATATCGGGCGGGCGGAGACATTTGAGGCGCTCTCGGAGAAGCTGACGGGGCTCCTTGGGCGGCAGCGGCTGCTGCCGGACTGGGCGCATGACGGTGCGATCCTGGCAATCCAGGGCGGTACGGAGGAGGTCGAGCGGAAGCTCGATGCGGCGCTCTCCGCCGGCGCGAAAGTCTGCGGGATCTGGTCCCAGGACTGGTGCGGCTGCCGGCGCACGGGCTTCGGCTACCAGGTCATGTGGAACTGGGAGTGGGACCGTGAGCTCTACCCGGGTCTCGATCAGAAGATCACGGAGTGGCGGGAGAGAGGGGTTCATTTCTTAGGCTATATCAACCCCTTCATCGCGCTTGAAAAGGATCTCTACAGGATTGCCTCGGAGCGCGGATACTGCGTGAAGGATAAAAACGGGAAGGATTACCTGGTCACGATCACGACGTTCCCGGCCGCGATGGTCGATCTCACCAACCCGGAAGCCCGGGAGTGGTACAAGTCGATCATTAAGGAAAATATGATCGGTCTCGGACTTGACGGCTGGATGGCCGATTTCGGCGAGTACCTGCCGGTCGACTGCGTGCTCTACTCCGGCGAGGACCCCTACATGGTGCACAACAGCTGGCCCGCGATGTGGGCGGAGCTGAATGCGGAGGCGATCCGCGAGACAGGGAAGGAGGATGAAGTGTTCTTCTTCACGAGGGCGGGCTACACGGGAACGCCGCGTTTCTCCCCGATGATGTGGACGGGCGACCATCACGTGGACTGGTCGCGCGACGACGGCATCGGCTCGGTGATCCCCGCGACCCTCTCGCTCGCGATGAGCGGATTCGGGATCACGCACGCGGACGTCGGCGGCTACACGACGGTGTCGGAGATGACGCGGAGCCGTGAGTTGCTTCTCCGGTGGGAGGAGCTGGGTGCATTTTCCCCGCTCTACCGCTTCCACGAAGGCAACCAGCCGGCGAGAAACGTCCAGTTCGACGCGGACAATGTGCTTCTGGCGCAGCTCGCCCGCATGAGCTATCTGTACGTCTCGCTGAAGCCGTATCTGAAGGAGCTGGAGGCGGAGAATACGGCCCGCGGGATCCCGGTCATGCGGCCGCTCTTCTACCACTACGACGAGGAGGCGGCGTATGAGGAGAGCACGGAGTACCTTCTGGGAAGGGACGTTCTGGTCTCGCCGGTCCTTTGGCGAGGGGAATCGTCACGGGAGGTTTACCTGCCGGAGGATGTGTGGGTGCACATATTCACGGGCAGGGAGTATCACGGAGGACATTTCCGGGTGGAAGCCCCGATCGGGCAGCCCCCGGTATTTGTAAGGAAAGAGAGCCGCTTTGCGGAAATCATTTTAAAAGCAGGAGGAAAGACATGAAATACTTTTTGGACAGCGCAAAACTGGATGAGATCGATCTCGCTTACCATACCTTCGGGATCGACGGGGTGACAACAAACCCGAAGCACATCATGAACTCGGGGAAGACCTTTATCAATGCAATCACGGACATCGCGGAGTGGATCAGGAAGGAGGGGCTTGAGGGCAAGGAGAAATTCCCGGTCTCGGTCGAGATCGACCCCTGGCTCGAGGACACGGAGGAGATGATCGCGGCGGCGAGGAAGATCGCGGCGATCTCGGAAAATTTTGTGATCAAGATCCCGAGCATCCCGGCCGGCATCGCGGCGGCGAGAAGACTCGAGCAGGAGGGGATCCGGACCAACGTGAC
>DFFD01000123.1:2294-3425 GCA_002369495.1 Lachnospiraceae bacterium UBA3785 | reverse complement strand
ACCTGCTTGAGAAGTGCGACACCCTCATCATCGGCGGCGGCATGGCTTACACCTTCCTGAAGGCGAAAGGCTATGAGATCGGCAAGTCTCTTCTTGACGAGACCAAGATCGACTACTGCGCAGAGATGATCAAGAAGGCTGAGGCCAACGGCAAGCAGCTCCTTCTCCCGATCGACACGGTCGTGACCTCTGAGTTCCCGAACCCGATCGACGCTGAGATCGCCACGGAAGTTGTCGCTTCCGACGCTATCCCGGCCGACAAGATGGGCATGGATATCGGACCGAAGACGATCGCTCTTTACAGCGATGCTGTCAAGTCCGCGAAGACGGTTGTCTGGAACGGCCCGATGGGCGTTTTCGAGAACCCGATCCTTGCGGCCGGCACGAAGGCTGTCGCGGCTGCTCTTGCAGAGACCGACGCGATCACGGTCATCGGCGGCGGCGATTCCGCAGCGGCTGTCAACCAGATGGGCTTCGGCGACAAGATGAGCCACATTTCCACCGGCGGCGGCGCTTCTCTTGAATTCCTCGAGGGCAAGGAGCTTCCGGGCGTTGCGGCGGCGAACGACAGATAATCTGTTTTCATTTTTCATAAAAAGGAGGAATGATTCCCATGGCAAGAAAAATCCTTGCGGCAGGCAACTGGAAAATGAACATGACCCCGAGCCAGGCGGCAGCTTTCATCAACGACAACAAGGAAGCTTTCGCAAATGACGAGGTCGACGTTCTTTTCTGTGTACCGGCCATCGATCTTCCGGCAGCCCTCGCGGCGGCGGAAGGCACCAACATCAAGATCGGTGCCGAGAATATGTATTTTGAGGAGAAGGGCGCTTTCACGGGCGAGATCGCTCCGTGCATGCTCGACGACCTCGGCGTCAAGTACGTTATCATCGGCCACTCTGAGAGACGCGAGTATTTCGCGGAGACCGATGAGACCGTCAACAAGAAAGTCCTCAAGGCTCTTGAGCACGGCATCACCCCGCTTATGTGCTGCGGCGAGACTCTGACCCAGAGAGAGCAGGGCGTCACGATGGATTTCATCCGCCAGCAGGTCAAGATCGGCCTTCTCGGCGTCGACGCTGAGGCTGTGAAGAAGGTCGTCATCGCTTACGAGCCGATCTGGGCGATCGG
>DFFD01000123.1:0-2209 GCA_002369495.1 Lachnospiraceae bacterium UBA3785 | reverse complement strand
GACCAGGCTGAAGAAGTCTGCAAGGGCATCCGCGATCTCCTTGCCGAGCTCTACGGGGCAGAAGTCGCTGAGGAAGTCCGTATCCTCTACGGCGGATCCGTCAACGGCAGCAACGCGGCTGAGCTTTTCGCAAAGCCGGACATCGACGGCGGTCTCGTCGGCGGCGCTTCCCTGAAGCCGGATTTCGCAAAGATCATCAACTATAAGTAAAGAACCACGTGTGTATCCCCGGTTCCAGTCATGAAACCGGGGATATTTTCAAAATGAAGACAAGGAGCCGTTATGCCGCAGGACCCGTTTATTCTGCTAAGCTATATAAATACAAAATTGAGGGATGAATACAGTTCTCTTGCGGATCTGTGCGAATATGAAGGGATCGACCAGGGGGTTCTCGAGGGACGCCTGGCCGTGATCGATTATGAATATGATGAGACGCAGAACCGGTTTGTATTTGTCTGAACGGTCTCCACGATAATATAAAGGAGCGTATCAATATGAGCGATAAGAGACCAACAGTACTCATGATCCTCGACGGCTACGGCGAGTCGGATAAGCATGAGCACAACGCTGTCTGGCTTGCCAAAACGCCGGTCATGGACTACCTGAAGGCAAACTATCCGTTTGTCAAAGGGTATGCCTCCGGTCTTGCAGTCGGTCTTCCCGACGGCCAGATGGGCAATTCCGAGGTCGGCCACATGAATATGGGCGCCGGCAGGATCATTTACCAGGATTTCACCCGCATCTCCAAGGCGATCGACGACGGAGATTTCTTTACAAATGAAGAGCTCCTCGCCGCGGTCAACAACGCGAAGGAGAACGGCACGGACCTTCACCTGATGGGACTTCTCTCCCCGGGCGGCGTCCACAGCCACAACACCCACCTTTACGCGCTTTTGAAGCTCGCGAAGGATCACGGCCTCAAAAATGTCTATGTCCACTGCTTCATGGACGGCCGCGACACGCCGCCGGAATCCGGCAAGGGCTACATCGCCGAGCTGCTTGAGAAGATGAAGGAGATCGGTGTCGGCGAGATCGCGACGGTCGAAGGCCGCTACTGGGTCATGGACCGCGACAATCGCTGGGAGCGCGTCGAGAAGGCATACATCGCCCTCACGAAGGGCGAAGGCGTGCCGGCGGACAATGCGCTCGACGGCATCCAGGCCTCCTACGACAACGGCAAGCCGGATGAATTTGTCGAGCCGATCGTCGTCATGAAGGACGGCAAGCCGACCGCGACGATCAAGGATGGCGACTCGGTCATTTTCTTCAATTTCCGTCCGGACCGCGCGCGTGAGATCAGCCGCTGCTTCTGTATCGACGATTTCCAGGGATTCGACCGCGGACCGCGCATCAAGACCACCTATGTCGTCTTCACGGACTACGACAAGACCATCCCGAACAAGCTGGTCGCGTTCAAGAAGCAGATCATCACCAACACGTTCGGCGAGTGGCTGGCAGCCAACAATATGACCCAGCTCCGCACGGCCGAGACCGAGAAGTACGCACACGTCACCTTCTTCTTCAACGGCGGCATCGAGGCTCCGAACCCGGGCGAGGACCGCATCCTGGTTCCGTCCCCGAAGGTCGCGACCTACGATCTGCAGCCGGAGATGAGCGCCTACCTCGTCTGCGACAAGCTCTGCGAGGCCATCCGCGGCGGAAAATATGATGTGATCATCATCAACTTCGCGAACGGCGATATGGTCGGCCACACGGGCGTTGAGTCCGCGGCGATCAAGGCTGTCGAGCATGTTGACGTCTGCATCGGCAAGGCGGTCGAGGCGATCAAGGAAGTGAACGGCCAGATGTTCATCTGCGCGGACCACGGCAACTGCGATATGATGTGGGATGAGGAGAAAAATGTCCCGTTCACGGCGCACACCACCAACCCGGTTCCGTTCATTCTGGTCAATGCGGATCCGAAGTACAAGCTGCGCGAGGGCGGCAAGCTCTGCGACATCGTGCCGACGCTAATCGAGCTCATGGGCAAGGAGAAGCCGGCGGAGATGACCGGCGAGTCGCTGCTCATCGAGGCGTAATATTATAACTGTTTTTGCAAAGAGAGAGCGGGCAGCCCGGGGGCTGCCCGCTTTTTTCAACGTGAACGGGGACGTGAACGGGGACGGTTCTTCGCGGAGGGGGACGGTTCTCCGCGGAGGGGGACGGTTCTCCGCGGAGGGGGACGGTTCTCCGCGGAGGGGGACGGGTC
>DFFD01000217.1:3951-6415 GCA_002369495.1 Lachnospiraceae bacterium UBA3785 | reverse complement strand
CCTTTCATGAGGTCCTTGCCCGCGTTCCACGCGCGGCCGACCTTCTCCCCGGCCACATAGTAGCCGTTCGCAAACTGGTCGAAAATAAGAGCGTTCAGCTTCGCCGGATCGACCTTGCCCTTCTCATCGAGCACTTTCTCGTCAGCGCTGACATTCACGATCGTGCCGACCACCGCATGCAGGTTCGCGGTCTCCGTGACCTCAGCGAGCTCGCACTCCATCGTGACCGGGAACTCCGTGATGACCGGCGCATTCACGTAAGCACTCTTCTCCTCGTGATAGCCGGTCCTCGCGAATTTGTCCGCCATCTTGTTGCCGGTGGCGATTCCGAAGAAGTCCGCGACGTCCATATGATCCCTGTCCGCGAGGCTGACCGTGAAAGCTCCGGTCTTGCGGATCGCTTTCGTCGTCGCGTGGTCCTCGTCGATAAAGAGCGCGATCTTGTCCATATCGCAGATCATGCCCCAGGCAGCGTTCATGACCTGAACGGTACCGTTCTCATCGTAGGCTGCAACCATCAGGACCGGCATCGGGAATACGGCCGGCACTTTTCCGAGATCTTTTCTCATTTTGTAAATCCTCCTTTTTTAGCAAAGCATTACGCTGATATCTCTATTATAGCGGGTTTGAAGGAAAAAATACAGATGTTTTTGTGTTCAGGGACACTGGGCAGTAATCCCCCCTTGACAATATCGACTATCGATGTTATAGTAAAGCCATCAGAAATATCGAGTAACGATATCAGAAAGGAACCGCCATGATGAAGCTGAAACACATCCCACTCTTCTACAGCTACGACGCCTGCGACGACCTCGCCCTCTTCCTTTCACGCATGGCCGCAAAGGGCTGGCGCTTCCGCGCCTTCCGCGCAGGCCTCGAATTCGAGCGCTCCGAGCCCCGCTCCGAGCACTACAACGTGCAGGTATTCCTTAAAAATACAGAGATGGACACCGCCCCCGAACCCGACACGGAGGAATTTGCCGCCTACTGCGAGGCCGCCGGCTGGGAATTTGTCGACAGCAGCCGCCGCTTTGTGGTCTTCCGGCGCATTTCCGACGAGGCCGTACCGATTGTGACCCCCGGAGAACGGCTCAGCAGTGTATTTTCCGCGGAGCTCCGCTACCGCCTCACGCGGCTCGCCACCTTTGCGCTCCTTCTTGCTTCCTTCTCTTTTCAGGCGGCATCCCGTCCGGAAGCCTGGCTCTTCGGTCATCCGACCCTGTTCATGCTGATCTTTATGGCGCTCGCAGTCCTCGTCTCTCTCGTCCGCATTCCTCTGCTGCTCCTCTGGCGAAGCAAAAAATCGCGCGAGCTTGACCTGACCGGCGAAGTCAGCTGCCGCGGCGGCCTCCTTGGCAGCCCTGTCTGGGGAACGATCCGCCTCATCCCGCTCTTCATTCTCCTTGCGCTCTACGCTTCTTCGCGTCCTCACCCGGCGTTCTGGATCGCATTTTTCGCCATGCTCCTGCTCCTTTTTGCGATCGGATGGCTCCGGCCGAGCCGCGGCGAGAACTGGGCGATCCAGATCGGCGGCTCGCTTGCCATCATATTTCTCGTTGTCTTTATCGGGATTGCCGTCGCATTCTCAACCGACGGCAGCGGCCGCTCCAGAGGAGCCTCAAATCTTGCAGACGCGCCGGCCGCCCCCGGCGATCTCCTCGGAATCAACGAGGAGCCTTCGGACGGCGAGTATTACCGCTCGACCTCCCTTCTCGGCAGCCTCATAGTGATCGATGCCGAATACTCCGACGCGAGCGGCACCATACAGCTGTACCGGACGAAGTTTCCAGCTGTCAATGACCTGATCTACCGCTATCTTTCGAAGCGAATTTCGAGGGCGGCGGGAGATGCGCAGCCCGCCGCTTCCGAATGGGGTGCGCCGGAAAGCCGCAGCCTTGGCAATTCTCTCTACCGCTTCTATATTCTTAAATATCAGGATGCGGTCCTCTACGTGAGGCTCTACGGTGCGGTCGATACCAGCGCGATTCCCTCCTTCAAGGAAAAACTGGGGTTATAAGCCATGGCAAGAGAACAGTTCCAAACCCTGACCGAACCGATGTTTTATATCCTGCTAGCTCTCCGCTCGGAGATGTGCGGCGTCGATATCATGGCGGCTGTGGAGAAGTTCTCCCGCGGCCGCATCCGCGTCGGTCCGGGCACGCTCTACGCGATGCTGCCCAAATTTGAAAATGCCGGCATCATCCGCCAGACCCGCCAGGAAGGCCGCCAGAAATGGTACGCCGCCACTGACCGGGGCCTGGCCATGCTGGAAAATGAAATCGCCCGCCTCCGTATCCTGCTTGAGGATGCAGAGCGGGCGAAATAAAGCGATATCTGAACAGGCAGCTTCTGCTGCCTGTTTCATGCTTCCCGGAGCTTTTTCAGAACCCGAGAACGTCGTTGACCAGGATCACATGGATCCTGCCAGCATGTTTGGAGAAGCGCGTGATCAGGAACTGGCAGC
>DFFD01000217.1:0-3882 GCA_002369495.1 Lachnospiraceae bacterium UBA3785 | reverse complement strand
GCGACTTGCAGTCCATGCAGGAGCCTGTCTTCGCGCAGGGCGTCGAAAGCCCGAAGCGCTGCGCGTTGATCGGCGCGGCCACATTTCTCGCGCGCTTCATGGCGCCGTCAACGTCCTTGCACACCTTGTTCATGCCGACTATGAACACAACTTTGCGGGGGCCCTGCGCGATCGCGGATACGCGGTTTGCATTTCCGTCGATGTTGACAAGCACACCGTCCTCCGTCATGGCATTGGTGCCGGACAGAAAGACGTCCGCGTCGTAAGCCAGAAGCATCGCCTCCCGCTTATCCGCATACTGATCGCGGTCGATGAACTTATAGTTTCCTTCCATAAGCGCCTTTACAAGCCCGATCTCATGCGCGCTCATTCCGCCGCCCATCGTGACGGTGCTCCCCTCCGGGATCAGCCCGAGGGCGATCTCTCTCGCCTCATCCTTTGTCGCCGCGTAATAGCCCGCCATGTTTCTGGAAGCCAGCCCCTTGATCACCTTCTCGGCCAGAAGAGCGTTGCGCTTTGTGATATTTTCGTTCATAATCGTTTTCTCCCTTTGTTATGCGTGTCATTCTCCGCAGGCGCGTCATTTACGGAAGCCTGCACTCTATATGATATTATAGTCCCTGAGGAGCCTTTTTTCAAGCCGGGAGGCTGCTGCGGTCTTCCTGATAAAATAATCCTCATCGGACTTGCGGATCTCTCCGATCCTGCTATAATTGGGCTTGCACCGTCAAATACTAATATCAGCAAGGAGATCTCTCATCCATGAATGTCCCCGAAAATGCCTTCTTCCACATCCACACCTTCCGCTGCGGCCACGCCGCAATGGTCCCCGACGAAGCCTACGTCAGAAAGGCGATTGAGCTTCACGCCGGCAGCATCTGGTTCTCGGACCATGCGCCGTTCCCGGGCGACCCTCTCCATCACATGATGTCCGTGACCGAGCTCGACGGTTATCTTGAGACGATCCACACCCTGAAGCATCGGTACGCGGGGCAGATCGACGTCCATGCGGGACTTGAGATCGAGTATTTTCCCTCCTTTGACAGGTCCGGCTGGTACCGGCAGCTTAAGGATGATGAGCGGATCGAGTTCCTCATGATCGGGCAGCACATGGCGGAGATCAAGCCGGGGCATTTTTCATTTGAGTGGGATAAGGAACGGCTCGCCCGCGACGAGTACAGGGTGCTCGGCGAGGCGGTCATCGCCGGCATCGAGTCCGGGTATTTTGATTTTGTGGCCCACCCCGACCGGAGCTTCCGCGCGAAAAGAGCCTGGGACGACGACATGACCGCCCTCTCCCGCCGCATCATCGGCGCGGCCGCGAAGGCGGACATCCCGCTCGAGAAAAATAAACTCTCCGCCCGGATGGCGTACAATTTCTGGCCGGAGTTCTGGCGGCTCCTCACCCCGGCAAACAGGGTGATCACCGGGCTTGACGCGCATTCGGTTGAGGATATGGCGGAGCGGGCGTTTGCGGGGCTGCCGGAGATATGAAGCGATTGCTGGCGCAGATACTCTGCTCCATACCACAAGAATCGCCAGACACTTTCTTTTCACTCATCAAACAGGTCGCTGTGTGTCCCGGTTCTTGATGCGGTTAATACAAGCTGGTTTCGACTCACAGTGTAAATCAGCAGCCAGTCAGGCATGATATGACATTCACGAAAACCTGTATAACTTGTCGGCTGCACGGATCCAAGGATCCACGGTAAAGGCCTGACAGCCAACCGGAGCGGCCAGTGGAGATATCGCATAGGTGACTATCGTTTGATTTGCTATATAGAGGACACCCGGCTTGTTATCCTTGCCCTCTCCATCGGTCACAAAAGGGAAATACATTCTTAAAAAAGCGCGGAGCCAGAAGCTCCGCTCTTTTTGCGCACAGACAGAAAAAGGCTTCGTTTTCATCCATTTATAAATATGCCCCCTTGCCATGTACATATAATTCATGTATAATGATTGCATGATAAAAACTTTTGCCGATAAAGAAACAGAAAAAGTTTACAACCAGATTTTTTCTAAAAAGCTTCCTCAAACTATTCAGAGAGTGGCTCTGCGGAAACTGATCATGATTGATAATGCAAGAGGCCTGGAGGACCTGCGCATCCCACCGGCTAATCATCTTGAATCCTTACATGGTGACCGAATGGGACAATACAGCATTCGCATCAATGACCAGTACCGTATATGCTTCACTGCTGAGGGAACGAATTTTTACAATGTCGAGATTGTTGATTATCACTAAGAAGACAAGGAGATCCCAAATGAACAATTATATCCCTGCTCCGAAAATGAGCGAAATTCTTTATGAGGAGTTTATGGCTCCGATGAACCTCTCTGCCTATCGTCTTGCTCAGGAAATACATGTTCCCGTATCCAGAATACAGGACATTTTGCATGACAGGAGAAAAATAACGGCTGACACATCTCTGCGCCTGGCCAGGTATTTTGGCGTGTCTGACAAATACTTTCTTGATATTCAAAATGATATTGATATCCGAGAACTTAAAGCAAGCATGTCAGCGGAGATTGCAGCGATCCAGCCTTATTCAATTATTACGGTGTAAATGATTCATTTCACCAGGATCTAAGGCATATAGAAAGCGCGGGCTTTTGGCTCCGCGCTTTATCTTATCTTAAGTTCCGCTCCTTCTGTACTATGGCACATTATTTAAGAGCAATTTAATGTGCCAACGTCAACGCAAAAATTTCAGCCCATCCCTTCTTTACCTCTCTCCCCGGGCGTCATCGCCCGGGGCCGCCCGTAGGGCTCTGTAGGTCTCTAAAATGTTTTATCTTCACCTTCAATCCCGCGATTTGCCCCTCTCTTTCCAGAGGGGGCTGAAAGGGGCAATAAAAGGGCAAAATAGCTGAAAGCCCTCATACCCCTTATATAAGAAAATCTCCGAAAATCCTTATCAAATAAGGCTTTTCGGAGTCCTTTGTACACCCTCGATATGTGTATTCGTGCGGAAGAAGGGACTTGAACCCTCACGACTGCAATAGCCACTAGATCCTTAGTCTAGCTCGTCTGCCAATTCCGACACTTCCGCGAACCATCGACGCCTGTTTTTGTGTTCCTCGCGTCAACAAATGCTATTATAGTCACCTTGCCCTGATTTGTCAACACCTATTTTAAAAAATTTTTCGAGCTGCACTGTTTCATCTCTGCCCCGGATAAGTCAATTAATTGTCCATACAAATAAATTGCCTCATATTGATTGCGCTCTACAAATATGATAAAATATGATATCTGAATATTGTTTTGTTCTTTTAAATAATATAAACAAGGAGACACGCCATGTTTGAAAATGACCCCAAAAACAAAGAGCGCCTGGCAAAATGGAAACCGGGCGACCCGATGATCAACGAGCGGGACTTCTGGCAGGACGAAAACTACGTCGCTCCCGACAAGGAGAAGGAACAGATGGTCCTGAAGCTCGCGATGATGATCACCGACCGCTACAAGAAGCGCCTGACCCGCACGCTCAACAACCGGGACCCGGAGTACTGGACCCTCGACCGCATCCTGACCAAGGATGAGGTCCGCTTCCTGATCAATTTCAAGAAGACCCGCGTGCCCTACACGGTCGGCCAGCTCGCAAAAATGAACGGAATGTCCTACGAGGACACCAAAAAGATGGTCGAGCGCTTAAGCTGGGTCGGCATGATCGAGATGACCCGCCGCAAGAAGCCGCCTCATGTCAAGATGTGGAACCTCCCGATCTTCGTCCCCGGCAGCGCCGAGTTCATGGTCATGAACGACAAGCTGACGGACGAGCATCCGGAGCTGTTTACATTTTTCAATCTGATGACCCAGCTCCCGCTCGCGGGCGTCACCCAGATGGTGCCCGAAGGCGGCGCAGGCATCGGCATGCACGT
>DFFD01000008.1:21505-25580 GCA_002369495.1 Lachnospiraceae bacterium UBA3785 | reverse complement strand
CACCCCCGCTACTACGAGATGTACCGCAGCATCGAGACTTCCTTCGACGCGAAGATGAACGGGATCTTCTTAAGAAGCGCCCATCCGTTCGCGCCGCACAAAAGGTACAACGCCTATCTCGCATCCTCCGAGCCGGTCCGCTCCTTTGACGGCGACCTGACCGCCTTCTGCGGGAGCCTCAGCACCCGGACGGAGCCGGACGCATCCTCTTCCGCCCTGTACCAGAGGCCGAAGCGTCTCCTTGCCGGTGAAAACTGCTCCGGCTCCGACGGCGCGCTCTTCATCCCCGGCGCGGTGCTCCAGCACACGGTGACGCTCCTGCCCGGAGAGACCCGGGAGATCCGCCTGGTGCTCGGCGTGTCCGAAACGCAGCAGGAAGCTGAGACCTGCGCGGCGGTCTACACCGGCGAAGGCGCGCAGGAAGCTGCGCTTATCAAGGCGGAGGCCATTTTTCTTAAAAAATACAGCTCTCTCTCCGTCCGCACCCCCGACGAAAAGATCAACCGTATCATGAACCTCTGGGTCAAAAAACAGGTGGATTTCTGCATCGTCGGCAAAAAAGGCGTCCGCGACAATCTGCAGATCGCCGTCGCGCTCTTAAACTACCGCCCGGAAAAGGCGAAAGAGGAGATCCTTGAGTGCCTGCGCCACCAGTTCAAAGCCGGGCACTCGGTGCTGACCTGGTATCCCTACGACGATACCCGCTACTCCGACCAGCCCTTCTGGATCATCTGGGCTGTATGCGAACTGATCAAAGAGACCGGGGATCTCTCGATCCTCGACCGGCAGATCGAGTGGCAGGACGGCGGCTCCGCCGATGTGCTGACCCACGTGAAAGCCGCGGTGCAGCGCCTCCTTGACGACCGGGGCAGAAACGGCCTGGTCCGCATCTTCTTCGCTGACTGGAACGACGCTCTGAATATCCCGCCGGAGGAGGAAGCGGAGTCCGTCATGCTCTCCGAGCAGTTCTGCATGGCTCTTTCGGAGCTTGCGCGCCTGATGCGCCGGCTCGGCGACGAGACGTATGCGGAATTCTGCGCTTCCGCTTATGAGGAATTGAAAACCGCCGTCAACGCCTCCGCCTGGGACGGCGCCTGGTACTGCCGCGCGCTGGCCCCGACGGAAAATATCGGCTCAAAAGACTCCACGGGCAGCAGGATCTACCTCAACAGCCAGACCTGGGCCGTCCTTTCAGGCATCGTGCCGGAGAACAGGCTCCCCGCCGTGCTTGCCGCGGTGGACGGGATGGAGCGCGACTTCGGCTTCCCGCTCAACGATCCGCCCTATCAGGGCTACGACCGCATGGCAGGCCGCATGTCCGGCATGCTGCCCGGCCTCTTCGAGAACGGCGGCGTCTACTGCCACGCCAGCGCCTTCAAGGTCCTGATGGACTGCGCGCTCGGCCGGGGCGATGACGCGCTCCGGACCATGAAAAAGATCATGCCGGACAGTGAGCTGAACCCTTCCGCGCAGTCCGGCGCGGAGCCCTACGTCTTCACCAACTGCTGGTCGGTGCACCCGAAGTATTACGGCCGCTCCTACCAGTCCTGGACGACCGGCACGTCAGCCTGGTGCCTAAGAGGGCTCTATGAGGGGATCCTCGGTGTGAAGCGGGATTACGACGGGCTCAGGGTCGAGCCGGCATTTCCCTCCGGCTGGGATCAAGCGGAACTTACGCGGCGCTTCCGCGGGGCGGACTACCGGTTTGCATTTGTCCGGACCGGCCGGCACAGCATCACGGTCGACGGAGAGCGGATCGAAGGCGCCTGCCTGCCGGATTTCCGGGACGGGAAGCTGCATCAGGTGAGCGTCACATTTTGACGAAATCTTACAATTACAGGCGGGATTCCGCAATATCGGAAACCGCTGACTGTCTATAATGAACTCATAAACAAAGGAAACACCCCTGCAGAAAAAAAGGAGGAAAATCAAAATGGCACGGGCAAAGAAAGAATACGATTCCGAAGGCGTTAAACTCACGATGCGCACCGGCGACTATCTGGCGGACATGGGCGGCCAGCTCGCTCTGGGCATCATGGGCAACCTGGTCGGGCAGATGACCTATTTCTACACCGACAAGGTCGGCATGGCGGTCGGTTCCGTCGGCGTGGTGATGGCCATCTCAAAGATTCTGGACGCGTTTACGGATGTTATTTTCGGAAATATTGTCGACCACTCCCGCGGCGGCAACAAAAAGTATTTCCGCTGGATGATCATGCTGGCGGTCCCGGCGGCAGCGATCGTGGCGATGATGTTCATGGTACCGAAAAATACCGCGGATATCGTGAAAGTCGCCTATGCGCTCATCACGAACATCCTGCTCAGCGCCGTCATCTACACGATGATCGCCACTCCGTTCTCCGCCATCATGGTCGTGCGCACCAGATCGAACAGTGAGCGCGCCAGCATGGGCGTGTTCCGTGCAGCCGGCGCCTACGGCGCAGGCATGGTCATCGCCATCGCGACGATCCCCGTGACGAACATGCTCGGCGGCACCCAGGACGCCTGGATCAAATACGGCGTCGTGCTCGGCCTCGTCGTTCTGCTTCTGTTCCTGATCTGCTGGGCAAACGGCCACAACGCCCCGTTCACCCGCGAGGAAGAAAATGAGAGCAGCGCCGCGATTCAGCAGGAGGAAGAACCGGTTCCCTTCGGCCCGGCCATGGGCATGCTGTTTGGGAACAAATACTGGGTCATCGTCCTTCTCTTCAACCTGATCACGGCGGTCACCAACGCAGTCGCCGCCTCCTCGGGCACCTACTACTGCAAGTGGATCTTCGGAAATGACAACCTGGTCGCCATGATCGGCGCCGTCGGCCTGATCGCGACCCTCGTGGGATTCGTACTCTCCAAACCGATCATCGCCAAACTCGGCGTTACCAGAACGGTTTCCTTCGGCTGCCTCGGCGCGGCGCTCATGGCCGGCATCCGCTGCTTCGCACCGGCCAACTTCTATCTGTATGTCGGCACTTCCCTGGTCGGAAGCTTCGTCCAGATCCCGCTGATGTGCCTCTACGGCGTTCTGACCGCCATGGCCGTCGACTACAATGAGTGGAAATACGATAAGAAGCTGGTCGCCATGTCCGGCGGCGCCATCGGGTTCGGCAACAAGGTCGGCAGCGGCATCGGCTCGCTTGTCCTGAGCGCCTTCCTGGCCATCGGCGCCTATGACGCGACGCTCGCTGTGGCGAGCCCGTCCATGCGCATGTCCATCTACGGCTTCTCCAACTACCTGCCGCTGGTCATCAACCTTGTGATGTTCTTCGTGTTCCGCGGCTTCGACCTGGAGCAGAAGCTCCCGCAGCTGCGCGCGGAGGTCGCCGCCCGCAGGGCCGGTAAGCAGGCGGAATAACAGTCCGAACCTCAGGGTCGGTTCTTAGAAAAAGGGCGTGTGAAAAAACGATCGTTTTTTCACACGCCCATCTCACTGCTCCGTATCCATCCCAAGCCCCCGAAACGCCTCCGCAAGGCCCGCCTCATCCCGGAAGACGACCCCGGTGAACCCGAGCGCCTCCGCAGCCGCGACATTCTCCGCGGTGTCGTCCACAAAGACACACTCCTCCGCTCTGAGGCCGTATTTTTTAAGGAAGGTCCGGTACATCTCCGGGTCCGGCTTGGTCATCCCGACCTCGAACGAGACGACCCCGCCGTCCATATACGGCATGAACGCGAGCGACTCCCCGCACTCCTCAAAAGCCTTCGGGGAGTAATTCGAGAGATAATAGACCCCGTATCCGGCTGCCTTCAGCGCCTTCAGAAGCGGGATGGAAAAATCCCGCAGCGTCAGCATCCCCGCAAGGCTCGTAAAGGCGGTCCGGATCTCGTCCGCGATCGCCGGATCGGTCCCGATGAAGCCGGCAAATGCCTCCTCCTCCGATATCGCGCCCTTCTCGAACATCCCCCAGTACGGGGTCATCGCCGTGGCCTTGAGGATCCGCCGGCTCATCGCCGGATCGAACCCCTTCTCCGCGAGAAACTCCTTAATGCGGAAGTCCGCAAGGACCCCGCCGATATCAAACACTGCATTCCTGATCATTTTCTCTCCTTTCAGCAGGGACGGTTCTAAGCCCGTCTG
>DFFD01000008.1:0-21378 GCA_002369495.1 Lachnospiraceae bacterium UBA3785 | reverse complement strand
AGCCCGTCTGGGACGGTTCCTGAGGAACCGTCCCAGACGGACAAGAACCGTCCCTAAAAGAACCGTCCCCAGCAACCCCCAGGTTCCCCTCCAGCTCCGCCCTCTCCCCGGTCCTCCGCGCAGTCTCCCGCGTCACCTCCTCGAACCCGGTGAGCGCCGCGAACGGGGCGAACTGGGCCGCCCGGTTCTCCGTCGGCATCCTCCTGTGCCTCGCCGGCTCATAATGCGGCAGGTCAATAATATCCGAATAATCGCTCATGCCCTGTGCCCTCCGATCGTCTCATTGCGGAATCTCCCGGTGGACTCCTCCTTCATGTTGACGCCCTTCACGATCGAGTTGGTCCCGTATTTCTTCCGGATGTCCAGCATCGCCTTCTGGAGGTTTTTCTCTTTCGCGAGCGCCTGCTCTTCATTTTCCTGCTCTTTCGCGCGGGCCGCGTAGTCCGTGAAGAGGTCCAGCTGCTCGTAAGTCTCCTCCGGGGCGGCCGCCTCCCTCTCCGGAATCACATGATTCACGTTAAGGTACATCCTCCGGACGAGCAGGTCCGGGTTCACGATCCGGTCGTAGAGCGCGGCCGCCGCCTCCGTGATCAGGCGCCCCGAGGAGGTCATTCTCCCCAGGTTCTCCGTCCCGTGCGCCGCCTTCGGAACCTTCCGCCCGTACCAGTCGTTCGTCACTTCCCCCTTGTACTTCCGCCGGATCTGCGGGTCCGTGAGGCACTCGATATCGTAGCCCACGGTGAGCACCAGCTGGTCCGTCACGAGCCCCTTCTCCACAAGCCCGAGTGCCGCGGCCTCCGCCATCTCCATGACAACCGTCCGCGCCTTGTCCGCGGTGTAGGGACAGCTTAAAACCTGCCCGCTTGAAAATGAACGCTCCTCCGGCTGATACGCCTTCACCATCGCCATCGTGCACGGCTCCCAGCCCCACGCGTGGTCAATGAGAAGCTCCGCGTTCACCCCGAAGAGATCGTAGAGCAGGTCTTCATTGTAGTAATCCCCACTCTTCCCGAGCGAACATCGCGCGATGTCGCCCATCGTAAAGAGTCCTTCTTTCTCAAGCTTCCTCGCGTAGCCCTTTCCGACCCGCCAGAAATCCGTGAGCGGTTTATGGCTCCACAGCCGTCTCCGGTAGGACATCTCATCGAGCTCCGCAATGCGCACCCCGTCCGCGTCCGGCTCCTCGTGCTTTGCCAGCATATCCATCGCGACCTTCGCGAGGTAGAGATTCGTGCCGATCCCCGCGGTCGCGGTGATTCCGAGGGTTTCATAGATGTCCAGGATCATCCGCTTTGCCAGCTCCCGCCCGGTCAGCCCGTAGGTGCCAAGGTAGGCGGTCGCGTCGATCATCACCTCGTCAATCGAGTAGACGTGGATATCCTCCGGTGCGATGTATTTGAGGTAGATCTCGTAAACCCGGCTGCTGTAATCCATGTAGAGCGCCATCCGCGGCGTCGCGGCGATGTAGTCCGCCTTAAGGCGCGGGTCGGCCGCGAGCTCCCTTGCGTCTGAGGAGCTTCCGGTAAATTCCCGCTCCGGGATCTTCCTAAGGCGGAGCGTGTTGACTTCCTTCATTTTCCGGACGACCTCGAAGAGGCGGGCGCGGCCCGGCAGCCCGCAGGCCTTGAGCGAGGGCGAGACCGCGAGGCAGATCGTCTTCTCGGTCCGGGAGACGTCCGCGACCACCAGGTTTGTGGTCAG
Source organism: Lachnospiraceae bacterium UBA3785 (assembly GCA_002369495.1). Lineage (GTDB taxonomy): Bacteria > Bacillota > Clostridia > Lachnospirales > Lachnospiraceae > Chordicoccus. Next base: position 19,677 of record DFFD01000008.1, on the reverse strand, counting down.
CGGGTCGAGCCCGCGCTCCCGGCATTCCACGGAGGCATAGAATGACTTCATATCGATCGCAAGAAATGTCTTCTCTGTTTTCATGCCTCCTCCTCTCCGGCTGCCCGCTCTACTCCTTTATATCATATTGCCGAGAATAGTTCAAACTGCTTCGCGCATTTCCTGCGAACCTGCCGGTTGCCGAAACGTCCCGAATCCCCTATAATTAAGAAGGAAAATGAACTGCTCCCGGAAAGGAACCTCACTTCATGGAATACTTCTGGTACGTGATCGCCGCCCTCGGCGCGGGCGTCGGCACCGGCCTCGCCGGCCTCTCCGCCGCCACCGTCATGGTCCCGATCCTGATCGTCCTCTGCCCGTCCTTCTCGGGCGAGACCGGGGCCTACCAGGCGACCGCCATCGCGCTGGCCTCCGACATCCTGGGCTCCGCGGTCACCACGGCGACCTACATCCGCCACAAAAATATCGACCTTAAGCGCGGCGCCGTCATGCTGGTCTCGATTATATCCATGTGCACCGTCGGCAGCTACGCGGCTTTCCGCGCCGGCAACGTCGTCCTCGGCAGCTTCACGCTGATCCTCACCTTCTGCATCGGCATCCGCTTCCTCGTGAAGCCGGACACCAGCCGCAGGATCACCGCCGAAAAGGGCGAGAAGCTGGACATAAAAGGCATCGCGATCTCCCTCTTCTTCGGTCTCACGATCGGCTTCGGCACGGGTTTCGTCGGCACAGGGGGAGGCATGATGATGCTGATCGTCTTCACGGCCTTCCTCGGCATGGAGCTGAAGACCGCGGTCGGGACGAGCACCTTCATCATGACCTTCACGGCCCTCATCGCCTCGGTCAGCCACATCCTGATCCACCCTGCGATCCTGCTCGAAAAATGGCACGTCATGCTCCTCTGCATCGTCATCGCGACCGTATCGAGCCGCGTCTCTGCCGGCTTCGCGAACAGGGTGCCGAACCGCACGGTCGGTCTTGCGACCGGTGCCGTCCTCACCGTCCTCGGCGCGGCCATGATCCTCCTCTACTACAGGGACTTCTTCTTTGCGAACCCCCTGGCCGCGGACACCGCCGCGACCTTCGGGACCTACCTCGTCTACATTCTCTCCCTTGCGGCTGCGCTCATCCTCCTGCACGCGCTGGTCCGGATCCCGAAGGACATTTTCCGGAAGCTCCTGCACGTCGCGGCCTTCACCTCCTCGATCTTCGTGGTCCTGACCGGCCGCGGCTGGCTCCCCGAGACGCTCACGCTGGTCATCTTCGCCGCCGTCGTCTACCCCGCTCTCTGGCTTGCGGAGGGCTGGAGCGGCTACAGCGCCCTCTTTGTCGAGAAAAATCCCGGCGAGATCCGCTCGAGCCTCCTCCTGCTCTTCCTCTCCCAGGCAGCCCTCGCGGCCTTCGCCTGCGGTTTTCTCAGGAAACCCTTCGTCCTGATCGCGAGCACCGCCTCCTGGGGCCTCGGGGACATCGCGGCCGCCTGGGTCGGCCGGCCATTCGGTCGCCACAAGATCCGCCTCTTCTTCGCGGATCACAAAAAATCCTGGGAAGGCAGCCTCGCCATGGCGGCGGTCGCCTTTCTCGCCTGCCTGATCTCGCTCCTGCTTGCGTCCCCTTACCGGGGGCTGCGGGCGGTTTTCATTTCCCTGGTCATCGCGGCTGTCTCCTCCCTGACGGAGATGGCGAGCCACGGCGGCCTCGACACCGTGACAGTACCCGCGGCGGACGCGCTCGCCCTCGCCCTCCTCATACGATTCCTATGAAAAATAACACCAGCCGTCGGCGCGGCAAGGACCGTTCTGCGTAAGAAGCGCGCCATCAAAAAAGGAGGAAAATGAAATGATATCCATTCTCCTCCGTCTCTTCCTCGCTTTTCTGAAAATCGGCGCCTTCAGCTTCGGCGGCGGCTGCGCCGCCATGCCGCTCATCGAAGAGCAGGTCATCGCCCGGATCATTCTTCCGAAATGATCTCTCCCTCGGCCTCCGGATCGTCCAGGATGATCTCCCCGATGCCGGCCGCCCTGATCGTGCCGCTCTTCGGGTTCTTGATGCTGATGACAGTCGAGCTGATCTCCGCGTCCACCTCGGATTTCTCGAAGGCAAGGTCCGCGTCGATCATTTTGCAGTTGACGAGCTTAAGCCCCCTGCAGTAGCAGAGCGGCTGGGTCCCGATGATCGTGCAGTTAATAAAGGTCACATTTTCGCAGTACCAGGCCAGGTACTCGCCCTTGATCGTGCTGTCCTTTACAACCACGTTTTTCGCGTGCCAGAACGCGTCCTTCGTGTCGAAATTGCAGTTTGAAAATTCCGAGTCCGTGATGTACTGGAAGGAGTATTTTCCCTTGAGGGTCACATTTTCAAAATGAAGCCTCTCCGCGCGCAGCATGAAATACTCGCTCTCCGCGCTCGTGTTCTTCATCGTGATCCCGCGCACCGACCAGCCGAACTCCGGGGAAATAATATCGCACCCTTCGATCACGACGTCCGCGCACTCGCGAAGCGCCTTGATCCCGTGCATCTTCGTGCTTACAATGCGTACATTGCGCGAGTACCAGAGCGCCGCCCTGCAGAGAGGCGTCATCTCCGAGCCGCTGATCGAAAGGTTCGTATCGTGCCAGAAGGGGTAGCGCAGGTTGAAAAATGAATCCCGGACCGTCACGTCCCGGCTCTCCTTCAGCGCGCTCTCGCCGTCCGCGGGCCCGTCGAAGCGGCAGTTCACCACCTCCGCGCCGCGGCTCCCGTACAGTGCTCTCTCCTCGTCAAATGTCCGGTCCCTGTATACTTTCATAATAAAACTCCTCTGTCCTTGTTGATGTCGGTGCCATTATAGCGTGTTCCGCGCAAAAAGGCAAATAAAAACCTCAGCCCTTAAGCCCTGCCGCATCCCCGGCCAGCAGCGCCGCGCCGTAAAGCCCGGCGTCATCCCCGAAGACGGACCAGGCGACGTTGATGTCCGGCATTACCATGTAGCGCTTTGCCTTTTCGAGCGCCTTTGCGACGTACCAGCGGTTATGAAGGCCGATCGACCCGCCGATGATGTAGACGTCCGGGTCGATCATGTAGTAAATGTTGGCGATGCCGCGCGCGAGCATTTCCGAGGTCTTTTCGAGGATGTCCGCGGCGTCCTCATTTCCCTCGTCATAGAGCGCAAAAAGGTCCTTCGCGAACATCTGCCGCCCGAAACGCTCCGTCGCGATCCGCTCCATCGCGGCGCCGCCCGCGAGCTCATTGAGGGAGCCCGGGTTCGCGCTCCCGTGGTGATAGGGGTCGTCGCTCACGATCACGTTGTAGAATTCCGCGGTGTTGCAGTGCGCGCCGTTGATGAGCTCTCCCTTGTAGACGAAGGAGCCGCCCATCCCGGTCGACATCCCGAGGAAGACGACCGAATCATAGCCTTTTCCGGCTCCGATCCTGGCCTCCGCGAGGCCGGCGAGGTTCCCGTCGTTGTTGACGGCCGCGGGCACGCCCATGCGCTCAGCGAGGAAGTCCGCCACCGGGAAATTGTCCCAGCCGAAGAGATTCGGCGGGTTGAGGATCATGCCGCGCTTAAGGTCCAGAGGTCCCGGGCTCGCGATGCCGACCCCGCAGTACTCATAGTCCCTGCTCTTTAAAAATCCCACAAGTTTATCGAGGTTCCCCGCCGCGCCGAGCGTCCGGTCGTTGGGGACCTTGAAGACGTCCAGGATCTTCATTTCCTCATCGAATACCGCGGTCCGAAGCGACGTCCCGCCGATGTCCACCGCAATCCTCTTCATGCCTGACCTCCTTCTGCTGCCTTCCATCCTCTCCCATCCTCCTTCATTTGCTTCTTTAAGCATACCATTTTGCGGTTCTCATAACAAGCGGCAAATGAAAACACCCGCCGCGCCCGCAGCAGGTGTTCTCATTTTTCACAGGTACTGCAGCATGCAGTCACAGATTTCCTCCGCCAGCTCTTTTCCGCCTCTTCCGAGGACGAAGGAGACCTTCTTCCCGTTTCGAAGCTCCAGGACCAGGGTCCCCATCATGCCGGCATATTTTCCGGTGCGCACATCCGCGATATCGGCGAACTCATAGACGTCCACCGGGTTCTTCTTCGCGCCGTTTCTCGCGATCACCGCCCCGACGATCGGCCCCAGCATGTAGCCGCGCTGGTCGCCGGTCTTTTTCTCGAACTCCAGCCGGTCGTCATAGACATAGAGCTCGCCGGTGCCCGTCACCGGGCCGATGGCGCCGCCGCCGTTGTAGCGGGAGACTTTCTCCGCCTGGTAAAGCAGTTCCCCCGTCACCGGCGGAGCAGCCGGCTGCCGGTAGACCGGCCCGAAGTCCCGGGGCTCGATCTCCTGCCGGAAATTCTGCTGCCTTGCGCCGGCCTGCGGCGCCGGCCCGCCGACACCGGTCGGCGTGCCGCACATGTTGCAGAACTTAGCGTGGTCGGGGAGCTGCGCCCCGCAGTTTGAACAGAACATGGCCTGCCTCCTTACTTTTTCCGTCTCTTTCTCAAAAATACAATTATTACGAAAACGCTCATCACCGCCCCGATGATGAGCCCGTAAAGGACGGGTTTTCCCGCCGGCGTGTTGTGGAACTCGACCGGCCCATACTGATCCGGCACCTCGATCGTCTCCGGCTCATCGACCCAGCGGTACTCATACGCGATGAACACCCGCGTCTCCCGGCCCGGCTCATCCTGCGTGCCCACGACGGCGTACAGCTTCTGCCCGTCCTCCTCACCGGCCGGGAATCTGCCGCGCAGGTCGATATAGTACTTTCCCGCGGACCCTTCGGAAAATGTCATGTTCTCATGCACGCCGAACCGCTGGACCTCCGTCCCGTCCGGCTTCTTAAAATACGAAATGACTTCCGGCTCAAACCCGTACCTGCCCTCTCCGGGCGTCACCTCCGCGATCACGACCGACGCCGTGACCTCTCCGAATTCCTGATCCTCGTCCGGCGAGCGCACGATATTGACGCCGACCGCGAAGCTGTCCTCCGCGTAACAGCGGTCAGGGAACCAGTAGGGCGTCACAGTGTAAACGGCCTGCTCTCCGCCGCTGTCCGTGAAGGTGAAGATGATGTCCTTTTTTTCATTTTCGAGAGAGGCCAGAACGGTCACGCCGTCCGCGGTCCGCTCCTCGTCGATTGAACCGAAGTACAGCGTGTCGGTGTGCTCCCAGTGGCCCGGCTCAGTGCGCGTGTAGCCCGGCTCGACACCGATGCCGGCGCCCGGAGGCACCTCCGGCAGACCGTCCGCGGCCGCCGCGCACACAGTCGCCGGCAGCATAAGGACAAAAAGCAGGGCGCCCAGTAATCTCTTCATGCTGCCTCCTTTAAGGCCGGCAGACCGCCGCGAGCCCCATGCTGTCCTCTTCGTCCCAGCCGCACTCGTAGGTGCCGATGCCGTACTGCTTCCCGTTGTACTCGTACCACTGCACGATGCTCAGCGTGCTGCCGTATTCATCCATAAGATCCATGATACAGCCGTGGTAGAAGCCGCCCTCGAACGGGTTGCTGTTGGCCGCCGAGAGGTCCTCGAACGCGCCGCCGGCCTCGACCTTGCCGGACCAGCGCTGCGTGCAGAGGACGCCGGACTCGCTCATATCAAGATCAATGTTCCAGTATTCGCGGGTCGGGGCCGTGTTCGGTTTCCGCACGACCATGCATTTCCAACCTCCGGCGAGCCGCGTAAAATCCGTGATGACTTCCGCTCCCTCGGGGATCGCCGCGTTCACAAGGTTCGCCTCATGGTCATAAAACCAGAGAAAATCCTCCTCGCCCGGCAGCGCATCGGTCGAAAAGTCCGCCGCGGAGGCGGCTGTGCCTTCGTTCTCGCCGAGCAGCCATTTTTCGTCCCATTCCGGGACGCCTTCTCCGGTCGTTCCGGCAGATCCGCTCGTCCCGGCATTTCCCGCCGGCACATTGTTCCCGGCGGTTCCGTTTGTCCCGGCTGTACCGGCATTTCCGCTGTTTCCGGTGGATCCGCTCTTCCCGTCATTCCCTGCCGGCCTGATCGTGACGGACGTCGGTCCGCCGCTCTGGCTTCCGGTATCCTCCCGCGTTTTCAGCAGCATGCCGATCGAGGCTCTCGCAACACCGATCAGCAGCGCAATGACCGCGCAGACCGCGATGATCTTCACGATGCTGATCTTCCCTGCGGGCGGTTTTGCCGCATAGGGATTCTGCTCTTCGATCTCCTGTATCGCGTCCTGATACGGCGGCTCATACTGATCCGGCTGCATGTCAGAAAGCCGTGTACCGCACTCGTCGCAGAACTTAGCCCCTTCCGGCAGCTCCTTTCCGCAGTTCGGGCAAAACATATCTAAGCCCTCCTTTCAGGTTATGCGTCCCCGCCTCACACCCGGGTTCCGCAGTTCATGCAGAATTTGTCGCCGGGTGCGAGCGGTTCTCCGCAGTTCATGCAAAATGCGCTCCTCGCCGCAGACGGTGCCGGCGGCGCGGAGAGGATCGGCGTCCCGCAGTTCATGCAGAATTTGCTCCCCGTCTCGTACGGCATGCCGCAGTTCGGGCAGACGTTCAGCTGCGGTTCCGGCTCGGGTTCCGGCTGGGGTGCCGGCTCAGGCTTTGCGTTCACCTGCGGCTTCGACGCAGGCCAGGGTGCCGGTTCAGGCTTTGCACTCTGCTGCGGCTCCGGCGCAGGCCCGGTCCCGAGCGGCCAGATTGTGACTTCCGCCCCGGGCTCGCAGTCGATCCGGATCCCCTCTTCGGCTTCCTCCGCCTTCAGGAGCTCGCTTCTGACCGCCTCCAGCGCTTCGATCGCCTTCTCTACGGCGTCAAGCAGTGCTTCGTTTTTCATTTTCCGCCTCCTTATCGTTCAGGTTTACTGCGCCGGGCTTCCGTTGTACTGGAAGCCCGCGACTTCGACGGTGTCGTCCTCATTGGCCAGCGATCCGGTAAATGTCTCCGACTGGCCGCCCACCGTGATCCGGACCAGGTAATTGCCGGCGCGGTCCGGGGTGCGGTCCAGATAGTTGTTGACGTAGACCCAGTACTGGCCCGGCACCGGGTTGGCGAAATAGATATTTTCAACCGGCGAGGAGGACAGGTTAGAGGACTCGGAGTTGGCGTCCACGTCGAGCTCGCCGCCCGCAGCGACCGGGTTGGAGTAGTAGATCTCCGTGCCGTCCGGCGTGAATACGTGCAGGTCAAAATCGTCCTCGCTGTCCCACAGCATGGAGATCGTGATGTCACCGGACATGGCGCCCGCTTCGCTCAGCGACTGGTCCAGGCTGCCTTCGTCGAGATCCGCAAGGCTGTCGAACTCGCAGATGAAGCCTCTGTGCAGGTGCTCGAGCGTATCCCCGTTGTTGAGGTCGTTCCACTGGTAACTGTCGTTGCAGATATGCAGGAAGAACTCGTCCTGTCCGTTGTTGTCCGGCTTGCCCGGGGCAAAATTCGAGTATTCGAACGACTCCCCGGTGACCCAGTTCCAGAGGCCGGTCATGCCGTAGCCTCCGATCCACGGTCTGCAGAAACGCTCCTTGTCTTCCGGGAATCTCGCGAAATAATCGTTCATCAGGTTTGCGAGATACTGCATCTCCTCAGCCGACGTGATCGTGACCAGATGGCCGCCCGCGCCGACGCAGATATCGCGCGCCTGGCTCCAGGTCATGGGATTCTCCAGATCCGCGTAGAATCTGTACCGGTGGCCCTGGAAGGTTTCTTCCGGATACTCCCTGGCTCCGCCGTAGTCAAACTCGAGGATCGGGATATCCGTGCCGGTGCCGTCGATCGTCCCCTCAAACGTCTGCGTCTGATCTCCGATCTTCACCCGCACGATGTAGTGCGTGGTCCCGTCGGTCCGGTCGCTGAACTCGTTGAGCCAGACCTTGTAGTGACCGTTCTGCGGGACGGCGAAGTAGATATTTTCCACAGGATCGAGGACTCTCTCGCTGCCGGCATTCCGGTCGACGTCGAGCGTGCCGCCGTCGGCGTTTTTATTTCTGTAGTAGATATGTCCGCCCGCCGGGGTATTCATGTGAAGATCCACGTCATCCCAGGAATCCCACGCGAGGGACACCGTGATATCGCCGACGCCCGCGTTCGCGTTCGAGAGCCGCTCGTTCATGCTCTCCTCGGTCAGAGGCGGGGTTGTGGGCTGCTGGCCCGCCGGCCGCACATAATCAAATTCGAAAATGACGATCTCGGTCCCCGTCGCGTCGATATCGCCCTCAAACACTCTCTCCTCGCCGGCCACATTCACGCGGACCAGATAATGCGTGGAGATATCCGGGGTCCTGTCCCGGTAGTCCCGGATATAGACCTTGTAGTGGCCTTCCGCCGGGTCCGGGAAGAAAATATTTTCAATCGGGTTGTCCACCAGCGAGCTCGCGTTCATGTCCACGTCGAGCGTGCCGCCGCCGGCGGTCTTGTTGCTGTAGTAGATATGGCTGCCGTCCGGCGTATCCATGTGCAGGTCCACGTCGTCGTGCGTGCCCCAGAGCATGGAGACCGTGATCGTGCCGTCCTGGGCCCCGGTGATCGTCCTCTGCTCGTTGAGGATCGACTCGCTCACAGGGTTGTTCGTCGACGGCGTGCTGCCGGTATTGCTGCCCGTATTGCTGCTGCCCGTATTGTTTATATTCTCGATCTCCCGCTCAATATCCTCGTGATGGATGGGCGGCGTCCACTCCTCGATATGCTGGTTCGGAACCTCGGGGCGCTCAAATCCGCAGTTCTGCGGGAAATTCTGGTTGATCTCCTGCTCGGTGAATTCTCCGTCGGTGTTCACCGGGAAGAAACATCCTCCGGGCACTTCCGGCGGCGTCACCGGCGTAGTTGTGCCCTTCTGGCCGCGGGAGATCGTAAAGCCGCCCACGCCGTCCAGGATAAACCAGGCCCGAAGGCTGGTCCTGTGGAACGTGATTGTCTGGTCGTTCGCGCCTTCCGGGTGCGTATTGACGGAAATGACCGAGGAATCCCCCGTCGGAAGGCTGTCCGCGATATCGCTCTGGTTCACCGTGACGGTATCGTTGCTGCCCATGACGATGGTGGCCCCGCTGTCCCCGACGTCCACAAGGACATCCGTATTCTGCACCGCAAGGCTCCCCCGCTTGATGTTGTGGGAGATCGTGCGCAGGCTGTGCGGCTCGCCGTTATTCAGCAGGGTCGTTCCACTCTCCGTCACCTCGCCGGAGAGAAATACAACCGTCGTGCAGGATGCCGCCGTAACTTCCGCCCTGCTGTTCCACTCGGCCATGGACGTCCCGCGGCCGTTGTAGACCTGCCGGAGCTCCCTGACCCTGGTCATGCAGGAGGTCACGTCGCCGGAGTACTGGTAGGCCAGCTGCCCGCAGCGGGTGACGCTCGTCTCCGCGTCGAGCGTCTCGCCGATCGCGTCCTGCCCTGATGCATCCGTGCCGCTCTGGACGGATTTGGCCGCCGCGCCTCCTATGGATTTGAGGCCTTTCATCTTTGCGACCGACCTCGCCATGCTGTCCATCTGCCCGGCGGCCTTGCCGGTCGCCTCCCAGGCGGCGAGACACCGGTCGAAGAGTTCATTCACCTTTGCCGGGTCGGCCGTGGTGATATCCGTCTCGAGGAGCTGCTCCGTGATGATCCTCGAGTAGAGGTAGCTCTGGGTCCCCAGGCTCGTCATCTCGCAGAGCCGGTTGAAGGCCTCCTCCGTCCTGTTTTTCCCTCCGCCGAACGGATGGAAGATGAGCTGGACCGCAACGACCGCCACCAGAAGAAGCGCGATCAGGGGGACGACCGGGAATTTCTTCTTCGGCTGCCTCTCCCCATAAGGCTGGCTGTAAGCCTGCCTGCTGCCGGCCGCCCTGCCCTGCTGACCGGCCCGCGAGGCGGTCTGCCTCCTCACGGTCTGCTGCCCCGGACTTGAATAGCCCTGCCTCTGGGGCCTCCCTCTCTGCGCGATCGGGGTTCCGCAGCTGGTACAAAACTTTGCCGCATCATTGATTTCCGCGCCGCATTTCGGACATCTCATAAGATTTCCTCCCTTCTTTATCTGAATTGCTTTCTAAATCATCGGCATATTTCACAAATTTATGATAGCAGATTCTCTATATAAAGGAAATCTTAACAAAATAAACACAATTGTCTTAATTCTGTTTCGCTTTTTTTCAATCCGAAATCGTGTTATGCTTCTGTCAGGGCTCCCCGGCCGGGGAGTCTTCTTACTATCCGGAGAGGTGGAAAAAACATGTTTGCCGAACGGCTGAATGAGATATGCCGGCTTATGGATACGCCGGGAAATACAGAGCTCGCCGCCGCCATGGCGTGCAAGCCCACCTATGTGAGCCTTTTCCGCCGGGGGAAGCGGATCCCCACGCCGGGATCCCGCGCGGCCGACAGGCTTCTCAAAGGCATTCTGATCCTGGCTGACGAAAAGCAGAAAACGGATCTTCTCTACCGTCTCACCGGCGTCGCTCCGCCCGCCGGGGAGGCGGCTCTTATGCCTGCCCTCGAGAGATATCTGCTCTCGGACGAAAAAACGCAGCCGCCGAAAAAGGCCGGCCGCCGGCCCAACACAACCGCGGAGGACGCCGCCCGCCTGGGCCGCCGTCTGAACGCCGCGATGGAGCTGCTGAACATATCCGGAGCCCGTCTTTCCAGACTGGCGGACATGGACGCTTCCGTCCTGAGCCGCTGGCGAAACGGGATCCGCATTCCGGTGACGGATCCGGACGCCCTGGAACGGGTCAGCCGCTGCCTGACGCACCACGCGGAAGCCCGGCACCGGCTGGACGCGCTCTCCGGGCTCACCGGCATCCCCGTACCGGAGCTCTCCTCCTCTTCGAAAATGTCCTCCGCCCTCGCCGTCTGGCTCTCCGATCCCGCTTCTGCGGGAGCATCCGCCATTGAAAGTTTTCTCCAGAAGATCAGCGGCATGCCCGCCCCGGTCATGCCGCCTCTCCCGGAGCATATCCCGGAAAATGATACGGGAACCCGAACCTACCGCGGTTCGGCAGGTCTCCAGGAGGCGGTGCTGCGCTTCCTTCAAACCTGTGCGGCGGAGAAAGCGCCGACCCTGCTGCTCTATTCCGACCAGGACATATCCTGGATGGTCCGCGATCCGGATTTCAGCCGCCGCTGGACCTCCCTGATGGCCGCCTGTATCCGGAACGGCTCCCGCATCCGGATCATCCACAATATCGACCGTTCTCTCGAGGAGATGACCGAGGCGATCGGCAGCTGGCTGCCCCTTTACATGACCGGACAGGTCGAGGGCTGGTACTGTACCCGCGAGTGCGGCCAGCGCTTCTCCCACACCCTGTTTCTGGCTCCCGGGACTGCGCTCATCTATAACTGGTTTGCCGGTGAGGGCCGGCAGAATGCGCTCTATCACTACGAGACGGATCCGGATGTGCTCGCCGAGTACGGGCAGGTCTATAAAGACCTTGCCGCCGTGTCCCAGCCTCTCATCCGGATGGATTTCCTCCCGCCGGAAGCCAATGTCCCGTATTACGGCAGGCAAGGTCTCCGGTCGGTCCGCGAGACACTGCCTCTCGCCCTGATGCCCCGGGATCTCGCGGAGCGCATCGCCGCCCGCCTCCCGGAAGAGGCGGACCGGACGCGTTTTATGGCTGACTGGGAGACGTGCCGCGATTTCTATATGACCGGCCTTAAGACCGACTCCGTCGTGGATTTCATCGTCCTCCCGGATGAGCGGCAGATTAAGGAGGACCGTTTTCCGGTCGATTACCTCCGCGGAACCGTCTTCTGTACCGGCAGGGAGTATGCTGCACACTGGCGGAGCGTGCTTGACGCGGCGGAACGCCGGCCGAATTACAGGCCGGTGCTTCTTTCGAAGGCGCCTTTCCCCCATGTCATGATCCAGATGATCAGCGGCGGCGTCACCATTGTCCGGACGGCCCCTGCCGTCACTGTTTTCACCGTCACACATCCGCTGATGCAGTCTGCATTTTACGCTTACATGGAAAAGCTCCGGCAGGGCTCCCGGGATGAGCAGGCCGAATGCCGCAAAACAATGGAAGCCCTGCTCCAGGGGTTCGGGGAAGGCTCTTGACCTTGCCTGCCGCATATCCTACAATAACCCTGCAGGATACCGACATCCGATCAAAGGAGGCTTCCCATGACCGCATCCCCGCAAAAAACAGATCCCTTTGAAATCCTCGCCTTCGGCAGCCCGGAGGCGGACACGCTTCTCATCCAGCCGGTCGACGACCACGACCTCGAGGTGATCGAGAGCGAGGTCTCCCACATTCGCGCCCTCACCAGCGGCCAGGCCTTCCGCCTCCTCGCGGTCAGGATCCGTGACTGGAACAAGGACCTCTCGCCCTGGCCCGCGCCGGCCGTCTTCGGAAATGACGATTTCGGGGACGGAGCCCCCGAAACGCTGGCCTGTATCCTTAAAAATGTCCTCCCCTCCCCGGAGGACGCCGAAAAGCAGGGGATCCGCCGCATTTTCATCGGCGGCTACTCGCTCGCCGGGCTCTTCGCGCTCTGGGCGGGTGCCCAATCCTCCCGCTTCGACGGCGTCGCGGCCGCGTCCCCGTCAGTCTGGTTCCCGCATTTTGCGGAATATGTTGAGAACAATCCCCTCCGCGTGCCGGCCGTCTACTTAAGCCTGGGCGACAAGGAGGAGAAGACGAGAAATCCCCTCATGCGTGAGGTGGGAAATGAAATCCGCAGGACGCATGCGCATCTTGCGGATTCGGGAATCGACTGTATTCTGGAGTGGAACAAGGGGAATCACTTCAAAGAGCCCGACCTTCGGACGGCAAAGGGCTTCGCTTTTCTGATGAACCGCTGATCAGGCACCGTTTGAAGCACTGCGGCCGCCCATATAGACCTGCCTGACAGCCAGTTTCTCATCGCACACGACAAAATCCGCCCTCTTCCCGGGCTCGATCGAACCGATTCGTGCGTCCGCACCGATCCTTCGCGCCGGGATGAGCGTCGCCGCCAGGATCGCTTCCTCCTCCGGGATCCCGAAGGAGACCGCATTTTTAAGACAGGAAAAAAGATCGGAGGCGGAGCCCGCGATCGTCCCGTCTTTAAGCCTTGCGACCCGGTCCTTTAAAAATACCGCCTGCCCGCCCAGCTCATACTGTCCGTCCGGCATCCCGCAGCAGCGGAGCGCGTCGGAAATCAGGCAGATCCGGCCCGGAAACAGCCTGAAGGCCATGCGCACCGCAGCCGGGTGCACGTGGAGACCGTCGCAGATGAGCTCCGCGGTCACATGTTCCCGCTCCGAGGCGGCTCCGATCACGCCGGGCGCCCGGTGATGGATCGGCGGCATCGCGTTGAAAAGATGCGTCAGGTGGCAGGCTCCGGCCTCAAATACCGCGGCTGCCTGCCCGTAATCCGCGTCTGTGTGCGAGACGGACACGGTGCAGAGCTTTGAGGCCTTCGCGGTGAACTCCGCTGCCCCGGGCAGCTCCGGCGCAACGTCCGCGATGCGGATCAGCCCGCCGCAGCCCGCGTAAAGACCAGAAAATCCGTCAAAATCCGGCGCGCGCAGCCACTCACGGTTCTGCGCGCCTCTCTTATTTTCCGAGAGAAACGGCCCCTCCATGTGGATGCCTTCAAGGCGGGCGCATCCGAAGGGCTGCTCATCGTGCAGATCCCTTGCCGCCGCAAACGCCCCTGCGAGCGCATCGTACGGGAGCGTCATCGAAGCCGGAGCAAAGCTGGTGATCCCGTGCGATGCGAGGTACGCCGCCATCCGGCGAAGGCCCTCCGGATCCCCGTCCGAGAAATCCGCGCCGCAAGCCCCGTGGACGTGGATGTCCACCAGCCCCGGGATCACCTTCGCGCCGGCAAGGTCCTCGCCGCCCCGGGCAAGTCCCGGAATGATCTCCGCGAAGACCCCGCCTTCGACCCTGAATCCGCCGTATACAAACCCGTCTGGCGTAAAGATTTCAGCGTTGCAGTACTGCATGTTCACTCCTCCCGGGACCCTGCTGTTCTCAGGCGCGCTCGCCCGTCTCCAGGAAATGAATTTCCTCCCCGCCGAGCGGCCTGTTCGCCGCCCTTACATTCTGCATCATCCGGGCGGGACTCGACGTGCTGACCAGCGCGCAGACCTGCATGCCGCTCCCGAAAATATAGCGCATCGCGATGTCCGGGACGCTCGTCCCCTGCTCGGCAGCCAGGATCTCGCAGCGATTTAAGCGCTGCATGTTGACCTCATAGAGATACCCCTTCTGCGCGGCGGCATCCAGCACCTTCTTCGCGCCTTCGTAGTCGCCGCTCTTAAATTTCCCGGTAAAAAACCCGCGGCCCATGGAGGAGTAGGCCAGGACGGGCATTTTCTGCTCCGCGTACCAGGCCCTCACATCCCTGTTCGCGTCGCCGGAGACCGTCACGCAGTCGCCGCCCCAGGGGTCCTGCACCTGCTCCGCGAGGCCGAAGTTGGGGCTCGAGACCGCAAAGCCGTTAAGGCCGTGGGCGGCCGCGTAGGCGTTGGCCTCCTCGATGCGCTCCTTTTTCCAGTTGGAGACGCCGAAGACCCGGATCTTCCCCTCCCGCTGCTTCTCGTTCAGGCACTCGATGAACTCGCCGACCGGGGTGATCGGGTCGTCCCGGTGCAGCAGATAGATGTCGACGTAGTCGGTCCCCAGCATTTTAAGGCTCTTGTCCAGCTCCTTCTCGATGACTTTCCGGTTCACGCAGACTTTGCCTCCCATGCCGACGTTGCCGCATTTGGTGAGCAGAACCACGCGCTCCCGGCAGCCGCGGCGCCTGACCCAGCCGCCCAGCGATTTCTCGGCCATCCCGTAGCCTCTCGCACAGTCGAACGCGTTGACCCCGAGGGCGAACATGCTGTCCAGCAGCGCGTCGGCGTCTTTCCCCGCGAGCAGCGGCATCATGGCCGTCCCGAAGAAAATGCGCGAGACCGGCTTTTCGATCCCCGGGATCCTGATATACGGCGGCACCTCGTCGGTTCCGTCCCAGACGGCGCGGATCCAGTCGGCGTAGGCCGCGATATTTCCCCTGTGGGCGGCGCCGTGCATCCCCTTCGGGGCCGCGTATTCGATGCAGAGGTCCCCCTCGTAGCCGTCCGCCTTCAGCCGGCGAAGGAATTCGCGCATCGGGAGAATGCCGCTGCCGGTCACCACCGCTGCGATGCTCTCCCCGTCGATGCAGCCCTCCGGACCCAGGCCGCGGCCCTTGACCACATCCTTTACGTGGACGCGGCAGATATAGCTCTTCAGTCCCTCATAGTACGCAAGGAGATCCGCCTTGGGGTCGCCCACAAGGATATTTCCCGTGTCCAGAATGAGGCGCAGACCCGGGACGCGCGCAAAGAGCGCCTTCATCTCCGCCGCCGTGCAGAACGGCTTGATCGTCTGGGGCGTATCCTCAAGCCCGACGGTGATGCCCGTCTTCGCCGCCTCCGCCACCGCGCGGGTGAAAAATGCCGCCGCCATCTCAAGCATTTTTGCGCGGCTGAGCTCGCGGAAGCGTTTATTTTTCACATCGAAGCCCTGTCCGGGGACGATCATCAGGCAGTCTGTGCCGAAGTACCGGCAGTCGTCAAGCGCCTCGCGCAGCTGCTTTTCCGCCTTGTCCGGATCGGTGAGGAAATCCGCCGTGGCGATGATCGAGCCGCAGGCGACGCCGCTCTCCGCCATGGCGCTCTTCAGCTTCTCCCTGCCGTAGAGCTTAAGTTCCACCGAAAGAAGGTCCAGCGATTCGATCCCGTTGTCCTTTAAGAGTCCGCACAGACCTTTCGCGTCCAGCCTTTTCAGCGCGGCGTCCCCGATCAGGGAAAATGAAAGAAAAGATAATCTCATAAAATGTCTCCTGCCTTTTCTCTTCTATGCAAAAGCCGGGCGCCAGAGCGCCCGGCTTCATTCAGTTCCCAATCATTTCTTCTTCAGCGATTTCCGGATCTCATCATTGAATTCCTTGAACACGCCCTTCGGGCTCACCTCGTCGAGAAGCGCCGCGATCTTTTTGATCTGCGCGTCCGTAAGGTTTTTATTTCCCGAAATGTTCCTGAACTTCGTCCCGGCTGCGTAAAGGCGGATCTTCTCGGGTTTCGCGCCGTCCGCGATCATCTTTCTCACAACGCTGCTCGAGTGGGCGAATTTGATCAGGTCCTTATTGAGCAGTTCATAGGAGAGTTTTCCGTTCTTGTCGGTGTACTGATCGACGATCTTTCCGTACTCCGCGCTGTCGACGACGACTTCCTCCGGGACGGCCTCCTCCGCGGGAGCCTCCTCTGCGGCGGTCCCGGCCTTCACCTGGACAGGCCCCTGCTTCTTGTAGGGGAGCCCCCATGTGAGCTCGAGCGCCTCCTTGAACGCTTCCTCCGGGTAGTCCTTCCCGGGCGTGTTGGCGGTGAGGATCGCCTTTCCGGACGTCTTGCTGATCGAAGCAATGCCCGGCTGGGCCACATCCTCCCGGATAATAACAATTCCGGAGCCGCCGGAAGGTAATTTCCGCCGATACGCGATTGCCTTGATCACACTCAGGGTTACAACATTCGTTCTAATCATAAGTTCAACGCCTCCTTCTTGTTTATTATTGTAGCAATTCAGCACCCCGGGTGAGGGTGCTGAACCGCTTTAAAGATTCTCTATTATTATACCACAGACAGATTATTCAGACAACTGTCTATGTCACTCTCCGAAAAATGCCGGCGGCCTGCAGCCGCCTTACTGTTCGATGCGGAAACAGTCGAAATCCGCACATTTTCGATGAAACAGGCTGTCGATGCAGCACATCCCGACCATCGTGCCGGTGAATTCCCCGTACTCGCAGGCCTCATCCGAGAAGCGCGCAAGGTCAAAGGACGGCCCGATCGGGGTGAGCGCCGACTCGTCGTATCCCCACAGAAACTGCCCGTAGCGGCCGTCGAGCTTCAGGGAAAAGACGAGCGGCTTTTTATCGTCGACCGGGATGCCCTCGGCAAAGGTCGTCCGCTCTCCGTTTTCCAGCGAGAGGATGCTGACCGCCGCGCCGCCCAGGCGCGGGCTGCAGTATTTCCGCAGGAAGAGACTGTTCATGTGATCGTAGTAGAGGATGAGGCCCGCGCTGTGCTGGTAGACCTCGGGCTCAAACTCCATCCTCGTCGTGATCGTCTCTCCCAGCGACACGAGCTTTCTTGCCAGCAGGCTGAACTTATTGAGGGAAGCCTGGGACTCTTCTCCGCGCACGCGAAGCCAGCCCGGGCGGGCAGTAAGGTCCGCAAATGCCCCCGGCAGCTGCCGCGGCGCATAGTAGAAGTTTCCGAGCGCCGGCCCGTCAAAATCATCTGCCTCCGGGACCTTTGGCAGCGGGCAGGCGGCGAGCTTCGGCGGCAGGACATCCGTCTCCGGCAGAACGCCGCCGGAGGCGAGCCTGAGCCAGCCGTCCGCGGTCCACTGCATCCGCTCGATCGCGGTCTCGCGGCCGAGGGTACAGCAGTAACGCTTCCGGAGATCGGGGCTGCCGGTGTCGATCGGGCGGGCGCACAGATGGACCATGTAGGTCTCTCCCGTCGGCAGATCCGTGAAGCTGCCGTGCCCGGCCTTCTGGAACGGCGCCTCCGGATTATAATATTTCGGCTTCAGGTGGTCCGGGTCATCACGCTCATAGGAGGGCGTCGGCACGGAGGAGAGCACGACCCCGTTCGGGTCGGCTTCGTAGGGGCCGAAGACATTTTTCGAGCGCGCGACCGTCACACAGTGGTTGTAGCCCGTCCCGCCCTCGGCGCACATGAGGTAATAGTAACCGTTCTTCTTATAGAAGTGCGGCGCCTCGATGCAGCCGCGGTCCGTCCCGCCGGTATAGACGCGCTGCGGATAGCCGACGATCTTCCGCTCCTTCGGATCATATTCCGCGACGCAGATCGCGCCGGGCTGCTCGTAGCCGATTCGGGTCTCCCATTCCAGCGCGACGATGTATTTTCTTCCGTCGTCGTCGTGGAGCAGGGAGGCGTCGAACCCCGACGAATGCAGATACACCGGCTTCGACCAGGGACCCCTGATGTCTTTTGCGGTGATCAGGTAATTTTCAATGTCAAAATAGCGCGCGTTCATCGAGCGCATCACGCCGTAGACGACGTAAAAAAGATCTTCCTCCTCGCAGTATGTGAGACACGGCGCCCAGATGCCCTTGCTCGGCTCGACCAGTTTGAGGTCCGGGGCGGCGTCGCCGTCAAGCACGTGGGTGTACAGTTCCCAGTTCACAAGATCGCGCGAGTGGTAGACCGGCAGGCCCGGCAGCCATTCGAACGTGGACACGATAATATAGCAGTCATCGCCTTTGCGGCAGATGCAGGGATCCGGGTTGAAGCCCGGCAGGATCGGATTGTGTATCATATATTCTCCTTTACCGGCAGTATAAATGTTCGTCTGACAGTTCAATTATAAAATACTCGTTCTCTCTCCGCAAGCAGGTTCCGCATGCTTCATGCACCACTTTTATATGACTGCTGAAATCTGTTTTCGTTACAGAAAAACAGAGGATTTTCTTTCATCATAGCAGAAACATAACCAGGCACTGAGGATCCGCGCCTGGCTATGTAAAAACCGGAAGCTGTCGGGCTGTACTGCCAATTTCCCTGCGGATCCTCCTTATCCACAGGAATGGTCACCTCGCAGGCATAGTCTTTGGGCAATGCGTCACGCGTCCCTCTTAATCGCCAGTATTCTTTCCAGTACTCCCACCACTTTCCTGACAGCGGTTCTATTTCTTCTCCCGTATATTTTCCCTTTTTTCCTGCGACAGCTATTTCATCGCCGCCCTATGGCCTGCCGGGACTGTTTTTTTGATATTCGATGAACGGTTCTGAAGCGATACTCCTCACGACAGCACGTCCAGCATCTGTGCCGGATTGTCGGCAGCCTTCACTTTATCGAATGCTTTCACGATGATTCCGCTCTCGTCGATCAGGTATGTCGTCCGGACAACTCCCATGGAGACCTTTCCATAGTTCTTTTTTTCTTTCCAGACATCATAGGCCTGAATCACTTCCTTCTCCGGGTCGGAGAGGAGAGTAAACGGCAGACCGTATTTCTCTTCGAATTTCTTATGAGACGCAACGCTGTCTTTGCTCACGCCAAGCACAACCGCGCCCTTCTCTCGAAACTGCGGATACAGTTCACCGAACGCGCAGGCCTGCTTCGTGCACCCGGCGGTCATGTCCTTCGGGTAGAAATACAGGATGACCTTCCGGCCCTGATAATCTGCGAGGCTTCTTATTACTCCGTTCTGGTCCGGCAGGGCAAATGCCGGTGCTTTGGTTCCGATTTCTAACATAATTTCTTCTCCTTTTACAGGGCATATTTCAGATCAAATTTCGGGAATGTGACATCCAGAAAACGCTCCTGCTCTGTCCAGCACAGTTTGGGCAGCTTTCCGTAAGGCTCTTCTGCAAAGCATTCCCTGACGACTTCATCGGTCAATTAAGAGGACGCTAAGACAGAAGAATACACCGCAAGAGGCCCCTGCGGTGCATACACAGGCTTAATGATAAGTTACGGTAGATCAACATCGTTTCCGGTATAAAGGAATCTCAAATGAAAACCCGCATCCAAGTCCTTTATATCTGAATAAGCTATCGTCACGCCGTACTGCACAGATACGTCGAGCCCCTTGTCGCCGAAGCCGTACACATAATGGTAACGCGGATGTGCATCCTCAATCGGTTTCGGCGTGCGCCGCGTGACCCACGTTTCATCCTGGCAGAGATACGCCTTTTCGGTGATCTTCCTGATCGTGCTGCCTGCGGGCATGGCTTTCGTCTTTTTCGCGGCGCCG
>DFFD01000057.1 GCA_002369495.1 Lachnospiraceae bacterium UBA3785 | reverse complement strand
CCGGATCGGCACGGTCGTGCGGGACCAGATCGGGTATGTTCCCTGCTTTATCCGCTTCATCGGGGGCTCGTCCAACGAGAAGTCGAAGCTGTATTCGGAAGGAATTATGACAAAACTGGCCGCGGAGGTGCAGGAGAAAGGCTACCAGTACTGGGACTGGAACGGAGCGACCGGAGACGGGACGGAGGTCACCGCCGAGGAGGCGGTGGCGGAGGCGCTCTCGTCGAATGCGGACACGATCGTGCTCCTCGCGCACGACGGGCCGCTCAAGGAGTCGACGGCGGAGGCACTGCCGGCGATCATTGAGGGCTTTTGGAACCGGGGCTACACCTTCAAACCGCTGTCGCGCGGGGCGACGGTGGTGCATCATGAGATTGTGAACTGAAAAGGGACGGGGGCCCGGTTCCCAGGGACGGTTCTTGTACAAAAAAAGTTCTCGCAACAGTGCGAGAACTCTTTTTGTGCCTAGAACCGTCCCCGATGTTTTCGCGATTCACTTTTTGTCGAACATCCGGTACCACTGGATCCTCCGGTACTCGGCGATGTCCGCGGCGTAGTCGCCGGGCTCATCCCAGGTGTGCCACTCGCCGTCGTCGCCGAGGAACCCGGTCTCGTTCATCACCGGGATCCGCTCCTTCAGGTGCAGGAGGAAGAGATCCATCCCGGAGAGCGGCAGGCCGGCCGCCGCGAGGGTCTCCGTCCCGAGGTAGTTCGGGCTGGTCAGGTCCGCGGGCTCATGTTCATCGCGCTTCCCGCCGTAGAGGTCCGGGCGGTTGGTCCAGATGAAGAAAGGAACTTTGAAGTATTTTTCGCCGAGGGCCGGAGTGTCCGGCTCACCGGCGATTTTGCCGCGGCGCTCGAGGATATTTTCAAAATCCCCGTCGAGAGCCGGCTGGTGATCGCCGAAGAAGGTGAGGATGACCGGCCGCTCCCGCTCGCGGAGCTCGCCGACCAGGAAGCGCAGCGCGTCGTCGGAGGCCTTCATCAGGGATTCGAAGGCGACCGCGTCCGTGAAATCCTCAAACTCCGGGTCGACCGGGACGATCTCCTTGCCGGCCTCCCTGAATGCGTCGAGCGCGTAGCCGCCGTGGTTCTGCATGGTGACGTTGAAAATGAAGAGCGGGTCTTCATTTTTATCGAGCACGCGGAGGACTTCCTCGTAGTCCGAGCGGTCGTCGGTGTGGCCGAAGACCATCGGACGGGCCTCCGGGAAGCCGCTGCGGTCGATGAACTCCTCAAAGCCCATGGCCGCGTAGACCTTGTCGCGGTGCCAGTTCCGGCGGTTTTCGGGGTGCATCGCGATCGTGCGGTAGCCCTTAAGTGCGAGCTCGGCGGGCATCGCCGGATGATCCCGGAAATCATACTGGATATAGGGGATCGAGCCCGGGACGAAGACCATGGAATTGCCGGTCAGGTATTCGAACTCGGTCCGGGCGGTGCCGCCGCCGCGCGTCGAGACGAAGTCCCAGCCGTAGAGGATCGTGCCGGGGTCTTTCTCCATGGAGCGGTAAAACGGAATGTGCTTCCTGACCGAGTCGAACGGTCCGAGGACGCTCATGTCGGAGAAGGACTCGTTCATGACGGTGAGTAGGACGGGCTTTTGCGGGTTTTCATTTTCCTGCTCCGCGGCGTCCTCCCTGAGATGCCGGAGCTTTACTTTCGCCTTGAAGCGGCGGTAGCCGTCCGGCTTTTTGATGAAGAGCTTCCCCAGCTCAAGGAGGAACATCAGGATCGCCCCGTGCTCATAGCTCATCGCGACCACACGGTAGGGTTTCGGGGTGATCCCGGTGAGGCGTCTTAAGTCGAGCTCGCGGATTAAGAGGATCACGGCGCCGAGAAGCAGGGCGGCCAGGACGAGGCGGGGGAGGATCCCCGGCACGAGGACCGGCAGGAGGCCCTTCACATTCAGGAAAATACTCCCCGCCGTAAGAAGAATCGTCCCGGCGAGCGTCGCAATGCAGCGCGGCGGGAGCGTGATGTCGTAGGAGCCCGCGACCGCCGCGGCCGTCCCGAGCGAGAGGAGGTCGGCCGGCGTGACCGGCGTCCGGCGGAAGAGGATGATGAAATGGTTCCCGCACCCGAACGCGAACCCGAGGATCAGCGTGAGCGCGATCCCGGCCGCGGGGAACGGCGTAAGGAGCCGGAAGAAGAGGCCGATGACGAGCCAGATGAGGTAATTCCCGCCGAGGTCGGCCGGGGAGATCCTTATCATATTGGGGTTGAAACCCGCCTCGCACAGGATGAGGGCGAAGAGCGGGGGCAACAGTATGGAAGCTGCGATCAACATGGGTATACCTGCTTTCATTTTAAAGATGCGTCTATCATAGCACAGGAAACGGAAAATGAAAAGTCGAACGAATGTTCTTGCATTTTACAATTTTCTGTGTTAGTCTATTGATACGGGCAGGAACAAAGATACGAGGCGTTCCCGGGGCCTCACATGTATTCGGATAAGGAGCGGTGAGATGATGGATTTTCTTGAAGGACTGAACCCCGCGCAGCTTGAGGCGGTTACCAGTACGGAGGGGTACGTGCGCGTGATCGCGGGCGCGGGCTCCGGCAAGACCCGTGCGCTCTCGCACCGCTTCGCCTACCTTGTGGAGGAGCTCGGGATCTTGCCGGGAAATATCCTCTGCGTCACATTCACCAACAAGTCCGCCGCGGAGATGCGGGAGCGCATTCACCGCCTGACCGGGGACAATGATACGGGGTACGTGAATACATTTCACGGCTTCTGCGTTTCCGTGCTGCAGGAGGACAGCCACGCGGTGTCCTACCCGAAGAGCTTCCTTGTCCTCGACAACGCGGACATCGACGAGATGCTGAAGATCATCTACGAGGAGCGCGGGCTCACGCTCCGGGATATGACCTTCGGAAATGCCCGCGACATGATCGAGATCAGGAAATGCCTCACCGAGCCGGAATACTACCTCGACATGATCACGATGCCGCTGGAGATCCTCCGGGACAAGTATCTTGCGGCGGTGACGGCACAGGACATCATTTTTTACGGGTATCTCTACCAGGAGAAGAAGTGCTTCGGGCTCGATTACAATGACCTGATCAAGTTTTCGCTCTACATTTTCAGGGAGCACGCGGATATCCGGCAGAAGTGGCAGGAGCGCCTCATGTACATCATGATCGACGAGTTCCAGGACATCGACGGGCTCCAGTACGAGCTCATGGAGGTGCTCTCGGGCTGGCATAAGAACCTCTTCATCGTCGGCGACCCGG
>DFFD01000048.1:12519-15895 GCA_002369495.1 Lachnospiraceae bacterium UBA3785 | reverse complement strand
ACCCTGTCGCGGAGGATCTTTCCGACGGTTTCCGCCCGACGAAGAGGTACGCGGAGATCATCTCGAAATTCTACCCGGGTGTGACCCCGCGGGGCGTCCTGAAGGCGCTCAAAGGCTTTGTGACGGTCAACCGCATCCTGGTCTGCCGGACGGACCTCAAGCGGAACCTGCTCACGAGCCTGATGAAGACCGCCCATGTCTACAAAAGGTTCGGCGGCCACATCGTCCGCAAGGAAGCGAACCCGCGTCTGGCGCTCTCGGATGACCGCCTGATGGAGCTCTATATGAACACGCTGCCGAAGGCGGCCCAGCTGATCGAGGAATTTTCGGACACCGCGAAGGGCAGAAGGTCCTACGACAGGCTCTACTCGCTCACCTATGAATCGGAGATGCCTGTGATCGTCGAGGAAGGAGAATCCTGAAAATGAAAATATTTGCGCACCGCGGCGCCTCAGCCTACGCCCCGGAAAATACACTGGAAAGCTTCGCTCTCGCGGCAGAGATGAAGCCGGCCGGGATCGAGCTGGACGTCCAGAGGACAGCCGACGGCGAGCTTGTCGTCTGCCACGACGAGACCCTGGACCGCACATCTGACGGGCAGGGCTGGCTCAAAGACTATACGCTCGCGGAACTGAAAGGGCTTCATTTTAATAAAACGCACCCGGAATACAAGGACGCGAGGATCCCGACGCTCCGCGAAGTCTACGAGCTCATGCGGCCGACCGGGCTCCTCATCAATGTGGAGCTGAAGACGGGCATCTTTACGTTCGACGGGATCGAGGAGCAGGTCGCCGCGCTCACCCGGGAGATGAAGATGGAGGAGCAGGTGTTTTACTCATCCTTCAACCATTTCTCGGTGCGGAAAATGAAAGAACTCGCCCCCTTCGCCGGAGCCGGCCTCCTCTACGCGGACCGGCCGATCGGGGTGGTCGATTATGCGAAACATACGGTTCACGCGGATGCGCTGCACCCGGCCATTTACCACCTTACCGAGCCGGATTACGTGAAGAAGGCGCATGAGGCCGGGCTTACCGTGCGGGTCTGGACCGTGGACGGGGCGGAGCATGTCCGGCAGATGATGGCTCTCGGGGTCGACGCGATCTTTACCAACGAGCCGGACAGGGCGCTCGCGGAGGTGCGGGCGTGAGGAAGATCATACTTGCCTCTGCTTCGCCGCGGAGGAGGGAGCTGCTTGCCCAGATCGGCCTCGACTTTGAAGTCCTGACCTCGGAGGCGGACGAGTCGGTCCATGCGTTGGAGCCGGCGGCAGCCTGCCGGGAGCTGGCCGCAAGGAAGGCGGAGGCGGTCCGGGAGCACCTGGTCCGGGAAGGCCGCGGAAATGAAGACCTCATCATCGTCGGAGCGGACACGATCGTCGTTCTGGGCAATGAGATCCTGGGGAAGCCGCACGATCCGGAGGACGCAGCCAGGATGCTGAGGCTCCTTTCCGGACGCGGGCACGAGGTCTGGACCGGCGTGTGCGTGCTTTCGGCGGGTGAGAGGGTTTCATTTGCCGAAAAGACGGACGTCTATGTCGCGCGGCTTACGGAGGAGGACATCGCGTTCTACCTCTCGACCGGCGAGCCGTTCGACAAGGCCGGATCCTACGGGATCCAGGGGATGTTCGCGCGGTATATTGAGAAGATTGACGGCGATTACAACAATGTGGTCGGCCTGCCGGTCGGAAGACTCTGGCGGGACTGCCTGAAAGGGCTTTTGGAGGAGTGAGAAAATGAAAACAGGTCTCGTTATGGAAGGCGGCGGCATGCGCGGCATGTTCACCGCGGGCGTCATCGACGTCTTTATGGAGCAGGGGATCACCTTCGACGGGGGCGTCGGCACCTCGGCGGGCGTCGTCTTCGGCGCCAATATCAAATCACTGCAGCACGGCCGCGCGATCCGCTACAACTTAAGGTTCGCGAAGGACAAGCGCTACTGCAGCTTCTGGTCGCTGATGAAGACCGGGGATATTTTCGGCGAGCGGTTCTGCTACCAGGCGATCCTGCATGAGCTGGATCCGTTCGACCTGAAGACCTACGGGAAAAACCCGATGGTGTTCTATGCCTGCGCGACCTCCACGGAGACCGGCAAGGCGGTCTACCGGAACGTCTCCCGGGGCACGGAGAAGGATATGAAATGGTTCCGCGCCTCTTCCTCGATGCCGCTCGTGTCGCGGCCGGTGGAGATCGACGGGAAGACATACCTTGACGGCGGGCTCTCGGACTCGGTCCCGCTCAGATTCCTCGAGAAAAAGGGGTATGACCGGAACGTCGTGGTGCTGACGCAGCCCATGAACTACATAAAAAAGCCGAATAAGCTCGTTCCGGCGGCGAAGATCGCGCTGAAAGAGTATCCGGCTATCATTCATGCGATGGAGGTGCGGCATGAGAAATACAACCGCACCTACCGCTACATCCGCCGGCAGGAGGAGGCAGGAAACTGCTTCGTAATCCGGCCGAAGGAGAAGCTGGGGATTGGCAACATCTGCCACGACACGGAACTGCTTGTCAGGACCTATGAGGCAGGCCGGGCAGCGGCCTTCGAGGCGCTGCCGGCGATGAAAAGGTACCTGGCGGGCGAGTGAGCCTCAGCCGTGCATGACATTTCCGAGAAAATACGGAAGCTGGCGGCGCCACCAGGACCAGTCGTGGTTGACGTCGAATCCCCAGTAGTCGACCCAGGCGGGGATACCTTTGTCGCGCAGGACAAGATCCATGCGGCGGGTGCTCTTGAGGAGATCGTCCTCCCAGGCGCCCTGGCCGACGCAGAGAATGATCCGGGAAGCGCGGTAGAGGTCCATGTAGGGATGGTCCGCGGGCATATTCCGGATGAATTCGACCGGGGAGTTCTCGTAGACCAGCGGGTCCTTCGAGCCCGGGAAGAAGAGGTAGCCGTCGTAGCAGCCCGAGAGGGAGATCACAGTGTCGAAGATGTCCGGCCGGCGGAAGAAGAAATTCGCGGCGTGAAAGCCGCCCATCGAGCAGCCGGTGGCGATGAGATGCGAGGCGGCTTCGGGGTTTTCATTTTTCCGGCGGAGCGAGCAGACGAGTTCATCGGTGATGTAGGAGAACCATTTTTCCTGCAGGAGAAGCCTGGCGTGCTCGTCGCCGTTTCTGTTTGACCAGGTCTCGCGGTCGATGCCGTCGCAGGCGCAGAGCATGATGCGGCCGGAGTCAATCCAGGGCTGCATGACCTCGTGCATGCCGAAGTTTTCGAAATCGTAGAAACGGCCGTTCTGGGAGGGAAATGCAATGCAGATCTTTCCCTTTGTGCCGTAGGTTTTAAATTCCATCTGCCGGCCGAGCCGGAAGCTGTATTCTTTATAGTAGTTTACTTCCATGGTGAGCTTCTTTCTTAATGATTGGGGACGGTTCCC
>DFFD01000048.1:0-12392 GCA_002369495.1 Lachnospiraceae bacterium UBA3785 | reverse complement strand
GCGGCCCTCATACCACAGATCGGGAAATATTTCAAGGATAGACTTTCTTTTTTTCTTATGTTATAGTGCAGCGTGACGTCGACTGACCTTCTCTTTTTCGGGAGATTCTATGCTAAGAGTGCTCACCTATATCGCCCGGCCTTCCGACGTGAAGCGGAACCGTACCGTACGGGATGTGATCAAGGAAAATTTCAGACTTGTCAGCCATGACATCTCGCGGGCGAAGTACGATACTCCGAACGGGATTACCGTGAACGGCCGCCAGGTGCGCGTGAATTATGTTCTGCGCGCGGGCGACGTTGTGAAGGTGCGCCTCAGTGATCAGCTCAGCGAGAAGACGGTGCCGGTCCAGGGACCGCTCGAGATCGTCTACGAGGATCAGGATCTCATCATTTTAAATAAACCCGCCGGGATGGTGGTGCATCCGTCCCACGGACATTTCTCGGATTCCCTCGCCAATTACCTCTGCTGGTATTACAAAATGAACCACGATCCCCACGAGATCCGGACCATCGGCCGGCTCGACAAGGATACGTCCGGCCTCATCGCGTTCGGAAAGAGCCGCACGGCGGTCGCCCGCATCGTGGAGCAGGCAGAGAAGGGGACGCGCCGCAAGGTCTACTATGCGCTGGCGGAGGGGAAATTTGACAACAGCTTCGGGACGATCGACGTTCCGATCGCGCGTGAATTCGAGGGGGAAATAAAGCGCGTCGCCCGTGAAAACGGGGACAGCGCGGTCACCCACTACGAGGTTGTGCGCCAGTACCCTGATTACGCATTTTTAAAGCTGCAGATCGAGACCGGGCGGACGCACCAGATCCGGGTCCACATGAGCCACATCGGCCATCCGCTCCTCGGGGACAGCCTCTACGGGAAGGGCCCGATCGAAGGGCTTGACCGGGCGGCGCTGCACGCCGGCTTCATGCAGTTCTACCAGCCGTTCAACGGCAACAGCATCCGGGTCGGCGTCAGGATGCCGGCTGACATGCAGCATTTTCTGCAGGAAACGGTGCTTGACAGCGAGCCGTACACATGGTAAAGTATATCAAAACATTTATGGACAAGTGAACGCCATGAGAACAACAAACGGGAACAACTTCTTTTTCGCCTTTGCCGGCTTTACCTTTACGAAGGGTAAGGCATTTTTCGGCTGGGCGTGAAAGGGTCAATAAGGTTCCCTGAGGAAGAGAATGACCCCCGCGGCCGCCGGCCGCGGGGGTTTTTGTATGGGGGACGGTTCCCAGGGACGGTTCCCTGGGAACCGTCCCCCAGGAACCGTCCCTGAAGGAACCCGCAGAAAGGAGTAAGTTATGATCGTCATCTTAAAAAACAGGCCCGACCCGGACCAGCTCGAGGGTCTCATTTCCTGGCTGAACGCGCAGGGCGTTGCGGTGCACCCGACCGTGGGCGCCTCTCAGACGATCCTGGGGCTCGTCGGCGACACGAGCCGGATCGACATGAACCTCATCGCCGCGCTCGACATCGTGGAGGCGGTGAAGCGGGTCGCGGAGCCCTATAAAAATGCAAACCGCAAGTTCCACCCGGACGACACCGTAATTCGGGTCGGAAACGCGGTCATCGGCGGCGGAAACCTCACGATCATCGCCGGACCCTGCGCGGTGGAGTCGGAGGAACAGCTCATGGCGACCGCAGAGGCGGTGAAAGCGGCCGGGGCGGACCTCCTCCGGGGCAGCGCCTTCAAGCCAGGATCCTCGCCCTACGCGTTCCAGGGACTCGGGATCGAAGGCATCCGCCTGCTGCTTGCCGCGAAGGAACAATACGGCCTGCCGGTCGTCTCGGAGATCTACGACGCCTCCCAGCTGCCGCTCTTTTGCGATATCGACGTTCTCATGGTCGGCGCGAAGAACATGCAGAATTACGCGCTCCTGCGCGCGCTGGGCAGGACGGAGAAGCCGGTCATCCTGAAGAGGGGATTTTCAAATACCCGCGAGGAGCTGCTCATGAGCGCGGAATATATCCTCGCGGGCGGCAATCCGAACGTGATCCTCTGCGAGCGGGGGATCCGGACGTTTGACCCGTCCGTCCCCGGAACACTGGATGTGGCCGCCGTGCCGCTCCTGAAGAGCCTGACGCACCTGCCGGTCATCGTCGACCCGTCGAGCGCAGGCGGAAAATACACCTATGTCCCGGCTCTGGCCCGCGCAGGCGCCGCCGCAGGGGCTGACGGCGTCATGATCGAGGTGCACAGCGACCCCGCGCACGCAAAATGCGACGGGCTGCAGTCGCTCACGCCGGAAAAATTTGCGAAAACAGCGGCGAGTCTCCGCAGGATCCGTCAGCTGATCAGCGAGGAGGAATGAAAAATGCAGGAAGAGAAGATGATCGAGATCGCAGGAAAGAAGATGAGGCTGCTGCCGGGGGACGTGACATTTCCCGCAAAGGCCAGGATCGGCTGCCAGGGCGTGAAAGGTGCCTACTCGGAGCAGGCGGCGAAGCGGATGTTCCCGCTCTCCGGGCGGATGTTCTTCAAGACGTTCGGGGGCGTGATCGAGGCGGTGAAATCCGGGCTGGTCGATTACGGCGTGATCCCGATCGAGAATAACTCCTACGGCTCGGTGCGGGCCGTCTACCAGCTCTTAAAGACCGCCGATGTGACGATCATCCGCTCGGAGCGGATCCTGATCCGGCATCAGCTGCTGGTGAAGCCCGGCACGAGGTTCGAGGATATCACGAGCATACGCTCCCACGAGCAGGCGATCGGCCAGTGCGCGCAGTTCCTGAAGACCGTGGAGGGGAAGATCGCGGTGATCCCGGTGCTGAACACCGCCATGGCGGCCCGCTACGTTGCGGAGACCGACGATCCGGGCGCAGCGGCGATCGCCTCGCCGGAGGCGGCCGAGACCTACGGGCTCGTCTCCCTCGTGAACCGGGTCTCGGACAGCGACAACAACTACACGAGGTTCATCTGCATCGCAAAGGATCCGGTGATTTACGCCGGGTCCAACCGGATCTCGATGATCCTGACGGTCTCGCACACGCCGGGGTCGCTCTACCGCCTGCTTGGGGAATTCGCCGCCTCAGAGGTAAATGTCTTAAAGCTTGAGAGCAGCCCGCTCGTCGGCCGCGACTTCGAGTTCTGCTTCTACCTCGACGCGGAGGCCTCCTGTGCGGACCCGAAGATTCGGGAAATGCTGGGCCGCATCAGGAGCGCGTGCCCGGAGTTCATTTTCCTGGGAAATTACGCGGAGGTTTAAGCCGGGCTCTGCGGGCGGATGCTGATCTCGCCGCTTCTCAGATACTCCTCGCTGCCGTCCTCATAGCGCACATGCAGCGAGAAATCATCGCCGACGCCGATCGCGTCGGCATTTTTTCTGTTTCCGAGAAGATCGTGGATGGCGATCGGACCTTTTGTGCCGAGCCGTTCACGGTAGGCAGCAAGGAACTCGCCCTGGCAGGCCGGCCAGCCGGTCCGGAGGACGTCCATCTCCTCGGTGAGGGCGGCGGCGAGGGCGGCGCGGGAGCATTCGATGCCGGCGGCCGTTTTAATCGAGCCCGCGATGCCGCGGAGTTCCTCACTGAAATCTTCCTCCTCCTCGAGGACGTTGATGCCGATCCCGCAGATGATGCCCGCGATGCGGCCGGTCTCGGCCTCGAGGGTCATCTCGGTGAGGATCCCGACGATCTTTTTTCCTCCGAGCAGCAGATCGTTGACCCATTTGATCGAGGGGGAGACGCCGCAGGTGCGCTCGATCGCCCGGGCCGTCGCGACGGCGGCGCAGGGCGTGATGTTGAAGGCCTCGGCGGGAAGAATGTCGGGGCGCATGAGCATGGAAAAATAAACCCCTTTCTTCTTCGGAGAATAAAAATCCCGCCCCAGCCTGCCGCGGCCGCGGGTCTGGCAGTCCGCGATGACGACCTGTCCGTCCGGCGCGCCCTCGTCGGCGAGCTGTTTGAGAAGGCGGTTGGTGGAGTCGATCTCGGGGAGAACCAGGACATGCTGCGCACGGCTCTCACCCAGGCGCGCGGCGACTAGCTCGCCGGTGAGCACGTTGGGGGTCCCGGTCAGGCGGTACCCGCGGTTGGTCACCGAGTCGATCGTGTAGCCGTCGGCGCGGAGCATTTTTATGACGCTGCTCACGGCGGCGCGGGTGCAGTTCATTTTCCGGCCGAGCTCCTCGCCGGAGAGGTAACCGTCGGCCATGAGGAGCTCTTCTAAGATCTGTTCTTTTTTCATGATTGTAAAGTCCTTTGCGATTTTAACTTGACAATCGGGCGGATGTCTGTTAGACTGCCTGATTGTAAAGAATACTGAGCCTTGAAATTTACAATTGATTCTAGCACAGGGGGCTCAAAAAGGAAAGGTACGACCATGGAAAATACAGAGAAAATGAAAAAAAGCACTATGAGCACCGTGAGAATGGCCCAGATCGCGGTCTCGGCGGTCATCATCGCGATCTGCGCATGGATCACGGTCCCGCTGGGAGCAATCCCCTTCACGGTGCAGACCTTCGGGTTCTTCCTCGTGACGGTGGTCCTGGGGTGGCAGGACGGACTCTTCGCGATCCTTCTTTACCTACTCCTCGGCGCGGTCGGGATCCCGGTGTTCTCGGGCATGAAGGGCGGCATCGGCGTCCTCTTCGGGACGACCGGCGGGTACCTTATCGGGGCAGCGGCGGTTCCGCTTCTCTATGGGCTCATGACGCGCATGCTCGGGAAGAAGATGATTCCGGAGGCGCTCGGGCTCTTCCTGGGCGACGTCGTGGTGTTCGTTTTCGGGACGGTCTGGTTCATCATCGTCTACAGCTCCACGAAGGGGGCGGTCACGGTCTCGGATGCGCTGGCCTGGTGCGTGATCCCGTTCATCATTCCGGATCTTGCGAAGCTGGCGGTTGCGCTTGTGATCGGGAGAAGAGTGGAAAAGGCGCTCGGCGGATTTGCAAAAAATTGAAAAAAGGGCTTTTCAAGTTAAGAAAGGTATGCTATAATACCTTTCGTTTGGGGGCGTAGCTCAGTTGGGAGAGCGCTTGAATGGCATTCAAGAGGTCATGGGTTCGACTCCCACCGTCTCCATAAGAAGCAGACAGGCATTTTGCCTGTCTGTTTTTTTTATGCGTGCGGAGAGTATTTCGGGCTTTGCGGAGGGTCTTAGGGCTCGATTGCTGTGCAGACAGAGAATTGAGTGCCCTGCAAAGTCAGAAAATGACTTTTTATCGACCTCAAATGAGTTGTTTACTTTAAAGTGAGGTCCAGGGAGCTAAAATAAAGTTTGAATGGCGACTTTTGAGTGGTAAACGGCTCCGAATTTACTTTAATCCGGGGCTGAAGGGATGAAATTAAAGAGAAAGTGTTCGTAGGGAGCCTTTTGGACAGGCAGATTTTACTTTATCCGAAAGGAGATAGCAGGTCTGCAAAGTGAGAGGCAGAAATAATTAGAGTCCAGGCAGGTGAGAGTTGCTTTAAGCGGGAAGGGAGGGAGCAGAACGAGTAGCGGCTGGAGGCAGCAGCGAAGGAGACAAGAAGGCAAGAAGGCGCTGCCGCTCGGTTAAAAGATTGCTGTTCGTGGTTCGGGAAGCAGGAATCAATGCATGGTTCAGAGCAAATCAGGTGGTTGAGCTTACCGAAAAGATGATTTTTGTCTTTACGATCAGTCAGGATCGTATAACAGGTGCGGCTCTGGCAGATTTGCATAGCGTGCTGCTATATAGCCAATAGTCTTTTACTGGTATTTTTGAACGCTGAACTATTTTCTTCATTGATTAACTTTGCTAAAACGAATATAATTTTTGTTGAAAAGCACCGCTTTACGCTTTGAAATGAATAGTTGCGACATGTCGCGACAATTTGAAAGGGTGTAATGTATGGCAGATGAAGAGACACGCGCAAAGCCGAAGCCAACCGTGGCTCGTTTGCTCAAAAAAATGTGTGACGCAGGTCTATTAACAATGATAGGTGCAGGTAGGTCCACGAGATATCAAAAACCAAATCGTGAGACGAATTGAGACGATAAATGAGACGATTTTCTTCTGAGAATGGTTCTTCTCTATACAAATGGACAGTTATTCGTTCATAGGAAGACAGACAGGCAATCAGCTTGTCTGCTTTTTTATGTGTCAGTTGAAAACAAAAATTTGATTAACCCGCACCTTTTGATGCTAAAATCCATTATACAGTATAGAGGGAGGTATAACAGTCGCGCCATGGATATCGAAGAACAGTACGACAAAATATACCGCTTCTGCTATTACAGGGTGAAAAATAAAGAGACTGCCGAGGATCTGACGCAGGAGACATTTCTCCGCTTCCTGAAAAGCCCCTATGAAGAGCGCGGCGAGAGGATCCGATACCTGTACACGATCGCCAGAAACCTGTGTACAGAGGAAATGAGACGCGAAAGGGCGGAAGAGCTCCCGGATGATGTCTCGGATGACGGGCTGGAGGCGGAAAAGGCCGCTGAAAAAGCGCAGGTGAACCTCGCACTCGGCAGGATGTCGGAAGAGGACAGGGAGCTCCTGATCCTGCGGTATATGAATGAGGAATCGCTGCGAGACATCTCAAGAATCACCGGTCTTTCACGGTTTGCCCTGTACCGGAAGCTGAACCGCGTCAAAAAGGAATTTATGAGACTGATGGAAGGAGGCGGGACGCATGAATAGAGAAATAAAAATGCAGCTCTTAAGCGCTGCCCCTGTGCCTGACCACCGGAAAAAGGACAGGTTCGTCAGGGCATACAGAAAACAGTGCCGGGGAGGCCGGGGCGGTACATTTGACATCATAAGAAGTCAGATGGGGTATATTCGAATGCCGGTCTGGCTGCTTTCTCTTGCGGTGCTCATCGTGGCGGTCTGGGGATTATATAAAGACAGGGAGGTGATCGCTGCCGTCTCTGCCATCATGCCGTTTGTATCGGGAATAGCTGTTTTCGACTCTGCGAGGTCCGGGCGGTACGGGATGACGGAGCTTGAGAGCGTCACGTATGTCTCCGAGAGAGGGGTGCTGTTTGCCAGATTTGTCTCAATAGGCATCGTGCATATCGCGCTGCTGCTGGTCCTGGCGGTTATCGCAGGCCGGCAGAGCGGTTACGGGTACATGATGACGGGGGCGATGCTGACAACACCTTACCTGATCTCTTCAGCTCTCTGCATGGAACTGGAAAGGACCGCTCTCGGAAGGAGAAATGCTCTGAGCGCGATTGCGGTGTCGGCCGCCGTCTCGGGCGTGATGCTTCTGATACAGGTTGAGGGATGGCAGCTCCCGGAGGGCTGGCAGTGGGTCTGGTATGCGGCCGCCGCCGTCCTGATCGTCATAGAATACGCGGAGATAAGAAAAACATTCAGGTGGGAGGAATACGCGTGGAACTGAAGGTGGATCGCCTGACAAAGCAGTATAAGAACAAGATAGCTGTTGACCGGCTGACATTTTCGTTGGGAAAAGGCGTGACGGGCCTGCTCGGGGCCAACGGAGCGGGAAAAACGACGCTCATGCGGATGATCTGCGGCATCCTTACGCCGACCGGCGGAGATATCACCTATAACGGTGTGTCGGTAACAGAGGAAAGCTACAGGGAGGTACTGGGGTATCTCCCGCAGGATTTCGGATATTACCCGGAGTTTTCGGGCAGGGATTTTCTTATGTATTTTTCCGCTCTTAAGGGGCTTACCAACCATGACGCGAAGGCGCGAACCGCGGAACTCCTGGAAATCGTCGGCTTGTCCGATATGGCGGGTAAAAAGATAAAGACCTACTCCGGGGGCATGAAGCAGAGGCTGGGGATCGCGCAGGTGCTCATCAACCGTCCGGAGGTGCTGATCCTGGATGAGCCGACGGCGGGACTCGATCCGAAGGAGCGGGTGCGGTTCAGAAATCTGATCGAGGAGATCGGCAGGGAGAATATCGTGCTGCTCTCGACGCATATCGTCTCCGACATCGAGCAGATCGCAGATACGGTGATCATTATGAAATCCGGACAGATCCTGTGGCAGGGCAGGCGGAGTGAAGCGGAAGGGAGCCTCGAGGATTTTTATCTGAAAATGATCGACTCCGCCGGGGAGGTCAGATGAAGCATACGGTTCGAATTCTGGCATATGAGATAAAGAAGATCACGGACAGAAAAATGGTGTGGTTTGCATTTTTCATGATGCTGGGGCTGACGATCCTTTTTAACCTCTGGTCCATTCCGCTCTACTCGATCGGGACGGAGGGCGAAAACACGGTGGTGATGACCGAAGACGGTGAACGGAATAATGACTGGAGCGCATTTTTCCGCGGTGTGCCTGTCCGATGGGTTGATGACGACGGAAACATCGTGGAGAAGCGGGTCTCACCCCTTACGTATATCCGGATACAGAGAGAATTTGCCGAAAAATGGTCGGGACGAGCCCTTGACGACAGCGTGCTTCGAGAGGCAGAAAGGTTTTTTAAGAAATACGGCTCTTCAAACGAAGGGCGCATCGACGGATGGAATTACCAGAATTATTACTGGGTATGGAAGAGCATCATGAATCTGGGGCTCAATCCGTTTCGGGAAGACCTGTCGGAAATGAAAATCGAGACGCTGCTCGAAGATCAGATGAGCGGTCTTTATGAGAATCTTGCCCTTTCAGAGGAGGAGAGGGCATTCTGGGACGGACACGATACGCTCGAGTTCCCGCTCAAGCTGGCCTACACGCCGGCTTTGAGGCAGATTTTTACGGTTATTCGGCGGGTGCATCTTATGACGCTGTTCTTTGTGATCCTTATGCTCAGCGAGTCCTTCTCGCTGGATCACAAGTACAGGACCGGGCCCTTGATACAGGCCGCAAAAATGGGCCCCGTCCATTCCGCGCTGATAAGGACAGGGGCAGGTATTCTGGTCACGGCGGCGGTTTCGGTCATCCTGCTTGCGGTCACGATAAGTATCCAGTTTTTGATTTTCGGGATGGACGGGTGGAACACGCCCGTTCAGCAGATCCGTGGGCTGCAGTGGAGCAGACTGATGGTCACGGGCGGACAGGCGATGCTTATCATGTGTGCTTCAAGTATTTTGATCGTTACAGCTTTCGCGGCAATCACCATGTTCCTCTCAGAGCTTACGCACAACGGCAATGTACCGATCTGGATACTTATGACGACGCTTCTCATGACGGTCTTTATCCATTACGGGATCTTTTACCGGAACCGGACGCTCGCCCAGCTGTGGCAGTACCTTCCGCTTCAGAGGATAAACGACTCTCTTTTATACGATGAGCGGCTGGTGCGCATCGGAAGTCACTATGTGATGTCGATACCTCTCGGCATGTGGATTTACCTTGGGCTGACAGTTGTGTTTTCGGTGCTGTGCTTTAGCCATGCGATACTTTCGAAAGATAATATATAAAGACAGGCGTAAGACCTGTCTTTTATTGTGCGTTGAAAAATATTTAACGAAAAACATTAAAAAGTTATTGACAAACGATCCATTGGCTGGTATATTTAACTTAACGATAAACATTAAATCGTTAACGAAAAACGTTTAGGTAGGATTTAAACTGTTAAAAGCCAATGGAGGAAAGAATCATGAATGAACAGAGCAGGAAGCTGGAGGCTGTCAGAAACCGCTGCAGGACATCATCACGGGTGGTCTCCGTTTTGCAGATTGTGACAATTGTCGGTATCGTACTGGCGCTCGTAGGAGCGATTGTCTGCATTACGCAGAGGGGAATGATTGATGAGCATGTCGGAAAAGCGGTGGAAGCCGGTTCGGTAACCGTCGAAAACCTCAGAATAGGGGGCAGCAATATAGATTTCCTGATAAACTATGACAGGGCTTTTGCCGCGGGAAATTATGCACTGCCGATCGCAATGAGCTGTGCCGTGGCAGCCATCCTCTGCGCCATTGTCACATGTGCTCTGGGTCTTTTTAAAGATATCTTTAAAGAGCTCAGCCGGGAGACAACACCTTTCTCAGACAGGATATTAGGCAAGCTTAAGTATGCGTTTATCATGCTGACGGCGGCGCTTCTGGTATTTGTCGGTGTCGGTCCGGCTGTCATGGGGGCTCTTCTTTTCTGGTGTATCTACTCGATACTGGAATACGGCAGGGCTCTTCAGAACGAAGTTGATGAGATTTTATAAGGAAGGTCACGTATGGGAAAAATAGTATTGCGGCTCGACCGGGTTATGGCGGACCGAAAAATGAGTCTGAATGAGCTGTCAGAACGTGTGGGAGTTTCAAATGTGAATCTCTCCAAACTTAAGACCGGCAAGGTGAGTGCGATCAGATTTTCCACTCTGGTGGCAATCTGCGAGGCGCTTAACTGCCAGCCGGGAGATATTCTGGAATACAGCCCGGAAGAATGACATAAGGTTAATGAGAGCCGCGAAAAGCGGCTCTTTTTGCCGGGCTTCAGGTGTATCTCCGGGAAAAAGGGCTGACGCAGACTTCGCTCGCCGGGAAGTTCGGGATCTCGAATAAGGCGGTCTCAAAGTGGGAGTCTGTAAACAAAGTCCACGACAGATATATTGTGCTTGATTATGGAACAAAGACCATGAAGGTATACCATTGCGGAGCCAGCAGCAAGGATGCCGGGAAGAAAATAACAACAATTACCGAGATAAAAGGGGGAGATGTCTACAGGGATATAATTAAGAGCCTGCTGACAAATCCCCTGCTGACACTGAATTAACACAGTGGGTTTTGAATGAGCCTGCATTAAAATAAGCCACTTTTGAAAAAATTAATGAATGTCAGCCACATGTGTATAGTATATTTGAAGCAGGAGTATGTGGGTCTTGTCGAGTTCGGGACACAGGGCGCCTGCTCGATCGCGGACCACAAGAGTGGCAGGAAAGGCTGCTGAGGGAGAAACGCAATGCAGAATCGGGGAATTATCAGAGCAGACGGAAAAAGGCTCCTTGACGGCAGCGGCAGGACGTTTCAGATCCGGGGCGTCAACCTCGGAAACTGGCTGGTCCCGGAGTGCTACATGGCGCTTGCGGATGTGGGAAATTTCGAGACCGGGCGCTACACGATCGAGCGGGGCCTTAGGGCTATGCACATTCGCTGGCGTGTGGAGCTGACGGGTGACGGAATCCACCGAAACGAGATTCCCGAGATTCCGGTTGATGCTTTGCGTGAAGCCATCGTCATATTCATTCCTATTTGCGAAATGAAACCATCGCACATACCCCGTATCTTTTCAAAGGCATTGAAGCATTTGGTTCGGGCCTCAAACGGATCTGTTTACTGCCTTATTATGCCCTGCGTGGCCGCTCACTGCGCATCTTTCATGAACGCGGACGGTGATACGCCCGTCTCGCTGCGGAAAACGCGGCAGAAGTAGGAGGGGTCGTAGAACCCGCACATGAGCGCGACCTCCCCGATTGAGAGGTGCAGCAGGTCCTGCCGCTTAAGAAGCTGCCTGGCGTGGTTGATCCGGACGGAACGCAGATACCTGCCCGGCGTCATGCCGGTGACCTGCTCGAATCGTCTGCGCAGATGATCCTTGCTGTAGCCCGTGGCAAGCAGGGCGTCCGTGACCTCGAATTCCGGGTCGCTGTAGGATTCGGAGATCCTGCGGATCACATCGCTCACAACCGGGTCGGACGGCTCCGCCTGCGACCACTCGGCGATCAGGCGAAGCACGATATCGAAGAGACTCATGCTGATCACATCGCTCCCCCGACTGAGCGAACTCCGGCCGAGAAGGATGGTAAAGAGCCCCTCCATGGTCCGGCCGGCGTCGTCGGAGAGAAAAAGCGGTTCGGAGGAAGAGGACGGGAGAAGTGACGGAGCCCCGGAAGGCCGGAGAGAGTCAGTGTGAAGATAAAGATCCCGGAAGCCCTTCTCGGCGCGTTTTCTGTGCGGGGTGTTCGGCGGGATCACATGGATCGTTCCGGGAGAAAATGGAACCTTCCGTCCGCCGATCTCCGCCGTTCCAGTACCTTCTTTATTTAAAATGATTTCATAGCAGTCATGGTTATGGAGCGGACAATCCGTAAATACAGACGGGGAAAATCCGATGGAAAGAAGCGACATGGCACTCAGCCTCCTTTTTCTGATATGACCACAGTATACCGGAAAACAGCGTTTTTGTCCAGATTGTTGCCGTTTCCGTGATAACGATTTGTCCTTGATCAGGGTATAATCTGCTTATCAAAGCAAGATTGAAAGGAGCGTTTTCATCATGGAAGGAAATATGAGACAGATGGTTATGGCGGGACCGCGCAAGAGCAGGATCATTGAGGTCCCCATTCCGAAGATCAGCGATAATGAAATGCTGGTCAGGGTGACGCTGACCGGGATGTGCCACTCCGAGCTCTATTCATGGCAGACGGCGAAGGAAGGCGACGTGCTGGGCCACGAGTCCGTCGGTGTGGTGGCGGAGATCGGTAAAAAAGTGACCGGCTTCAAGGTCGGCGACCGGGTCACCGGTCTCGGCGGCGGCGCTTACAAGGAGTACATCGTGGTCACCCCT
>DFFD01000191.1:13447-16457 GCA_002369495.1 Lachnospiraceae bacterium UBA3785 | reverse complement strand
AGCCGGTATCGAAGGAGGCTTCGGGAATCTCACTGTCATACGCTGCCTGCGGAGCAGACTCGGGAGCGGCCGGCGCGGAGTGGGCTGCCGGGGCAGTATGGGCCGCGGGAGCGGCCGGCTTTTTCTTAGGCAGCGGAATATGGAAGGCAGGGGCCTCGCCCTCATCCTCCTCGTCTTCCTCATCCTCGTAGTCCTCGTCATCCTCGTACTCGTCGGGCTCGGCCGGTTTCGC
Organism: Lachnospiraceae bacterium UBA3785; assembly: GCA_002369495.1. GTDB lineage: Bacteria > Bacillota > Clostridia > Lachnospirales > Lachnospiraceae > Chordicoccus. The sequence goes on along the minus strand of DFFD01000191.1, from coordinate 16,225 downwards.
CGGGCGGGCGCCCTGCTTCCGGAACATGTAGCGGATAAGGACGACCGTCATGACAGGCTGCAGGATGAAGACGACGGAGTAGAGCAGGTGCTGCAGGAATTTGAGCTCAGTGCTGAAAACGAGGTACATGCCGAGGATCGCGGCGATGACGGAGAGCCCGATGCCGACGATGGCGACGGCGATCCTTTCAAACAGGTATTTCATGGAAGAACCTCCTTTACGTATCGCTTTTCTCAATTATACCATAGCGGAGCGGAAAATTCATTGCCAATTCGCAATGATTCAGGTCCCGGATGCAGGGCTGCCTGCCGCATCGGCTTCTTCGCGGACGGCTGAGAAATCCATGGAAGCTGTCACGTCATACTTCTTACGGCTGTCATCGCTGTAGGGATCCTCAAAATCATAGGAATAGCCCCAGTCGATGACGAGGCCGTTACGGACGGTGAAGGAGATCCCGTGTTCCGGCTCGAAGGAAGCTTCGCCGCTTACGACAAATACGACATCCCCGGGGACCGCGGGATCCGCAAGATACAGCGAGTGAGGTGAAAATTCCCTGATCGAGGTGATCTCCGGCGTCTCCTCGACCCCGTACTGCCCGTCGAACCACCGTTCCAGCTTCTCAATCTGGGTTTTCGGCAGAGAGTCGAGACAGGCCAGGCATTCCGCAAGGTAACCGCTGATGTCCGCTTCGTTAAGTTCCGCCCGCCTGACCCCGGTCCTGTACACAGTAAGGTCGGCGTCAAAGAGGGCGGAGTGCACGCCGGAGGCGACGGGTGTACTGTCGTCGTAGAAGTCGGAAGAGTCGTATGCGGAGAAGCTCCGGTTCCAGCTTTGGTACCTCTCCTCGATGACCGGGAGCAGGCGGTCAAGCACATCCCAGGAGAAATCAACGCAGTAATAGCGGTCGTCCGGATTGCCGATCGCGTCGTAATAGTCACAGAGATAATTATCCTGTCCGGTGAAGCGGCCCTGCGTGTCGTAGTAGCTTCTGAAGAAGGGGATGATGCCCTCGAGCAGGTATTCGCTCCCGAAATAATAGTCCTCCGCGGCAAGGACTTCGACCGGGGTGAGCCGGCGGTCTTTCATTTTCCGGACGAGATCTTCATCCGGGAATTCCTCATAGAAATCCTGCTTCAGAAACCCGGAGACGGCAAGCCAGCAGAAGAAGTAGGAGAACGGTGTCGCCGTGTAATCGTAGATGAGGTCGTTCTGTTCGTCCGTGAGGTCCTTAATGTCCGGGATCCCGTTCAGGCGGAGGTATTCGGCGGCTGCGGCGTCCCATTCCCATTTTCCTTTATAGGTGAAGGAGTACGGGGCGGCGGCCTGCCCGGCTATGCGGCCGGAACGCGGTTTTTGCCTGATTACGAGGATGGCTGCCGCTCCGAAGAGCAGTCCCGCGAAGAGGAAGACCAGAAATGGGGCCGCAAAGTCGTCAAATGCGAGAAAAGTGAACGCCGCGCCCGTGAAGAAAATGCACAGCTTCATCAGCACGGAATTCCGGAAAAGAGGCCCTTCCTTGCCTTTCGCGGTCCGGACCAGGGCTGTCACGGTGACCGCTGTGATCAGCGCGAAAGTGACAAGCATGGCGGCCAGGATAATGATTTCCTTTCCGGCAGGGATGCCGAAGATACCCACACCGCCGAAAAAGACAAGGGCTGCGAGATCGGCGAGCAGCAGGAGTACGTAACAGATTTTTTGAAGTGCGCTCATGTTCGGTTCCTCACTTTTCGGTATGACTCTATTATGCCATCCGGCGGCGGTTTTGTCACCTTTCGCATAAACAATCCGGCGCAATTGTTCCTGCTTTTTTTATAAATCCTTTATTGATTCAGGCGGGCAAAGGGAGTATACTCTGTAATAGGTTAGCACTCAGGACAAACGAGTGCTAACAGCGAAAGGAGGACCCTATGAAAAAGGTTCAGAGCCCGAGAAAACCGATCATCGCGTACATTCTGACAGCGGTCATGATCACGATCCTGCTGAATTCGTTTATGCTCCCGCTGATGACGCGGCATTCGATCAAGGACGTCGATTACAGCACCTTCCTCAATATGGTGAAAAATGAAGAGATCGCCGTCGCCCAGATCGAGACAGACTATATCTACTTCGAGGACAAGGCCGAGCCGTCGAACTATTACAGGACGGCCGCCTTCAACGATCCGCAGCTTGTCGACCGCCTGGAGGCGTGCGGCTGCAAGTTCGGCAGGGTGGTCCAGATCCAGTCGCCGCTGCAGAATTTCCTCATCGGCATACTGCTGCCGGGCGTTATTTTCTATCTGTTAGGTTCCATACTGCTGCGGAGCATGATGAACCGCACCGGAGCCGGCGGAGCGGGCAACCCGTTCATGTCCTTCGGAAAATCAAACGCGAAAGTCTATGTGCCCTCGACCACCGGCATCACCTTCAAGGACGTCGCCGGCGAGGAGGAGGCGAAATCGCTGCTCGTCGAGCTGGTCGACTACCTGCACGACCCGAAGAAATACGTCGAGATCGGCGCAAAATGCCCCAAAGGCGCGCTTCTGGTCGGCCCTCCCGGCACCGGCAAGACGCTGCTCGCGAAGGCGGTCGCCGGCGAGGCCAATGTCCCGTTCTTCTCGATCGCCGGGTCTGAATTTGTCGAGATGTTCGTCGGCATGGGCGCCTCCAAGGTGCGCGACCTCTTTGAGCAGGCTGAGAAAAATGCCCCCTGCATTGTCTTCATCGACGAGATCGATACGATCGGCAAGAAGCGTGATTCGGGCGGCATGGTCTCGAATGACGAGCGCGAGCAGACCCTGA
>DFFD01000191.1:10879-13394 GCA_002369495.1 Lachnospiraceae bacterium UBA3785 | reverse complement strand
CAGACCCTGAACCAGCTGCTGACCGAGATGGACGGCTTCGACGGGTCGAAGGGCGTTATTATCCTGGCGGCGACCAACCGGCCGGACAGCCTGGATCCCGCGCTGCTGCGCCCGGGCCGCTTTGACCGGAGGATCCCGGTCGAGCTGCCGGACCTTCAGGGCCGTATCGATATCCTGAAAGTCCACGCTTCGAAGGTGAAGCTGGCGGACAATGTCGATTTTGAGCCGATCGCGCGGACCGCGGCAGGCGCTTCCGGCGCGGAGCTTGCCAACATCGTCAACGAGGCGGCTCTCAGGGCTGTCCGGGAAAAACGGGAGTATGTCACCCAGGAGGACCTGCAGGAGAGCATCGAGGTCGTCATCGCGGGCTACCAGAAGAAGAGCCGCGTCCTCTCCGATGAGGAGAAGCGGATCGTCTCCTACCATGAGATCGGCCACGCGATGGTGGCGGCGTACCAGACGGATTCGGCTCCGGTCACCAAGATCACGATCATCCCGAGGACTTCGGGAGCGCTGGGCTACACGCTGCAGGTCGATACCGGGGACAAGTACCTGATGTCGAAGGAGGAGATCCTGAACAAGATCGCGACGCTGACCGGCGGCCGCTGCGCCGAGGAAGTGAAGTTCAACTCGATCACGACAGGCGCTTCAAATGATATCGAGCAGGCGACAAAGCTTGCCCGGGCGATGGTCACGCGCTACGGCATGGCGGACGAGTTCGACATGGTCGCGCTCGAGACCCAGTCCAATATGTATCTGGGCGGCGACACGTCCCTTGCCTGCTCGCCGGAGACGGCGAAGCGGATCGACGAGCTGGTCGTCCGGATCGTGAAGGAGCAGCATGACAAGGCGAAGAGCATTCTCCTTGAGCACAGGGACAAGCTGGATGAGCTGGCGGCCTTCCTCTATGAGCATGAGACGATTACGGGGGAGGAGTTTATGGAGATCCTGAAGAGGTGAATAAGATAATGGGGACGGTTCCCAGGGACGGTTCTTAGGAAAAAGCGGTTCTCGATGACGAGAACCGCTTTTTTCTAAGAACCGTCCCCCAGGAACCGTCCCTGAAGTTTGACAGGGACGGTTTTTTAATTGCGCAGGCCCGGCCGAAGAAGTATAATAAATATATGTGTTTGGTTCGGGAGGGAAAAGATATGGAACTGGAGGAAATGGGCAGCCTCGACCCCGTGGAAGTGAGGCTCAACCACCTGCTCGGGTTTATTTACAGCAGCCACAGGATCAGCATGTGGGCATTTTCAGCTAAGAGCGGACAGCTTTTTTTCTGCAGCGCCCTGCACGAGAAGGAGCTTCTGAAACTCTTTGAGATGAGCGGCTGCCGGGAGTACGCTTTCGGTGAGGCCAGGGATCTCACGATGCCCTTCATGATGAGCGGCCGGTTCGGGATGATCTGGCTCGGCGAATATGTGACGCTCGGGAACGGAGGACGCCTTCTGGTGCTTCTCGGGCCTGTCTTCTACGCGAGCGCGTCCCGCGAGTACCTCGAGGCCCTGCCGCGCACGATGGTTTCGGAGGGGGCGATCCTGCACTCGGAGATCGACACCTACCGCAAGACGCTCTCGGAAGTGCCGGTCGTGCCGGCGCAGTCGTTCATTGCCTGTGCGAGAGCGCTGCATTTTACGATCCACAAGAAGGCGCTCGCGACGGTCGATATTCATTTTCAGACGGAGCTTCTCAGGGAGGAGAACGGGCCGAAGGAGACGGCCAGCCGCAGCTGGATCGACTACGAGCTGCTCCACGGGCAGGAGGAGCTCCTGCTTCAGTGCGTCCGGGACGGAAACCTGAATTATAAAAAGGTTCTCGCCGGGCTCAACTTCTCGGTCCTGGACCTGCCGCTGGCAGGCAATCCGCTGCGCAGCGAGGCGAACAAGGTGGCGTCCGGCGGGGCTCTGTTCCGGAGGGCAGCCATAGAAGGCGGCCTCTCGCCGAAAGTCGCTCTGGATCTCGAAAATCAATACCTCTTCCGCGCAGATAAGCTCAGGACCGTGACGGAGCTTCGAAGCCTGACGATCGAGATGCTGGAGGATTTCATCCGGCATGTCCATGAAGCAAAGCAGCAGGGCGCCTGCTCCAGGCAGATCCGGGAGTGCTGCGAGTACATCGACAACCACCTGACCGAGGACCTCTCGGTGCAGCGGATCGCGAAGGAGATCGGCTACACCGAATACTATCTCACGCGGAAATTCCAGAAGGAGATGAAGATCCGCATGAGCGAGTACATCAAGGACGCCCGGCTCGAATACGCGAAAGTATGCCTGCTCTCGACCCAGATGAGCATCGAGGAGATCGGCGATCTTCTGCAGTTTAATTCGCGGAGCTATTTTACGAAGACGTTCCGCGAGAAGACAGGGAAGTCGCCTTCCGAGTACCGGGCCGGCAAGGAGGGCGGGGCGTAACGCTCCGCGCCCCCATTCACAGCCGCTCCGCGGCTGTTTCATGTGGCGTTCAGAGGCGCTCCGCGCCTTGCCCGCCCCTTGAAAACCGACGAAGTCACGGACAG
>DFFD01000191.1:6950-10802 GCA_002369495.1 Lachnospiraceae bacterium UBA3785 | reverse complement strand
CTGTCCGTGACTTCGTCGGTTTTCAGGGGGTGCTGAACATTGACAAAAAATCACCCCTCAAGTTCATTCGTTTTCTGTTCGGGCGGGCTCATTTTCGTTATGATAAGGCCAGAAAAGCTCTTAAAGAGCAAATGAGAACAGCCTTATTAAGAGGAGGGAAACAAAATGAGTCAGGAAAAAAGAGTCAAGAATCCGGACAACAAGCTCGGCATCGGCCGTCTGATGCTCTGGTCCACAAGTTCGGTCTCGGTCGCGATCTCCGTGCTGGTGCTCGGCTTCGTCAGCGTCTACTGCACCGATACGCTGGGCTTAAGCCCGGTCATCGTCGGAACGGTCTTACTGTTTTCCAAGCTGATCGACGGCGTCACCGACATGGTGGCCGGAATCATCATCGATAAGACGCAGACCCGCTGGGGCAAGGGCCGTCCCTATGAGATCTTCATGCTCTTCCTGTGGCTGAGCACCTGGGGCCTCTTCTCCGTGCCGACACATTTCAGCAATACGGCAAAATACATCTGGATCTTCTTCATGTACGTGTTCATGAACGCCGTCTGCACGACCTTCCTCAACGGCAACAACGTCGTCTACCTGGTCCGCGCGTTCAAGACCAAGGAACAGCAGACCAAGCTGACAGCCTACAGCGGCTTCTTTACGATGGGCGCCGGCTTCACTTTCAACATCCTCTTCCCGATGGGCGTGGCCAGGATCGCCACTTCCGCAGCGGGCTGGAGCCGCCTCATCGGCATGATGGCCCTTCCGCTGACCGTCCTCGGCCTTGTCCGCATGCTTACCATCAAGGAGCAGTACAACATGGAGGCTGACGTCAAGTCCGAGCAGCTGAAGATCATGGACATCGTGAACCTCTTTAAGACCAACGCTCCGGCGGTCAAGATCGGTATCGTCCGCTTCCTCGCTGCAACGATCTCCAGCATGGGTGTCAGCGTCTACTACTTCACCCACGTTGTCGGAAATGTCGCCCTCATGAGCGTCACCGCAGCCTTCACGGTCATCGGCATTCCGCTTGCCTTCGTGATGCCGGTCATGCGCCGCAAGATGGGCCAGGACAAGATGGTCACCCTGGGCTTCATCCTCTGCCTCATCGGTTCCGCCATCATGCTCATCGCCGGCAAGAATTTCGTTCTCGTCCTGATAGCGGGTCTCTGCACCTCGATCGGCGCCGTGCCCTTCTCCATGATGTTCAACATGTACATCATCGACTGCGCGGACTACAATGAGATGCTGGGCAACCAGCGCATGGAAGGCACGATGGGCGCTGTCTTCGGCCTGATGGCCAAGATCGGCGGCGCGTTCGGCGGCTTCGTGCTCGGTGCCATCTTAAGCCTTGTCGGCTACGACGGCACGCTTGCGGTGCAGCCGGCCTCCTCCATCATGGCGATCCGCATCCTGGCCAGCGTGGTCCCGTTCATCTTCTACGTCGTGATCATCCTGATCCTCCGCCAGGTGAAGCTGGACGAGAAGGTCAGGGATTTCAGCCACGAGCAGGCGGCTGCCGCACAGAATGAAAATGCATAAGAATACCGGCAGCGTCCGGAGCCCCCGCGCAATTTTGGCGCGGGGGCTCACTTTTTTCTTGACATTTTCCTTCATAATAAATAAGGTAGTATGGTATGAAAACGAATCGAAACGGCAGGAAAGAGTATGAAGGAAATATATTTTGACAACTCCTCGACCACGGTGGTCTCCCCGGCAGCGGCAGGGATCGTGCTCAAGGTGATGACGGAGGACTACGGGAACCCCTCCTCGATGCACGAAAAGGGCGTCCGGGCGGAGATGTATGTGAAGGAGGCGCGCGCGAAGATCGCGAAGACCCTGCGCGCGAAGGAAAATGAGATCTACTTCACCTCCGGCGGCTCCGAGAGCAACAACTGGGCGCTTATCGGCGGCGCGCTGGCGAACCGCCGCGCGGGGAACACGATCCTGACAAGCGCATTTGAGCATCCCGCGGTCTCCGAACCCCTGAAATTCCTCGAGAAGGAGGGTTTTTCCATCGAGCGGATCCCGGTCGACGGGCAGGGACGTCTTGACCTTAAGGTCCTCAGAGAGAAGATGACGGAGGACGTGATCCTTCTTTCCTTCATGTATGTGAACAATGAGATTGGCGCGGTGAATCCGATCGCGGCGATTGGGAAAATGAAAACCGAACTCTGTCCCAAAGCGCTCTTCCATGTGGACGCGATCCAGGCCTACGGCAAGTACCGGATCTGCCCGAAGGAGCTGGGCATTGACCTTCTCTCGGTGAGCGGGCACAAGCTGCACGGGCCGAAGGGCACGGGTTTCCTCTACAAGGCGGAACAGGCAAAGCTGCTGCCGCTCATCTACGGCGGCGGCCAGCAGGGGGGCATGCGCTCCGGCACCGAAAATGTCCCGGGCATCGCCGGCTTAGGCGTCGCCTGCGAGGAGGCCTACACGGGTTTTGAGGAGAAGATCAGCCGCCTTAAAAAGCTCAGGGAGAGACTGGCAGCGGGGCTTTCGGAGATCCCGGACGTGGTCATCCACGGGATGCCCGGCGATGAGGGGGCTCCGCACATCCTGAATGCGGCCTTCCTGGGCGTCGGCTCGGAAGTCCTCCTCCACACGCTGGAGGACCGCGGCATTTACATCTCGGCCGGCTCAGCCTGCTCGACGCACAAGAGAGCCGGTTCGCCGACGCTGACCGCGATCGGGGCACCGAGGACGGAGATGGAGTCGTCGGTGAGGTTTTCATTTTCGGAACTGAACACGGAAGAAGAGATTGACGAGGCGCTCGCGGCCCTCCGGGAAGTGCTGCCGATGCTGCGCCGCTACAGAAGAAAGTGAGGAGACTATGTACAATTCTTTCCTGATCAAATACGGGGAGATCGGCATCAAGGGAGACAACCGGCACATCTTTGAGGACGCGCTCGCAAAGCGCATCAGGACGGTGCTCTCGCACATCGACGGCGAATTTTCCGTGCGGAAGACGCGCGGCAGGATTTATGTCAACTGCGGGGGAGACTGGAACTACGACGAGACGATCACCCAGCTCACGCACGTCTTCGGCGTGGTGGGGATCTGCCCGGTCGTGATCTATGAGACCGGGGACATGGAGAAGCTGAAAGCCGACATGGTCGACTATGTTGCGAAGGAGCACGCGGGCGAGAAGGCGACCTTCAAGGTCAAGGCCCGCCGCGTGGACAAGACATTCCCGCTCACATCCATGGAGGTCTCGGCGGCGCTCGGGGAGGCGATCCTTCAGAACTTCCCGGAGATGAAGGTCGACGTGCACGAGCCGGAGATCCTCTTTGACGTCGAGATCCGCGAGGAGGTTTACATTTACAGCAAAATTATCCCGGGCCCGGGCGGCATGCCGATCGGGACGGCGGGCAGGGCAATGCTGCTCCTGTCAGGCGGGATCGATTCGCCGGTCGCGGGATGGATGGTCGCGAAGCGCGGCGTGACGATCGACGCGGTCTATTTCCACGCGCCGCCCTACACGTCGGAGCGCGCGAAGCAGAAGGTCGTGGACCTCGCGGCGGAGCTCGCGAAATACACCGGACCGGTCCGCCTGCACGTGGTCAATTTCACGGATATCCAGCTCTACATCTACGACGAGTGCCCGCACGAGGAGCTGACGATCATCATGCGGAGATACATGATGCGGATCGCGGAGCATTTCGCGAGGGAGGAGGGCGACCTCGGTCTCGTCACCGGCGAGAGCATCGGCCAGGTCGCGAGCCAGACCATGCAGAGCCTAGTGGTCACGGACGCGGCGGCGAACCTGCCGGTCTACCGTCCGCTGATCGGTTTTGACAAAAATGACATCGTCGACATCTCCAAAAAGATCGGGACCTACGAGACCTCGATCCTGCCCTA
>DFFD01000191.1:1859-6888 GCA_002369495.1 Lachnospiraceae bacterium UBA3785 | reverse complement strand
AGGACTGCTGCACGATCTTCGTGGCGAAGCACCCGGTGACGAAGCCGCTGCTCCACATCATCGAGCGGTCGGAGACGAAGCTGAAGGAGCGGATCGACGAGCTGGTCAAAGAGGCAATCGATACGGCTGAGCTGGTGATTGCGAAGTGATGGGGACGGTTCCCAGGGACGGTTCTCTGAAAACAGCGGTTCTCGCGATGAGAACCGCTGTTTTTTAAGAACCGTCCCTGAAGTTTTTCCTGTTGACAACAAGTGTACTAGCATATATAATACAGTTAACACATTAACCGGCACGAAAGGCAGGTGGTAACGTGCTCATATCAATCGATATCAGGGACCGGCGGCCGATCTACGAGCAGATCGTGGAAAAATACGAGATGCTGATCGCGGGCGGCGTGATGCAGCCCGGGGAGCAGCTCCCGAGCGTCCGCCAGATGGCGTCCGAGCTCTCCATCAACCCCAACACGATCCAGAAAGCCTACGCGATCCTGGAAATGAAAGGCTTCACCTACACGGTGAAAGGCCGAGGAAGCTTCGTCTCGGGGGACCAGGCGGTCAACGAGAAGAAGCGCAGGATCTGGGAGGAGAAATTCATTTCCCTCGTGAGGGAAGGCAGGGAGCTCGGCATGACGGAAGAGGCCGTCGTGACGGCTGTCCGCAAAGTTTACGGAGGCAGCGGCAATGATCGAGATTAACAGTGTAAAAAAGAATTTCGGCGGCATCGAGGCTGTGAAGGAGCTGAGCGCCGTCATCAGGGAAGGCCAGGTCTATGGGCTGGTCGGGACCAACGGAGCGGGCAAATCGACCATGCTCCGGATGCTCGCGGGCGTGCTCGCGCCGGACGGCGGGGATATTCTGATCGACGGGGAGAGCGTTTTCGAGAATCCGCACGCGAAGGAGAAGATCTGCTTCATCGCGGACACGGGCTATTTCTTCCCGAACGCGACCCCGGAGACGATGGGGGAGTATTTTTCCGTGGTCTACCCGGCGTTTGACAGGGCCCGCTACAGGAAGATGCTGGAAAATGCAGAACTCCCGGCCGGGCGCAAGATACGGACATTTTCGAAGGGAATGAAACGGCAGGTCTCGGTCCTTCTGGGCGTCTGCGCGAACACGAAGTACCTGCTCTGCGACGAGACCTTCGACGGGCTCGACCCGGTGATGCGGCAGGCGGTGAAGAGTGTATTTGCCTCGGAGATGATTGACCGGGAGTTCACGCCGATCATCGCCTCCCACAACATGCGCGAGCTTGAGGACATCTGCGACCACATCGGCCTCATGCACGGCGGGCGGATCCTCTTCTCCGAGAACCTCGAGGACATGAAGTTCCACATGCAGAAAGTGCAGTGCGTGATCGGGGACAAGGCCCGGGAGAAGGAGCTTATGAAGGAGCTCGATGTGATCCGGGCGACCAGGCAGGGCTCGCTCCTGACGCTGCTCGTCCGCGGCACGAATGTCGAGGTGCTGGAGGCGGTCGAGGAGAAGGGTCCGGTGTTTGCCGAGGCGCTCCCGCTCACGCTGGAGGAGATCTTCATCAGCGAGACATCGCTGGCCGGGTACGAGGTCGGTCGGCTGTTCGGGAAGGAGTAAGGGCTGCCGAAAAAACTCGGAATGTTTGCTAAAAAGTGTAACCATACAGGCAAAAAAGGGGTATTATATATGCGTACAGAAGAGAAGATAAAACGAACGCCCGCAAAGCCCGGGACGCGGAAAATCCCGTTCGGAAAACTCCTGCTCATGGACATGAAGGAGCGGAGCTGGCTGCTTGCCCTGATCGGCGCCGTCGCGCTGGTCACCTACCCGATCGGGACGCTCCTCGTGCTCGAGGGCGGCAGTATCCAGAACCGGCAGAACGCCGCGATGCAGTTTCTCGGCCTGACCGGCGGGTATTATTACATTTTCCTGCTCACGGCGGCGGTCCTCGCCGGCGTCTCGGGCTACATGTACCTCGAGCGGCAGGACCAGGCGGATTTCTTCATGAGCTTCGCGGTGCGGCGGGAGAAATATTTCTTTGCGCCGTACCTTTCCGGCTGGCTGATCCCGGTCATTCCCTACGTCGTCTCGATGCTGCTCGCGGTCTTCGCCGTCTGCGGGCTTCGCGGCGCGCTTAACGGAGCGCTGATCGCCGCGGCCTTCCGGGCGATGGGGCTCAACATCCTGGGATTCACGGCGATCTACAGCGTGATCGTACTTGCGATGGTGCTCACGGGAAGGATGCTGATCGGAGTCCTGCTCTCGGTGTTCTTCCTCTTCTACGGGACCTGCGCCACGCTGCTTACGAGCCTGCTCAAGGACTGCTTCTTTGACACCTGGTACGACGTCTCGCGCGGGATCGACGCCACAGCCTGGTCTCCGGTCACGGCCATGTACTGGTTTGAGGCGAGCCCCTTAAAGGGAATCCTCATCGAGCTTGCGTGGGCGGTACCGGCGCTTGCCGCGGCGGTTTTCATTTACATGAAGCGGCCGGCGGAGACGGCGGAGAATGCGTTCACATTTCCGAAGACGGCGCCCCTCCTCAAGACGATCATCTCGGTGCCGGTCGGACTTGCGGGTGGCCTTCTCGTCTGGGCGATCGCAGACAACGGCAACCGGGCAGCCTGGTTCATCGCGGGCAGCCTCATCGCTGCCTTCATCATCAACGGAGTGATCGAGTTCATCATCGCCCCGGACATCAAAAATATCGCCCGCCACTGGATCTCCGGCGCGATGGTCCTGGCGGGAACGCTCGGCATAGCGATGATCTTTGCCTACGACCTTACCGGCTACGACCGCTGGTACCCGGAGAAGAGCGAGGTCAGGGCTATGTCGGTGTCGGAGGAGTTTACGGCGAGCGCCTTCGGCGAGTTCGCGGGCCTGCACTATTTCGGGACCTACGGCTCAAAGCCGCTCGAGGAAGTCCTCCTTGAGCAGAGCCTCGCCGAAAATTTCGACGGGATCTACGAGATGGCCGGGAGCGCGGTTGCTGCGCAGGATGGCGCGGACGGCCGCTTCACAACGCTGGCCTTCCTCTATGAAATGAAAAACGGCCGGAAGGTCTACCGCTACTACGCGGTCCCCGACGGCGCCATCCGGAGCGCCATGCAGAAAATGGGCAGTGAACCCGAGTTCCGCAGACTCAGCTATCCTTTCGGGCTCATCGACCCGGACCGCTTCAACGCGGTCACGGTGGAGGGCTGGCGCGTCCCGGGCGATTACGGCCAGTCTGTCGATCTTACGAGGGAGGAGTGCCGCGAGCTTTTCGAGGCGCTTAAAGCCGACAGCCTTAAGATGAATCTTCTGGATGCGTGGGAGGCGGAGCCTCTTCTGTCCATCGCCCCGTACTTCAGCTACAACGACTACGAGGAGTACGCGGTGATGCACGAGGGATCCTCGCTCGGAGATATTGTCAATTGTATCTATGTTTATGAAAATTACGACAATACACTCGCCTTTCTCGAAAAGAAGGGGCTCCTCACCGGGGACGGCGGGCGTACTGACCGGATCGCCTCGTGCTGGTGCTGGCTTGAGACGGATGAGGATTCCCTGAAGATCTCCGGCAGCACAGACCGGAATACCGCTTACATTGCGGACGAGGAGAGCATCGAAAAGCTTCTCGGCTCCGTAAGGCGCGTCAAGGGACCGAGAAACTACGGCACCGGAAACATGTACATGAACATCACGTTTGAGCTCACGACGGACCCCGATCACGGCGGCACCTACAATGCGGATTGGTACGCGGAGGTCCTCGACGAAGGCGCCCTGCGGGAGCTTTTCCGGGAGCATGAGAACAGTTAATAATGAGGCTTCGAAGCCTTTCTCAAGGAGGAAAACATGAAGAAGAACGGCAAAACAAAGCTGATCGTCGGAATCATCGCGGTACTGGCGGTCATTGGCGGCGTCATCTGGTTCGTCAAGGGCAGAGACGCCGGCGCGGTGGATCCCGAAAACGCAGTCTACGTGGAATCTGTCGCAGTTATCACCGGCCTCGGGAGCGGCAACGGCATGCAGAACCGGTTCGCGGGCGTTGTGGAGTCCCAGGAGACCTGGTCGGTCGAGCAGAACCAGGAGTACGGGGTCGCGGAGATCTACGTGAAGGTCGGGGATACCGTCGAGGAGGGGACGCCGCTCTTCATTTACGACGTCGAGCAGTTCAACGAGAAGCTCGAGCAGTCGAAGATCGATCTGGAGCGCCTCGAGGCGGAGCTCTCCGCGATGAATTCCACGATCGCGCAGCTCGAGAAGGAGAAGTCCCAGGCTTCCTCCGCGGATAAGGCGGTCTACACGATCCAGATCCAGCAGCAGGAGCTCGAGAAGAAGCAGAAGGAGTACGATATCAAGAGCAAGCAGTCCGAGATCGACAAGTTAAATGACAACATCGCGAACGCGACCGTCACGAGCAAGATCGCGGGCGTCGTCCAGTCGATCAACAGCGGGAACGGCAGCCAGGTCAACTACGGCGAGTACGACAATTCCTTCATCAAGATCATGAAGACCGGCGATTTCCGCGTGAAGGGCACCGTCAACGAGTCCAACATCGGCGAGATCATGGAGGGAACGCCGATGATCGTCCACAGCCGCGTGGATCCGGACAGGATCTGGACCGGCACGATCACGGTTGTCGACCGCGAGAACGGCAGCGCCGGCCAGGGCTACTACAGCTCGGACACGAGCGCCCAGAGCACCAACTATCCGTTCTATGTGGACCTTGATTCGAGCGAGGACCTCATGCTGGGCCAGCACGTCTACATGGAGCCGGACTTCGGCCAGGGAAATGAAAAGACCGGCCTCTGGATCGACGAGTACTACATCGACATGACGGATCCGGAAAACCCGGCGGTCTGGGCTGACGAGAACGGAAAGATCGCGAAGCGCCCGGTCACCATCGGCGAGCGCGACGAGGAGCTTTACAAGGTGGAGATCCTCGAAGGTCTCACGGCGGATGATTACATCGCCTTCCCGGACGAGAGCATCAAGGCCGGTCAGGCGACGATCACGATGGAGGAGATGATGGCCGCCGCGGAGGAGAACGGCGGCATGGCTGACGGCGGCAT
>DFFD01000191.1:0-1758 GCA_002369495.1 Lachnospiraceae bacterium UBA3785 | reverse complement strand
CGGCATGGCTGACGGCGATATGACGGCGGACGGCGTGCCCGTGAACGGCGGCATGATGGCGGTCGGCTGACGGAGGGGACCATGATCGTAGAGTGCAGAAACATTTTTAAAAATTATTCGACCGGAAAGCTGGACGTCCCGGTCCTGAAGGACGTCAATTTCTCGATGGAGGAGGGCGAGTACGTCGCCATCATGGGGCCGTCCGGCTCGGGCAAATCAACGCTGATGAACATCATCGGCTGTCTCGATACGCCGACCAGCGGTCAGCTCCTGATCGACGGGCAGGACGTCTCGAAGTACACCTCCAACGAGCTGGCGGATGTGCGGCTCTACAAGCTGGGCTTCGTCTTCCAGACCTTCCAGCTTCTCGCGGGGCAGACCGCCCTCCAGAACGTTGAGCTGCCGCTCACCTACGCGCACGTCCCCAGGGCGAAGCGCCGCGAGCTGGCGGAGGAGGCGCTCACCCGCGTCGGCCTCGCCGACCGCATGAACTTCATGCCGAACCAGCTCTCCGGCGGGCAGAAGCAGCGCGTCGCGATCGCGCGCGCGATCGTGAACCACCCGAAGATCCTGCTCGCGGACGAGCCGACCGGCGCGCTCGATTCGGCGTCCGGCCGGCAGGTCATGGAGCTTTTTGAGAAGCTGAACAGCGAAGGCGTCTCGGTGCTGATGATCACCCACGACCGCGGCATCGCGGACCACGCGCAGCGGATGGTGGAGATTCGGGACGGCGTCCTCACCCAGGGCGATAAGGAGGCGATGAACGAATGAAGAACATGAAGAAAATACTCGCCGTTCTCTTAAGCCTTGTGCTCGCGTGCGGGGCGATCGGCGGGATCATTTACGGGGTTACGAAGTCCCGCGAGCGGGCGGTGACGGTCATTTCCGCCTCCGAGATCAACTACGGCGGCGGTATCTGGGACTACAGCACGATGACATCCGGGTATGTGACGTCGGACGCGGCCCAGGACATCTACCTCTCGCCGACGGAGACCGTCAGCGAGGTCATGGTCGTCGAGGGCCAGGCGGTGCATGAGGGCGACGTCCTTATGGCCTACGATATGTCGACGACCTCGATGAATCTCGAGAAGGAGAAGCTCGCACAGCAGCAGATCCGCCTGAAGATCGACGTTGCCGAGAGAAATATCGCGACCCTGAGGGGCCTTACACCCGTCGCGGATGAGCCGTCGGATCCGGGGTGGATCGATTTTCCGGATTTCCCGGATTACCCGGATGAGCCGGAGATCGACCTTTCCGAGGTCACCGCGGTGGACACGCTCGACGAGCACACGCTGCCCTACAACGTGCTGCCCGAAGTCTGGGCGACGGCCGGCATCAAGCAGCCGGACTCCGAGAAGGGCGGCGAAGAGGAAGATTTCGGACCGGAATTCGGCACCGAGGACAATCCCTACCGCTTCCTCGTGAAGGAAGGGACGATCATCACGCCCGAGTTCCTGCTCATGCTGCGGAAGACGGCATTCATGTACGGCGGCCCGTTCTATGTCACGCTTGAGGTGCGCGAAGGCGACACCGGCGACGGCATGCTGCTGTCCGGCTGGATGCTGAACGCGGTGAAAATAAAGGAAGACCTGAAGGACTTTAAGGGCATCATCTCCCTTGAGCCGCTTGAGAGCACGCTGACGCCGACGCCGACACCGACAGAGACACCGACACCGACCCCGACGGAAGACCCGGAGGCGACGCCGACCCCGACGGAGGACCCGGAGGCGACACCGACCCCGACGGAAGATCCGGAAG
>DFFD01000073.1 GCA_002369495.1 Lachnospiraceae bacterium UBA3785 | reverse complement strand
CCGTCCTGCATCATCGGTTCCGCAGTGGCCGGTGCGCTCTCCGCTCTGTTCGGCTGCGGCAGCCCGGCTCCGCACGGCGGCTTCTGGGTCGTTGCGATCATCTCCAACCCGGTTATGTACGCGGTTGCGCTGGTTGTCGGCTCTGTCGTCGGCTGCCTGATCCTGAGCTTCTGGAAGAAGCCCCTTGAAGGCTGAATTTTCACAAAAAAATCATACAAAATCTGCTCGTGATATGGTATAGTAATGACAGCAGTATTCTGGCTCACTATTAAAAAAGGAGTGATTGAAAATGAAAGAATTTAAGTATGTTATTACCGATCCCGAAGGAATCCACGCCCGTCCGGCCGGCGAGCTTGTGAAGAAGTGCAAAGGCTATGCTTCCAAGATCACCATCATCAAGGACGGCAAGGCTGCGAACGCGGCGAAGATCCTTGCGGTCATGAGCCTTGGCGTCAAGAAGGACCAGGAGGTCACTTTCCAGGTCGATGGCGCTGACGAAGAGCAGGCAGCGGCTGAGCTCGAAGCTTTCATGAAGGAGAACCTGTAATCACTTTTGAAGTGAGGTAAAATGAAAACCGGGTGGATGCCTGCATCTTCCCGGTTTTCTTCTGTGAAAGACCCGGACACATGGTAAGGAGGCTCACATGTACTGCACCCACTGCGGCGCCGAAATCGACGAACATGAAGTAAACTGTCCCTACTGCGGATACCTCAATCCGTACGGGGCGGAGCGCCATTATATGAAGGAGCTCGAAGTCATCCGGAAGAAGACGGACGAGCTGGACGATCACCCGGAGGAATCCGTGAAGACCGAAGTGAAGAGGAAGGGCAGGAGAGCGGGGTTCATTTTCCTGATTGCATTGCTTATCATCGGAGGGATCATCGTATTCTTCCTCGCGGTCAACTTCCTGATCGAGCGCATTACCTACCGGGACAGCGCGAGATCGGAGATGGAATTCCGCGACCGCTATGTGCCGGAGCTCGACCGGCTTCTTGAGGAAGGCAGGGATGAGGAAGCCTGCCGGTATATGAGCGAGCTCTACGACAAGGAAGGCAGCAGCTACCTCTGGGAGTGGGAGCATTACGAGTACCTTTACATGCTTGGCAATCTCGACTATGTGAGGCATGTGTTCGAGGACGAGGAGGGGATCAGCGAGCACGAATTTGTGAACGCCGCGGCCGGTGTGGTCATGGACGTCATGGGTGAGCGCAGCAACCCGGACCGCCCGGTCCCGCCGGAGGACGCGGAGAAGATCAGGGCGATCCTTGAGGAGGAGCAGCAGCTTCTCTTCGAGGTGACAGGACTGACCGGGGAAGAGATCCGGGAGGCCTACGAGTCGGTAAAGCAGGACGGCTGGGTCCCCTACGATGCGCTGGAGAGGAAAATGCACGAGTACTGGGACAGGGTCCCCGAAGAGCGAAGGAGAGGATGAGATCATGAAATGCGAACACTGCGGAGCCCCGATCGGACTCGAGGACAAATTCTGCGCCTACTGCGGCGCGCCGAACACGCAGGCGCTTCTGCACCAGGCGGACATGGAGCATTACCAGCAGGAGTTTCAGAGGACGCAGGCGGAGGTCATGAAGAGCACCGGGCGGATGGCCAGGATCAGCTCGAACCTCATCATCCTCGCGGTGCTGGTCGTGCTCAACATCGGCGCGGCGATCTTCCTCTTCAACGCCAACGAGCTCGGCTGGAACGCACGGGTGAAGGCGACGGAGGCGAAGGCATCCGTCTATCAGGCGGACATGGAGGAGATGATCGAAGAGAAGGAGTACCTGAAGCTCTACGACTACTCCCTGAGCAATCATATCACGTCGGTCGATGCGCTCAGCGATTACTCGGGGGTCTGCCGGGCGGCCGGCTGCCTCAGGAACATTTACGGGATCCTCTGCGGGCGGAACAACCTCGGCATGAACAGCTACTCCACCGGCAAGGGGATCCGCCCCTACGAGGCGGAGTCGCTGGCGGATGAGATCGGCCGGCTCTGGGAAATCGAGGACAATTATTACGGAAAAGAGCTCTCCGAGCGGGACAAAGCGGTCATCGCGGAGATCAGGGAGTACGCCAAGGCGCTGCTCCTCGGCTACACGGCGCTCGACAGCGGGCAGGTCGAGGAACTGCCGAACCTTTCGCGCACGAAGGCAATTGAGATGATCAGGGAGGGGGTGACGATCCTTGAGTGATAAGAGAGAGGTTATGAACTACCGCCGGGTGCCGGCGCGTCCTTACAATATGGGAAAGGTGCCGAAGAAAAAGAGATCTGTCGGGGGCATTCTCTTCGGGGTCGCTGCTGCGGTGCTTTCGGTGACATTTCTCATCATGCTCTTCTCCGGGATCGGCATTTTGCGCGAGTCGTCGACCTGGTATGATTATCATGCCGACGAGGAGGACCTGATCCGGGATTACACCTACGGAAACTACGCGAAGCTTTTTGAGGACGCTTACAGCGACGCCGGGGCGGACCGCGAGTACACGGAGACCGAGCTGGCGCTTCACGCGGCTGCGGAGTACTATGAGGCGGCGACGATGGCCCGGGCGTTTGAGGCCGCGGGCGATCAGGCGCACGCGGCGGCCTGCCGGCAGAGGATGGCGGAGCTGCCCGGGAAGATGGGGGAGTTTGCGGACTGCGCGGAGAAGATCGATGAGGTCGTTTTTGGGGAGTGAAGAGGGAAGGTTTCAGGGACGGTTCTTGAAAAACGGCGATTCTCGTTTGAGAATCGCCGTTTTTCTTAGAACCGTCCCCGAGGTTTCCCAGGACTTCAGGGACGGTTCTTGTACCAAAAGGGGTTCTCTCGAAGAGAGAACCCCTTTTGGTGCTTAGAACCGTCCCCAGAGGGTTTTCAGTTTACTTTGTCTCGGTCTTTGTCTCCATAAGCTTCAGCGCGCGGACCTTCAGCGGGAGGCCGAAGAGGGTGATGAACCCGTCCGCGTCGTGGTGGTCGTAGAGGTCGCCGGTCGTGAAGGACGCGAGGGACTCGCTGTAGAGGCTGTACGGGGAGGTCGTCCCGGCCTTGATGATGTTGCCCTTGTAGAGGCGGAGCTTCACCTCGCCGGTCATGTACTCCTCGGTGGACTTCGTGAAGGCGATCAGGGCGTCGCATAAGGGTGTGAACCATTTGCCCTCGTAGACGACCTGGGCCAGCTTGTTGCCGACCTCCTTCTTGAACTCCATCGTCGCGCGGTCGAGGACGAGCTCCTCGAGCTGCTTGTGGGCCTCCATAAGGATCGTGCCGCCCGGGGTCTCGTAGACACCGCGGGACTTCATGCCGACGACGCGGTTTTCGACGATGTCGACGATGCCGATGCCGTTCGCGCCGCCGAGGGCGTTGAGACGTGCGGATGATGTCGGCGGGTTTCATTTTCTCGCCGTTCACGGAGGTCGGGATGCCCTTCTCAAAGGTCAGGGTGACGTCGGTGGAGACGTCCGGAGCCTTCTCCGGGGTGACGGAGAGGACCAGCATGTGGTCGTAGTTCGGAGCGAGCGCGGGATTCTCAAGCTCAAGACCCTCGTGGGAGATGTGCCAGAGGTTCCGGTCGCGGCTGTAGCTCTGGGAATGGTCAAACGGAAGATCGATGCCCTTGGACTTGCAGTAAGCGATCTCGTCCTCGCGGGACTTCATCGTCCAGATGTCGGTCATGCGCCAGGGGGCGATGACCTTGATGTCCGGAGCGAGGGCCTTGATGCCGAGCTCGAAGCGGATCTGGTCGTTGCCTTTGCCGGTCGCGCCGTGGCAGATGGCGACGGCATTTTCCTTGCGGGCGATCTCGACCAGCTTCTTCACGATGGCCGGGCGGGCCATGGAGGTGCCGAGCAGGTATTTATTTTCATAGACGGCGCCGGCCTGCACGCAGGGCATGATGAAATTCTCCGCGAAATCGTCGCAGATGTCTTCAATATATAACTTGGCCGCGCCGGAGAGGCGTGCTCTCTCGTCGAGACCGTTAAGCTCGCTCTCCTGGCCGCAGTCGACGCAGCAGCAGACGACGTCGTAGCCGAAGTGCTCCTTGAGCCACGGGATGATCGCGGTCGTGTCGAGGCCGCCGGAATAGGCGAGAACCACTTTTTCTTTGCTCATGATGATATCCTCCTTATAAGGGCCTTCGGGCCCGTCCGTTTCTTTCTGACACGCAAACTATACACTATATACAGGGATTATGCAACTCCAAAAAGGGATTTCGTGAAAAGTTTGTCGGTCTTGCTGAATATATATTCGAAAATAATGCATATATATGCAAAATTTCAGGTTTACATTTGTGCTGATTTGGTCTATGATACTAGGAAAAGAAATGCGGTAAGGAGATTTCAACATGATCAAAGTCGGAATTATCGGCTCGACCGGCTACGCCGGCGCGGAGCTTGTGAGAATACTGCTGAACCACCCGGATGCGAAGATCGTCTGGTACGGCTCCCGGAGCTACGTCGGGCAGGAGTACGCGGACATTTACGGAAATATGTTTGAGCTCGTCGACGACAAATGCCTCGACGACGACATGGATGCGCTGGCGGATGCGGCGGACGTCATTTTCACCGCGACGCCGCAGGGCTTCTGCGCCTCCAAGGTGAGCGAGAGCCTGCTTGGAAGAGCGAAGGTCATCGATATCTCGGCGGATTTCCGCATCAAGGACGCCGCCCGCTACGAAGCCTGGTACGGGATCCACCATCCGACGCCGGAGTTCCTGCCGGAGGCGGTCTACGGCCTTCCGGAGCTGAACCGCGAGAAGATCAGGCATGCAAGGCTGATCGCGAACCCGGGGTGCTTCCCGACCTGCTCGATCCTGACGGTGTTCCCGCTGATCAAAGCCGGGATCATCGATCCGGACACGGTCATCATCGACGCAAAGTCCGGAACGAGCGGCGCGGGCAGGGGCGCGAAGGTCCAGAACCTCTACTGCGAGGTCAACGAGACGATCAAGGCCTACGGGGTCACGGTCCACAGACACACGCCGGAGATCGAGGACCAGCTCTCGATCGCGGCGGGCAGGCCGGTGATGGTGCAGTTCACGCCGCACCTTGTTCCGATGAACCGGGGGATCCTTGTGACGGCCTATGCTTCGCTCGCGAAGGAGACCTCGGAAGAGGAGGTGAGGGCGGCCTACGACGCGATGTATGCGGATGAGAGATTTGTCCGGGTCCTTAAGGAAGGCCGCGTCGCGGAGACCCGGTTCGTGAAGGGCAGCAACTACGCAGACGTGGGCTTCAAACTGGATCCGCGCACAAAACGGATCGTGATGATGGGCGCGATCGACAATGTCGTCAAGGGCGCTGCCGGCCAGGCGGTCCAGAACATGAACATCATGTTCGGGCTCGACGAGGCGGAAGGCCTTCACATGGTGCCGGAATCGGTCTGATCCGGGAAAGGAAACGATATGAGTTATGAAGTGATTGACGGCGGGTTTACTGCCGCGAAGGGATTTTCAGCCTGCGGCGGCGCGGCCGGCATCAAGAAAAACGGCAGCGCGGACATGGCGCTCTTTCTCTCGGAGGTGCCCTGCACGGCGGCCGGCACCTTTACCACGAACCGCGTGAAGGCGGCTCCGGTCATCTGGGACCGCGATATCGTGCGCGGGTCGGACGCCAAGGTTTCGGCGGTCGTCGTGAATTCGGGCGTCGCGAACGCCTGCACCGGAGAGCTTGGACTTTCCTACTGTAAAAAGACCGCGGAGGCCGGGGCGGAAGTCTTCGGCGTTCCGGAAAATGCCGTCCTCGTCGCCTCCACAGGCGTCATCGGGCTGCAGATCCCGATCGACAAGATCACGGCCGGCGTCAAGGTGCTCTCGGGGACGCTCGGAAGCTCCCGCGAGAAAGGACACGAAGCCGCGCTCGCGATCATGACGACGGACACGGTGCCGAAGGAGGCGGCGGTCCGGGTTTCATTTTCAGACGGAAGCGAAGCGGTCATCGGCGGCTGCTGCAAGGGCTCGGGCATGATCCATCCGAATATGTGCACGATGCTGGCATTTCTCGCGACGGACGCGGCGATCTCGAAGGAGATGCTGCAGAAAGCCCTCTCGGGGATCGTCCCGGACACCTTCAACATGGTCTCCGTGGACGGCGACACCTCGACGAACGACACCTGCCTGGTCCTCGCGAACGGGCTCGCGGGCAACCGGTGCATCGAGGCGGAGGATGCGGACTACAAAGCCTTTTACGAGGGCCTCTATGCGGTCCTCGAGTCGCTGGCCAAACAGATGGCGAAGGACGGGGAAGGCGCGACCTGCCTCTTTGAGGTGAAGGTCGTGAACGCAGACACGAAGGAAAATGCAAAGATCCTCGCCCGCTCGGTCGTCTCTTCGACGCTCACCAAGGCGGCCATCTACGGGCACGACGCGAACTGGGGACGGATCCTGTGCGCGATGGGTTACTCGGGGGTCGATTTCGAGCCGGAGAAGGTGGATCTCTACTTTGAGAGCGCGGCCGGGAAGCTGCAGATCTTAAAGGACGGCGTCGCGACGGACTACAGCGAGGAATTTGCGACGAAGATCCTCTCGGAGAGCGCGATCACCGCGACCTGCGATATGAACGCGGGAACGGCGGAGGCAGCGGCCTGGGGATGCGATCTCACGCACAAATATGTCGATATCAATGCGGACTACCGCTCATGAGGAAAGAAGGCGGATACAATGGCGGAATATGTGGATTCCTGGCTTGAGAAAGCCGGTATACTGATCGAAGCGCTCCCCTATATCCGGGAGTTTAACGGCAAAACGATCGTCGTGAAGTACGGCGGTTCGGCGATGACGGATCCCGCGCTCAGAAGGAGCGTCATCCGGGATGTCGCGCTCCTGAAGCTCGTCGGCATGAAGCCGATCATCGTCCACGGCGGCGGCAAGGAGATCTCCAAGTGGGTGAAGCTCTCCGGGCAGACGCCGGAGTTCGTGAACGGGCTCCGCGTGACCGACCAGAACACGATGGAGATCGCCGAGATGGTCCTGAACAAGGTCAACAAGCACCTGGTCCAGTACATGGAGACGAACGGCGTCGCGGCCTGCGGCATCTGCGGCAAGGACGGCGGCACCCTGATGGTGAAGAAGAAGGTGATCCCGGGCGGCCGCGATATCGGCTACGTCGGCGAAGTGACCCATGTCAACACCAAGCTCATCGACACACTGATCGCGAACGATATCGTGCCGGTCATCTGCCCGGTCGGTCTCGGCGAGGAGGATTATCACACCTACAACGTCAACGCGGACGACGCGGCCTGCGCGATCGCGGAGGCGGAGCA
>DFFD01000130.1:8516-14135 GCA_002369495.1 Lachnospiraceae bacterium UBA3785 | reverse complement strand
CGGCTGGCTCCCGCTTCTCCTCATCAAGTATCCGGCAGCCGTGTGCTATGACACGCTTGCGATGCTGGAGCAGTATCGGGGCGGCAGCTTAAGCGAGCACCACTCGGTCTGGTACACCCTCATCATGGGGAAACTGGTAGAGATCGGCGAGTCTTTCGGCCATCCGAATTACGGGATGTTTGCATTTTCCGTCATTCACTATATCGTCCTGGTCGCAGCCCTCGGCTGGTCCGTCAGTATCCTTCGGAAAATGCATGTCAGGAGGAGCGTCCGCATGACGGTGCTTCTCATGTACCTTCTGAACCCCTATATCTCCGGCTATGTCGGCGTCATTATCAAGGATGAGCTCTACACTGCCTTCATCGTGATCTTCTTCCTGTGTCTTGTCGACCTGTTTCTGGATCACGAGGCATTTTCGAAAAGCCCGTGGAAGCTTGCAGTCCTCTTTTTTGCGGTCGTCAACATCTGGCTGATCCGGAAGAACGGTTCCTATATTCTCATCGCCTCAGCCCTGCTTTTCCTTGTGCGGTGCTTCAGGAAGAAGCTTTCGAAGCGGCCGGCCGTGGTGCTTGTGGCAGCCCTCATCGTATCCGCGTCGCTCTACAGCTTTCTCGGCGCTTTCTTCCACGCGGAGAAGGGCAGCATCAAAGAAGCGCTCTCGCTTCCCTTCCAGCAGACGGCCCGCTATGTGAAGGAGTACGGAAATGAAGTGACAGAGGAGGAGCGCGAGGCCATCGACGCGGTTCTTCCCATCGACAAGCTGGCGGACGCGTACGACCCGCGGATCGCGGATCCGGTCAAGGGGATGTACAGGGAGAATGACTCGAAGCTTGTTCCCTATTTTAAGGTATGGTTTGCCCAGTTTTTGAAGCATCCGCTCTGCTATGTCTCCGCGACATGGGCGCAGAATCATTATCTCTTCATGCCGGAGGCGGACAACGTGATGCTCTATACCGATCTTGATACGGCGCCTTACGGAGAACGGTTTTCCTCTCTTAACGGGCTTTTCGGTCGGGTCGATAAGCTTGCGACGCTCAGAAAATGGATCGTGAAGGAGTTTGAGCTCCTCCACAGGGTCCCGCTGGTGCGCTGGCTGGGAAATGTCTCCTTCTGGTTCTATGTGCTGCTCTTTGCCACGGTGCTCTCCGCAGCTTTCCTCGCGGATGATTTCCTGCTGCTGGCGCTCTCGTGGTTCTCGGTCGTCTTTGTGATCCTGGGCCCGGTGATCCAGCTGCATCCGCGGTATATGTTCCCGGTGGTGTATGTGATGCCGGTGACGGTGCTGTTTATGATGTACAGGATCCGCGGCCGGCAGGAGCGGGGGTAGTTTCCCAGGGACGGTTCCTGAGGGACGGTTCTCGGAAAGCCGGGCTGCGGCCCGGCTTTAAAGAACCGTCCCTGGGAACCGTCCCCGTTGTAAGAACTTAGGTTAGTTGCAACTTACCGCTGCATCGAAAAAAGGGCAGCCCCGGCCGCCCTCTATGCAGATCTCTTATTCCTCGTCCTTCGGCTGCCCGTTCGCCGCATCCAGCATCTCCCTGTGGATGTCCGGATGAATCGTCATGAAGAGGCGCAGGCGCCTGAAGGTCTCCTCGCTGATGTCGTGTTCGATCTTGCATGCGTCGTTCTCCGCAGTCTTGGGGTTGACCCCGAGGCTCTCGAAGAAGGACGTCAGGACCTTGTGGCGGGTGTAGGTGTGGCGGGCGATCTTCTGGCCTTCGTCGGTCAGCGAGATATAGCCGTCTTCATCCATGAGGATGAGCCCCTTCTCGCGAAGCTTCTTCATCGCGATGCTGATGCTGGGCTTTGAGTAGCCGAGCTTGTAGACGATATCAATGGAGCGAACCTTGCCGATCTGCTCGCGCAGCATGAGGATCGCCTCGAGATAGTCTTCCGAGGACTCGTTGTAGTTCATCTTAACTCCTCCTGATTTGCGGTGTTCTAATTTATAATTTACCATAGAAGGCGGGGATTTGCACTCTTTTTTTAACAAAAATGTAAAAACTCATTGATAAATGAGGGACAGGTTAATTATAATAATAAATAAGTGTCCTGCCGCCGCACTGCTGCCGGGGGCAGGCCGGTTTGGCGCGGGCTGACGGCGCCGGGCAGTTATTTTTCGGATCGGAAGGGAGACTGCATGATCAGAACCAGGCTTTTCCAGCTTCTGGGAAAAGAGAAAAAATACATTATCCAGAATGTCCTCATCCAGTGGGCGGCGCTTCTTTTCCGGATCGCGGCGGTCTTTTTCCTCGCGGATTTTATCGCGGCGCTCCAGAGTGGAACCGCGGACCGGGAGGGTGCCATTCGCCTTCTCATTGCCGCAGCTGTCAGCATCGCCGTGAGGGTGATCGCGGAGAAGCTCGCCGCATCCGCGTCCTACAAGGCCGGGGCCGATGTGAAGAAAGTGCTCCGCGACGCGGTCTACGGAAAGATTCTGCGCCTCGGAGCGGGTTACCGCGAGCACATTGCCTCCTCGGAGATCGTGCAGATGTCCACGGAAGGCGTGGAGCAGCTTGAGACTTATTACGGAAAATATCTGCCCCAGTTCTTCTACAGCATGCTCGCCCCCTTAACGCTCTTTGCGGTGATCGCGGCGCTGATCAGCTTAAGGACCGCGGTGATCCTGCTAATATTTGTACCGCTCATCCCGCTCTCCATCGTGGTCGTGCAGAAGATCGCGAAGAGGCTTCTTTCGCGCTACTGGAGTGTCTACGCGAGCCTCGGCGACAGCTTTCTCGAGAATCTCGAGGGACTTTCCGTGCTGAAGCTCTACCGCGCGGACGCGAAGAAGGCGCAGGAGATGGACGCGGAGGCGGAGCATTTCCGGAAAATTACAATGAAAGTTCTCGTCATGCAGCTGAACTCCACCTCGGTCATGGATATCATGGCCTACGGGGGGACGGCCGCCGGCATGGGCGCCGCGGTCGCAGGGTGCCTGCGCGGGGATGTGAGCCTGTCCGGGGCGATCGCCGTTCTTTTCCTCGCGGCGGAGTTTTTCCTGCCGCTTCGCAGGCTCGGGTCTTATTTTCATGTCGCGATGAACGGGATGGCGGCTGCCGACCGGATCTTTGCCCTTCTGGATCTCCCTGAGCGCGAGGAGGGGAAGGAGACGATCGGAAACGGGCCTCATGCGGTCCGGCTTTCCGGGGTTCATTTTTCCTGCGGAGGACCGCGCGGGATCCTGAAGGGAGTCGATCTTCTTGTGCCGGCGGGCTCGTTTGCGGCGATCGTCGGGGAGTCCGGCAGCGGCAAGAGCACGATCGCAAAGCTGCTCTCCGGGAGGCTCCACGGCTATGAGGGCGAGATCCGCATCGGGGAGAAGGAGCTCCGGGAGGTTTCCGAGGCGGATCTTCTCCGGCATGTCACGCTTGTGGAATCAAACAGTTATCTTTTTGCCGGAACCGTCGAGGAGAACCTGAAAATCGCGAAACCGGGCGCTTCCGAGTCCGAGATGCGCCGCGTTCTCCACGAGGTGCGGCTTCTCGACTTCCTGGACTCCCGGCAGGGGCTTAAGACGGAGATACAGGCGAAAGCCGCGAATCTCTCCGGCGGGCAGGCCCAGAGGCTTGCGATTGCGCGGGCGCTGCTGTCGGGGGCGGATGTTTTCATTTTCGACGAGGCTTCCTCCAACATCGACGCCGAGTCGGAGGAGATGATCATGGACGTCATCGGGAAGCTCGCGGGGGAGAAGACGGTCGTCATGATCTCCCACAGGCTGCACAACTGTGTCCCGGCGGACGTCATCTTCATGCTGGAGGACGGCGGGATCGCGGAGAGCGGTACCCACGAGGAGCTTCTCGCGAAGGAAGGCGGCTATGCGCGGCTCTACAGAGCGCAGCGGGCGCTCGAGACCTATGCGGACGGGCACGAGCCTGAAACAGTCTCCATGGAGGAAGTCCGGGAGAAAGAGGAGATCGATGAGGAAAGCGACGAGCCGGGCGACGACCTTGTGCGGCTTAAGAAGATCCAGCGCCTTCTCGAGAAATTTGCGGACGATACCTCGGGCAGCAAAGCCAAGAAGCACAGCATGACGCAGCGGCTCGCGAAGGAGGAGGCGGAGCGGATCCCGGAGGCGGAGATCCAGGCATCGCTGAACGAGCACCATGTGAGCGCGCCGAGCGGGGCGGACGTCCCCAGCGTTATGCTGGGAGCGGACGAGGTCATGAGCGCCGCTCCGGAAAATGAAAACAGAAAGCCCGCCTCAGCAAGAAGCGGCTTTGCCGTGATGGGGCAGCTGATCGGCCTCGTCTCACCGCTTCTGCCGATCATGCTGCTGGCGATCGCGCTCGGCGTCATCGGGTTTCTCATGGCGATCTTCGTCACGATCTTCGCCGGGATGGCTCTGCAGAGCGGAAGCGGACTTCTCGCGCTGCCGGGCGTGTTCGGGGCGGATCCGGTGAGACTGCTTTTCATTTTCATGGGCGCGGCGGCGGTCCTCCGCGGACTTCTCCACTACGCGGAGCAGTACTGCAACCACTATATCGCGTTCAGGCTGCTGGCGCTGATCAGGCACAAGGTGTTTGAGGCGCTGAGAAAGCTTGCGCCGGCGAAAATGGACGGGCGGGACAAGGGCGATCTCATCTCGGTCCTGACCGCGGACATCGAGCTTCTCGAAGTCTTCTACGCGCACACAATTTCCCCGATTGCGATCGCGGTGATCGTTTCGGGGATCATGACGGCATTCCTGGCCGCAATCCATCCGTCGGCAGGCTGCCTTGCCTTTGCCGGTTATCTCACGGTCGGCCTCATTATTCCGCTCTGGAACGGGGGCCGCACCCGCGGTGAGGGCGCTGAAAACCGTGCCGGCATGGGTGCTCTTTCCGGGTATGTCCTCGATTCCCTGAGAGGTCTTGACGTGACACTCGGTTTCGGGTATGGTGAGAAGCGGAGAGCGGCCATGGCGGAAAAGTCCGATGAACTTGCCGGGACGTCCGGGAGACTGGCTTCCCTCGCGGGCGGGCAGAGCGCGGTAACGACGCTTGTAATACTTGTCTGCTCCTTCGGCATGGCGTTCCTTACAGCGCATCTTGCCGAAACCGGCGCGATCGGGCCGGGCGAAGCGCTCATCGCGGTCCTTGCGATGTCGGGGTCCTTCGGTCCGGTCACGGCGCTGTCCGCGCTCTCGAACAGCCTTGCGCTCACGCTGGGGGCGGGCGACCGTGTGCTCGGGATCCTCGAGGAGGAACCGGTCGTGAAGGAGATCACAGCCTATGACCGCCAGGACAGCTGGGAGGGCTACTATCATTTCGAAGGCGCGAGAGTCTCGCACGTCTCGTTCGCCTACGGTGCGGAGAAGGTCCTTGACGACGTCTCCCTGACGATCCCGAGAGGGAAGATCACCGGGATCCTCGGCCCGAGCGGTTCCGGGAAATCAACGCTCTTAAAGCTCCTCATGCGCTTCTACGATGCGGACAGCGGGGATATCCTGCTTTCCGGCGAAGACATCCGCCGCATTCAGACCAACCGGCTTCGCGATGCGGAGGCTTACGTCGCGCAGGAGACGCAGCTCTTCAACGATACGATCGCGGAAAATATCGCGGTCGGCAAAGTCGACGCCTCCCGGGTGGAGATCATGCGGGCGGCGAAGAAGGCTTCGCTCGACGAGTTTGTGCGGGC
>DFFD01000130.1:0-8401 GCA_002369495.1 Lachnospiraceae bacterium UBA3785 | reverse complement strand
GGCGAGCGGCAGAGGATCGGCCTCGCGCGGGCATTCCTGCACAACGCGCCGTTCCTGCTTCTCGATGAGCCGACATCCAATCTGGACGCGCTGAACGAGGGGATCATCTTAAAATCCCTTCGGGAAGAGGCAAAAGAGAAGACCGTCGTTCTGGTCACGCACCGGAAATCGACGATGAAAGTGTGCGATGCGGTCGCGGAGATGAAAAGCGGCCGATCTTCATAAATAAGGGAGGTATATCAGATGCAGTATGCGGTCAATAAGACGAATTTTCATGATTTCAGCGTATTTGAAGAGAACCGCCTGAAGCCGAGAAGCTATTTTATTCCCTACCCCGACCGGGCCTCGGCGGACGCCGTGAGCCTGCGGGAGAAGCGCTACGCATCCCCGAAGGTCACCTGCCTGAACGGAGACTGGGATTTCAGGTTCTGGCGGGATCCGAAGCAGCTCCCGGACCTGATCGACACGGATAAGATGGTCTTCGACGTGATCGACGTGCCCTCCTGCTGGCAGTTCCGGGGCTATATGAAGCCGTTTTATGTCAACACGCGCTACCAGTTCCCCTACAATCCGCCGGTGATCCCGACGGAAGAGCCGGTCGGCAAGGTGTTTTCCTGGATGGGAGCCGACAAGGGGATCGGCCTGCGCTTCGACAAGGCGGTCGGCGAGTACAACTCCGCCGGCATCTACCGGAAGCTTTTCAACGTGAAGAAGGATGAGACGCGCAAGGTCGTATCCTTCTTCGGCGCGGCCTCCTGCCTTGACCTCTACGTGAACGGGAAGCACGTCGGTTACTCCGAGGGCTCCCACAACATCGCGGAGTTCGATATCAGCGCGTACACGAAGGCCGGGGAAAATGAAATGCTCGTCATCGTTCGCCGCTGGTGCACCGGAACTTACCTTGAAGCCCAGGATATGTTCCGCAACAACGGCCTCTTCAGGGATGTTCTCCTCTATGAGACGGAGAAGACGGACCCGTGGGAGATCGAGGCGAAGACCGAGAAGACGGATGCGGGCTACAGCCTCAGCGTGACGGTGGATTTTGCCGGCGCGGAGGACGGGACGGCCGTTACGGCCCTCCTTTGCGGAAACGGGCTGGAGAAGGAGCTTCGGGGGACATGCTCGGGCGGACAGGCGAGGTTTTCATTTTCCGATCTTGACGTCATCGAGTGGAACGCGGAGGCGCCGACGCTCTATAATCTCTACATCGAGACGGCGACCTCGGCGGTGAAGCTGCGCATCGGGTTCCGGGATATTCACATCAGCGGGACGCATTTCAAGGTCAACGGACGGCTCGTCAAGTTCCACGGCGTGAACCATCACGACACGAGCGCGGTCAACGGCTATACGATGACGCCGGAGGAGATCGAAAAGGATGTGAAGATCTGCAAGGAGTTCAACATCGACACGATCCGCACCTCCCACTATCCGCCGGATCCCTACCTCATCGAGCTGGCGGACGAGCTGGGCATCTATATCGTCGACGAGACGGATCTGGAGACGCACGGGACATTCTCCATGGTGATCCCGCCGAGCTACAACTATATCACGAACGACCCGAAGTGGGGCCCGCGCTGCGTCGACCGGGTCAGCCGGCTCTACGAGCGGGACAAGAATCACCCCTCGATCATCATGTGGAGTCTCGGAAATGAAGCCGGCGGCACCGCCTGCACCGACATGGAGGAGGCCTATCTCAAGGCGCGGACGACGATTCCGGTCCACTATGAGAGCGCGATCCACACGAAGAAGCACGCGTACGACGTCGGAAGCCAGATGTATCCGTCAGTCGAGCGTGTCCATGAAGTCGGCGAGAAGACCTGCAAGGTGAAGGAGCTGAACGACCGGCCGTATTTCCTGTGCGAGTACGCGCACGCGATGGGCGTCGGCCCCGGCAACATCGAGGATTACTGGCAGGAGATCTACAAATACGACAACCTGATGGGCGGCTGCATCTGGGAGATGGTCGACCACGCGGTCCTTGAGGAGGACGGCAGCTACACCTACGGCGGCGACCACGGGGAGTTCATGCACGATTCCAACTTCTGTGTGGACGGCATCTTCTATCCGGACCGGACGCCTTCGACGGGCGCCTTCATCGCGAAGTTCACCTACCGGCCGATCCGGGTGCGCCACCTCTACGGGAACACCTTCGAGATCTTCAACACGACCGGCTTCACGCCGGGCAGCCGTTATGAGCTGAAGCTTGCCTGGAGCGACGGCCGCACGGGCTCCGTGATCCCGGAGGTCGGGCCGCTTGAGAGGATCCGCATGGAGCTCCTGCCGGAAAATGAAGCCCCGGAAGGCTATGAGCCCCTGCCGGGAGACCTTCTTCTGACGATCACGACGGTGGACCGCGAGACCGGCCGCGAGGCTGCCGTGGAGCAGCTCACGGTGAAGCAGGACGAGTATCTTGTGCCGGCCGGGGGCATTTCCGGGATCGGAGAGAAGCCGCTTCCTGCGAAGATCGAGGTCCATGATCACCGCGTGTGGTTTGATTTCGGCGGCGTGCGCTTTGCGACCGGGCTGCCCGGAACGATCCTGTTCCGCGCGGCGACCGACAACGACGCGGATGTTATCATGCGGAATTCGATGAAGCCCTACTATTCGGAGAAGGAGGAGATCATCTCCGAGGTCCGCGCAGAAGGCAAGGTGACGGTCAAGAGCCGTGTCTCCGTCAACAGGATGGAGTTCCTGGTCACCGACGTCTACGAATCGGCCAATGAGGGTGTCCTGGTCACCAGCACCCTGCACCCGATGAACGGCAAGGGCGAGATTCCGCGCTTCGGCAAGGCTTACCGCCTCATGAATTCCTTCACCGACGTCACGTATGTCGGCCGGATCGGCGAGTCCTACATCGACATGAAGGACCAGTTCCCGATCGCCCGCACGCATGCCCGCGTCGTCGACATGACCGAGCCGAACATCAGGCCGCAGGAGAGCGGCAACCGCTGCGACGTGCGCTGCGCCGCCTTCACGAACGGCAGAAACACGGTTTCCTTCGAGGCGCTCGAGAAGCCGTTTGAGCTCAGCGTGAAGCCTTATTCGGACCGGGCGCTCACGAAGATGCGGCACACGACGGACGAGAAGGCCGTCGGGACCTTCGTCACGATCAACGCATTCCAGAAAGGCATCGGCACGGGGAGCTGCGGGCCTGCGACCGCGGATAGATTCACATTTAAGGCTGACAGGGATTACACGGTTTCCTATCTGATCCGTGTAAAATGAAATGCCCTGGCAGCTCTGGGGAGGATGAATAATGGCAATTGAAAAAATAAAATGCAAAAACTGCGGGCGCATCATCAGCGCTGACATGAAGTTCTGCCCGTATTGCGGCATCATGAGCCGGCCTGCCTACAAGCAGGATCCGACGAAGAATTACTGCGTGTTCTGCGGTTCGGAGATCCCGGACGACGCTGCGGAGTGCCCGGTCTGCGGCACAAAGCGCGAGGAGGCGATCCTGCACTCGAAAAATCCGGAGGACGTCACGGGGGAGACCATGGTATTTTCCGCCGTGAACGCGCCGATCAGCCCGTCCATGCCCGAGAAGGTGGCCCTGCCGCCCGACATCGAGGAGGAGATCTACGGGAAGCGCGAGGAAAGGCAGCCGGAAAAACCGGAGATCAGCGAGCCGGACGAGGACGCCTGGTTTGAGGACGAGGACTATGAGGAGGACGAGGAGGACCGGGAGATCAGGCTTGCCGCGGCAGCGGCGGCTTCCGGAGAGCGGGAGAAGAGGGATAACTTTTTCCCGATCATCGGAGCGGTCGCCGTTGTGGCGCTTCTGCTTTTCCTGCTCTCGCCGCTTGCCGGCCGCTACCAGCTGCCCAGGATCTTCTCACGGGAAAATCTTGCCGGCGAAAGCGGAGATACGGGTACCGAGAGCATCACGGCTTCTCCGACGCCGGCGGTCACGGAGACGCCGGAGCCGACGATCACCGAGACGCCGACACCGACGATTACCGAGACGCCGGCTCCCACGGAGACGCCGACGCCTGAGCCCACAGAGGAGCCGACGCCGGAACCGACGCCGGAGCCCACTCCTGAACCGACACCCGAACCGACGCCGGAACCCACACCGGAGCCGACACCGGAACCGACGCCCGAACCTACGCCGGAGCCCACGCCTGCCCCGCAGTCTTCGAAGCGGACGGACCAGCTCTTTGCGGACACGGCGTCCCGCTACATCGGCTATGAGGATCTCTCCGGCCGCTCGCAGGAGGAGGTGCGCCTCATCTGCAATGAGATTTACGCGCGGCACGGGTATATTTTCAAGAATCAGGCTTACAACGACTATTTCAGCCAGTTTGCCTGGTACGCGCCTTCGGTGACAAAGGAGAACTTCTCGGATTCGGTGTTCAACCAGTACGAGAGGGAGAATGTGCACACGATCGCCCATTATGAGAAGGATATGGGCTGGCGCTGAGAACGACAGTTTCCGGGACGGTTCCCGGCGCAAAAAAAGCGGCTTAAAGCCGCTTTTTTTGCTGCAGGAACCGTCCCTGCAGTTTTCTCAGAACCGTCCCTGCTGTTTTTTTATGTTTTTACAACTTTAACGTGCTAACACGGTGAAACTGTGCTATAATACATCCTAATTCGTTTTCTAATGGGAGGTAACCTGTCTATGTACGCAACATTCTGGGCTCTGTTCCCACCGATCGTCGCGATCGCGCTGGCCCTCATCACGAAGGAAGTCTACAGCTCGCTGTTCATCGGCATCCTGGTGGGAGGTCTTTTCTACTCCAATTTCAGCTTTGTCGGAACGCTCGAGCACATTTTCACGGAGGGCATGATCGCCCAGCTCTCCGACTCCTACAACGTCGGCATCCTGCTCTTCCTTGTCTTTCTCGGGATCATGGTCAGCCTGATGAACAAGGCGGGCGGCTCCGCCGCGTTCGGCGAGTGGGCTTCGAAGCACATTAAGACCCGTGTCGGCGCTCAGCTTGCGACGATTGCTCTCGGCTGCCTGATCTTCATCGACGACTATTTCAACTGCCTGACCGTCGGCTCGGTCATGCGCCCGGTCACGGACCGTCACCAGGTTTCCCGCGCGAAGCTGGCCTACCTGATCGACGCGACGGCGGCCCCGGTCTGCATTATCGCCCCGATCTCCTCGTGGGCGGCTGCGGTCTCCGCATTTGCCCCGGAGGGCACGAACGGCCTCGTCCTCTTCATCCGGGCGATCCCCTACAATTACTATGCCCTGTTCACGCTGGTTATGATGATCTCCCTCACGGTCCTTAAGATCGAGTACGGTCCGATGGCCCGATATGAGAAAAATGCAATGAACGGCGACATCTTCACCTTCCCGCACACGGCGGATGCGGAGGAGATGAAAGCCGAGAGCGCGAACGGAAAAGTCATCGATCTCGTGCTGCCGATCGCGTCCCTCATCATCTGCTGCGTCATCGGCATGATCTATTCCGGCGGCTTCTTCGAAGGCGAAAGCTTCATCGATGCGTTCGCGAATTCCGACGCTTCCGTCGGTCTTGTGTTCGGCTCCTTTGTGGCGCTCGTGATCACGCTTGTGGTTTATCTGCTCAGAGGCGTCCTCAGGTTCAAGGACTGCATGGCCTGCCTCTCCGAGGGCTTCAAGGCCATGGTGCCGGCGATCATGATCCTGGTGCTCGCCTGGACCTTAAAGAGCATGACCGATTCCCTCGGCGCGGCGGATTATGTCGCCGGCATCGTTCAGGGGTCTGCGAAGAGCCTGCAGAACTTCCTGCCGGCAATCATTTTCCTGATCGCGGTCGGCCTGTCCTTTGCGACCGGCACCTCCTGGGGCACCTTCGGTATCCTGATCCCGATCTGCCTCAACGCGTTCCCGCTTGAGAGCGGCAACTCGCTGTCCATCATCTGCGTCTCCGCCTGCATGGCCGGCGCGGTCTGCGGCGACCACTGCTCCCCGATCTCCGATACGACGATCATGTCCTCGGCAGGCGCGCAGTGCGACCACATCGCGCACGTCTCGACCCAGATGCCCTACGCGCTGTCCTGCGCGGCGATCTCCTGTGTGGTTTACCTGGTGGCCGGTTTTGCCCGGAATGTGGTGGCCTCGCTGCTCATCGGGCTGATCTTCCTTCTGCTCTGCATGTTCCTTCTGCATTTTGCGCAGAAGAATGCGGAGAAGCAGGCGGGCTGAGAGGAAGAAGCGGGGGCCTTCAATCGCACTTGACAAATCATTTTAATGTAACTATACTGAAAAAACCGGAATTTTCCGGGCATTTCATAAAAGGAGGAGTTTTATTATGAAGAAGTTTCTTGCAGTCTTTGCAGCAATCGGCATGATGGCTTCGCTGGCCGCATGCGGTTCCGGCAGCTCGACGGCTTCGACTGCGGAGTCCGCTCCGGCAGAGTCCACAGCGGTCGAGTCCACCGCGGCAGAGTCCACGGCAGTTGAGTCCACCGCGGCAGAGTCCACGGCAGCCGAGTCCACCGCGGCAGAATCCACCGCAGCGGAAACCGCTGAGCTTACGACCGTCAACGCCGGCAAGCTCACGATGAGCACCAACGCGGCGTTCCCGCCCTACGAGATGACCACCGACAGCGGCGAGTTCGAGGGCATTGACGTCGAAGTTGCAGGCGCGATCGCCGAGAAGCTCGGCCTTGAGCTCCAGATCGACGACATGGATTTCGATGCGGCGCTTCTGGCAGCCCAGCAGGGCAAGAGCGACATCGTCATGGCCGGCGTCTCCGTCACGGAAGAGAGACAGAAGGTCATGGAGTTCTCGGCCTCCTACGCGACCGGCGTCCAGGTCATCATCGTCAAGGAAGGCTCCGATATCGCCTCCGTTGACGATCTTGAAGGCAAGATGATCGGCACCCAGCGCGGCACGACCGGCAGCATCTACTGCTCCGACGATTACGGCGATGACCATGTCACCATGTACGACAACGGCCTCACGGCTGTCCAGGCCCTGAACAACGGCCAGGTCGACTGCGTCGTCATCGACAGCGAGCCGGCGAAGAAGTTCGTCGAAGCCAACCCGGGCCTTCAGATTCTTGAGACCGAATACGTCTCCGAGGACTATGCGATCGGCATGGCGAAGGGCAACACCGCGCTTCTTGACGCCGTCAACGCGGCGATTGAAGAGCTTCAGGCTGACGGCACGATCGACGCGATCGTTGCGAAGTACATCAGCGCTGAATAAGGAAGTCTGCAGAAGATACGGCTGCACACGAGGCAGCCGTGTCTTTTTTTAAAACAGGAAAGGAACACGGTTATGGCGGAAACATATGAAGCGCTTTCCGAGCTTGCGGTGAGCGGCGGGAAGCTCACATTTTTCCAGAGCTTTTTCGTAAAATTTTACCAGGCGTTTCTTTACAACGACCGCTGGATGCGCTACCTCGAAGGCGTCGGAACGACGCTTCTCGTCACGGCGTTTGCCCTGCTGCTGGGTATCCTGCTGGGATCCGTCGTCGCGCTTGTCCGCACGGCTCACGACCAGCAGAAATCCAGGAAGAATCCGCTGCTCGGGATCCTGAATTTCATTTTCCGGATCTACGTCACGATCATCCGGGGCACCCCGATGATGGTCCAGCTCCTCATCATGGGCATGGTCGTCTTTGCCTCGAGCCGCAACTTCACGTTCGTCGGGACCCTGACGCTCGGGATCAACTCAGGCGCGTACGTCTCCGAGATCATCCGCGGCGGCCTCATGGCGGTGGATTCCGGCCAGATGGAAGCAGGGCGGAGCCTTGGCCTCAACTATATCACGACGATGGTGCGCATCATCATCCCGCAGGCGATCAAGGCGGTTCTGCCGGCTCTCGGAAATGAATTCATCATCCTCTTAAAGGACACCTCGCTCATCACGGTCATCGGCGGTAAGGAGCTCTTATACGCCGCGCAGGGCATCATGAACCGCACCTACGAGGCGATGTTCCCGCTGCTCGGGACCGCTGTCATCTATCTTGTTCTGGTTATGATCTTTACCTGGCTTCTGGGTATTTTCGAGAGGAGGCTGAGACAAAGTGATCGACGTTAAGAATCTCACGATTAGCTTCAAGACGAAGGACGGGATCAACAAGGTCCTGGACGGGATCGATCTTCACGTCAACAAGGGGGATGTGCTTGTCCTGGTCGGCCCGTCCGGCTGCGGCAAATCCACCTTCCTTCGCTGCCTCACCCGTCTCGAGGAGCCGACCGGCGGCGAAGTCCGTCTCGACGGCGAGCTGGTCACGGACCACAAGATCGACAGTATCCGCTCCAGGATGGGCATGGTCTTCCAGCACTTCAACCTGTTCCCGCACATGACCGTCAAACAGAACATCACGCTCGCGCCGGTCCTCCTGCACAAAATGACGCAGAAGGAAGCCGACGAGCGCGCCATGGATCTTTTAAACCGCATCGGACTGGCCGACAAGGCGAACGAATATCCGAACATGCTCTCCGGCGGTCAGA
>DFFD01000004.1:3966-6983 GCA_002369495.1 Lachnospiraceae bacterium UBA3785 | reverse complement strand
TTCGGATCGTAGTTTGCATTCAGGTGGTAGCCGTCGATGTACTCCTCCGGCATGTTGAGGTCGGTCGGAGCGGCGGTCGCCTCGTCATAGTTCGCAAATTTGTCGGCGCGGGAGAGATAGGTCGCGTTGCCCTGGGCATCCTGAAGGACGTTCACGGCGGCGATGTCATCGCTCTTTCTCGGGTTGGACTCGTCAAATGTCACCGTGCTGCCGACCGTGTAGGTCTTGCTGTCGAGGATCGTGTGGGAGTCGCTGTTGACGGAAATGATGTAATCACCCTTTTCGAGCACGTAGCAGCCGGCGCCCTTCTCGTCATAGGAAGCCATCTCCTCGGCGTCAAATGTGATCGTCACGGTCTCGGACGCACCCGGCTCAAGCATGCCGGTCTTGGCGTAGCGGACCAGGTTTGCGCTGGCCTTCTCGATGCCGCCGTTCGTGTAGGGCGGGTTGTAGTAGACTTCAACCACATCCTTGCCGGCGACGGAACCCTCGTTGGTCACGGTCACGTCGAAGGAGATGACGCCGTCAGCTTCTTTGATCTCGCCCATTTTCTGGGAGAAGTTCGTGTAGGAGAGGCCGTAGCCGAACGGATACTGGACCGTCTTCTCATAGTCGATGATGCCTTCCGCGGAAGCGGTCTCGTAGAACTTGTAGCCGACGTAGATATTTTCAACATAGTTGATGAAAGCCGGAGAGTAGTTGGTCGGAACACCCGCGTTCATGCCCTCGACAGTCATATCCATCATATTTTCGTAGTTGCGCTTCTCCGCGTTGTTGTAGTAGGGCGCGGAGTCGATGTCGTAGACAAATGTGTCGTTGGTCCTGCCAGACGGGTTCACGGTGCCGGCGAGGATCTCGCCCAGGGCTGTGAAGCCGACGTTGCCCGGGCCCGGAGCCCAGACGATCGCCTGGATGGACGGAAGCTCCTCGGCGAAGCCGAGCTCGAATGCGTAGGCGCCGTTGTAGAGGAGGATGACCTTCTCGAAGTTCTCGGCGACCAGGTTCACCATGTCCTCCTCGGTCTTACTGAGCTGCAGGTAGTGCTCGCC
Source organism: Lachnospiraceae bacterium UBA3785 (assembly GCA_002369495.1). Taxonomy (GTDB): domain Bacteria; phylum Bacillota; class Clostridia; order Lachnospirales; family Lachnospiraceae; genus Chordicoccus. The sequence goes on along the minus strand of DFFD01000004.1, from coordinate 5,934 downwards.
CGCCTCGAAGTCATTGTAGGCGGAGGAGTTGTTGTCGTAGATCGCCTGGGACATATCCTGCGGGATGTCGCTGTGGCCCTCGCCAGCGAGGCGGGAGATCACGATGACGGCCGTGTCGGAGAAATCCTTCGCGTTTGCGATCAGCTCGTCGGTGTAATTTTCAACCGGCGGCTCAGGCAGGTTCCAGTTCTGCGCGGTGATGGAGACCGCCGCGCGGCTCTCCGCATAGCCGAGGTAGAAATCGTGGAGCTCGGTGTTGAGCTCAAAGCCCGCGTCTGTGAGGCCCTTTTCGAGGGAGACGATCGGGTAGAGGTCGTTGATGCCGCCGGAGCCTGCGCCGCCGTAGATCGGGTTCGTGGAGGCCCAGCCGAAGAGGTTCAGCTTTTTGCCGGACTCAAGGGGGAGCATGCTGTTTTCATTTTCGAGCATGACGAAGCCTTCCTCGGCGATCTTAAGCGCAACGTCGGAAGCTTCCTTCGTGGTCGCCTCGGAGACGGAGCCGCTGCCGGTCGCAAGCGAGATCAGGGTGGACATGGGGCCGAAGCAGATCATGTTGACGGTCACAATGATGGCAAGAAGCGCCGCGATCCAGGCTTCCTTGCGGATGAGGCTTTTAAGCGGCTTCTTCTGCTTTCCGACTGCGATGGTCACGATGAGCGCGAGCACCAGTGCGGCACCGATGGCGATGAAGTAGGGGGTCAGGCCCGTGAGGACACCGATCAGGTCTTCCATTTCAAATGATATCATAAGTTCCTCCTTATTCCGGCTCTGCCGGTTATTTTATTCTGACAACAATGTAGCAAAGTTCATGAAAAAATATCCAGTGCAGAACAATCGGAACTGTACAATCATGAACACATTGTAGTAAACTGTACATGACCGGCATTCGGAAACACGCTATAATTTTTGCATCACAAAGAAAGCAGGTAAGAAAAATGAAAACACAGCCCCGCCGCGAAGACCGCCGAACGATTTACACCAAAAATGTCATCAAGGACGCCATGCTGGAGCTGCTCGCAGAGGGCCCCTTCGAGAAGATCACCGTGGCCTCGCTCTGCCGGAAGGCCGAGATCGTGCGGACGACATTTTACCTCCACTACGACGGGCTCACGGACGTCCTGAAGGAGCTGGCGGACGACGCGATCCTGACCGCAGGCGAGGGGACGGGCTCCGACTTTGAAAATATTTCCCGCGTTGCGGCGGAAATGCGGCGGACGGACGACCCCGAGCAGCTCGCTCCCTACATGGACCTTCTCCCGGTCTGCCAGCGCGTCTTTGACGACCCGAAATACAAGGTCATGTTCAAGGACTACATGGTTTCCTCCTATATATTGAAGGAGCTTTACCGCCAGGAGGTCGGCGGGTATGTCGAGACATTGTCTTCCGCGTACGGACTTTCCCGCCGGCAGGCGGAGAAGTTATTTCTCTTCGGCATCACGGGTGCGTTTGAAGTGAACAAATCCATGAACTGGGAGAAAAATGCGGACTGGTACGAAGTCCAGAAAACATTGTTGACCTTCCTGGCCGGCGGATACGAGGCTTTGAAGAAAATGAAAGAAAAAAAGGAATAAAATTATGAAGTATGTTCTGGAGATCCTCGTTGTACTGACCACCATCGGCGGCTGAAGCGGTGAGAAAATCGTTCCGGCAAGCCTTTTCAAAATGCGCATAATACTATATAATAGAAGGACTAGAAAAGGAGGGAAAACCCTATGAACTATGCAGAAGAATCCTTAAGACTCCACGGCGAATGGAAAGGCAAGATCGAAGTCATCTCCCGGGTACCGGTCAAGACGAAGGACGACCTCTCTCTGGCTTACACCCCGGGCGTGGCCCAGCCCTGTCTCGAGATCCAGAAAGACGTGAACAAATCCTATGACCTCACCAGAAGGCACAACATGTGCGCGGTCATCACGGACGGCTCAGCCGTCCTCGGCCTCGGCGACATCGGCCCGGAAGCCGGCATGC
>DFFD01000004.1:3678-3906 GCA_002369495.1 Lachnospiraceae bacterium UBA3785 | reverse complement strand
GGCATGCCGGTCATGGAAGGCAAATGCGTCCTCTTCAAATCCTTCGGCGACGTCGATGCGTTCCCGCTCTGCGTCAAGACCAAGGATGTCGACGAGTTCGTCAACACCGTGGCCCTGATCTCCGGATCCTTCGGCGGCATCAACCTCGAGGACATCGCGGCGCCGCGCTGCTTCGAGATTGAGCGGAAGCTGAAGGAGAGGACCGACATCCCGATCTTCCACGATGAC
>DFFD01000004.1:0-3626 GCA_002369495.1 Lachnospiraceae bacterium UBA3785 | reverse complement strand
ATCTTCCACGATGACCAGCACGGGACGGCCGTCATCACGCTGGCGGGCCTCACCAACGCGCTCAAGGTCGTCGGCAAGAAGAAAGAGGACGTCAAGGTCGTCACTTCCGGTGCCGGCGCGGCCGCGATCGCGATCGTCAAGCTCCTGCTCTCCGCAGGCTTCAAGAACATCACCATGTGCGACCGCAAGGGCGCGATCTACAAGGGCCGCGACGGCCTCAACTGGATCAAGGAGGAGATGGCCGAGGTCACGAACCTTGAGAGGAAGGCCGGCAGCCTTGCCGACATGCTGGTCGGCGCGGACGTCTTCATCGGCGTCTCCGCACCGGGCACGGTCACCACGGAGATGGTTCGGACCATGAACAAGGACGCGATCGTATTTGCCTGCGCGAATCCGACCCCGGAGATCTTCCCGGACGACGCGAAGGCGGGCGGTGCGGCGGTCATTTCCACGGGCCGCAGCGATTTCCCGAACCAGATCAACAACGTGCTGGCGTTCCCGGGCATTTTCCGCGGCACGTTCGACGTCCGCGCGAGCGATATCAACGAGGAGATGAAGATGGCTGCCGCCAAAGCCCTGGCAGACCTGATCTCACCGGAGGAGCTCTCCGCCGACTATATCATCCCGTATGCATTCGACCCGAAGGTCGGCCCGGCGGTCGCGAAGGCGGTTGCCCAGGCAGCGATTGACTCCGGCGTCGCCAGGATCTGAAAATGTTATTTAACTCTGCTCACTTTATTATCTTTTTTCCGGTTGTCATACTGGTATACTTTGTGCTGCCGCAGCGGGGGAGGTATCTCTGGCTGCTGGCAGCCTCTTATTATTTTTACATGAGCTGGAACCCGAAGTATATCGTGCTGCTCATCTTCTCGACGGCAGTCACATATGCGAGCGGGCGGCTGCTGGAACGGTTTTCCGGAACCGCGGCGAGGAAGCTCATCGTCGCCGCCAGCTTCCTGCTCAACCTGGGGGTTCTCTTTTATTTCAAATATGCAGGTATGGCCGCGGACATCCTCGTGCGGGTCTTCGCGAAGCTGCATATTGTTCTCAGGGTGCCCGCATTTGACGTGGTGCTGCCGGTCGGCATTTCATTTTTCACCTTCCAGGCTTTAAGCTACACGGTCGACGTCTACCGGGGCGAGATCTACGCGGAGAAAAATTTCTTCCGCTACGCGCTCTACGTCTCATTCTTCCCGCAGCTGGTGGCGGGCCCGATCGAGCGCTCGAAAAACCTCTTAAAGCAGCTCGCGGTTCCGAAGCCGTTCGATTTTGAGCGGGCGCGTGATGGCTTTCTGCTCATGCTCTGGGGCTATTTTTTAAAGCTCGTGCTGGCGGACCGCATCGCGATCATCGTGAACGAGGTCTACAACAACCACACGGATTACCAGGGCTGGTACTTCATCGTCGCGACCGTGCTCTTCGCCTTCCAGATCTACTGCGACTTTGCGGGCTACTCGACCATCGCGATCGGCGCGGCCAGGATCCTTGGTGTCCAGCTGATGGAGAATTTCGACGCGCCTTACACAGCCCAGTCAGTCGCAGAGTTCTGGCGCAGATGGCACATTTCCCTCACCTCCTGGTTCCGGGATTACCTCTACATCCCGCTCGGCGGCAACCGGAAGGGAAAACTCCGGAAAAATGCAAACCGCCTCATCGTCTTCCTGGCCAGCGGGCTCTGGCACGGGGCGAGCATCCATTTTGTAGTCTGGGGCGGCATCAACGGGCTCTACCAGATCATCGGGGAGACGCTCATGCCGGTCAGGGAGAAGCTCACAAAGCTGCTTCGCCTCAATCCGGAGTCACTCGGATTCCGGCTCTGGAAGACGGCGGCTACGTTTGTGCTGGTGGATCTTTCCTGGGTGTATTTCCGGGCGGAGGGCTTCAGGACCGCGAACATGATTGTGCGCTCGATGCTCACGGCGGACAATCCCTGGATCCTCTTCGACGGGTCCCTCTATGAGCTGGGGCTCGACGGCAAGAATTTCCACTTAATGCTCATCGCGATCCTGGTGCTTCTGGCCGTCGATCTCGCGAAGCGCTGCGGGATCACGATCCGTGAGATCGTCGCGAAGCAGGACTACCTTTTCCGGTGGCTGTTCATCGCGTCGGCAGTTGTTTTCATTTTGATCTTCGGCGTGTGGGGCCCGGGCTACAGCGCGTCGAGTTTCATTTATTTTCAGTTCTAGGGAGGGCAGCATGCGGAAAAACACAAAAAGAATCCTCAGCTGCGCCGCCGTCCTTCTTCTCACGGCCGCCATGCTGGCAAAGGCCGCGGATGTCACGGAGCTGAAACTCAGCCGGATCAAATTTCACAACTTTTTTGAGCACGCGGAGGAGTTTGACGTCCTCTTCATCGGGTCGAGCCACATGGTGAACGGCGTGTTCCCGCTTGAACTCTGGCACGATTACGGGATCACCTCCTTCAACCTGGGCGGCCACGGCAACCACATCCCGACGACTTACTGGGAGTACATGAACGCGCTCGATTATGCGGACCCGGACATCGTCGTGATCGACTGTCTCTCGCTCGGCGGCATGCAGAAGACGACAGACCGGTTTTCGATGGTGCATCGGGCGCTGGATGCATTTCCTTTATCGGTCACGAAAATAAAAGCCGCCCTGGACCTCGCCGACGACCCGGTGACCGAGCGGCTGATCGCGAGCGGCGCGGCCGTCGACTCGGAGCGGCGGTCGGCCTTCAGCCTTCTCTGGAACTTCGGCGTGTTTCACGCGCGCTGGCCGGAGGTTTCCGAGGAGGATTTCAATCCGCCCCTCAATATCGAGTACGGCGCGGAGTCGCGGGTGCAGCTGGCCATGGCGGCTGAGACCGCGGAGAACCCGGGGACCGTGCTGGAGAAGGAGACGCTCGGCATCCGGTATCTGAAGAAGATCGTCGACGAGTGCAAGGCACACGGGCGGGAGGCGGTTCTCATTTACCTGCCTTATCCCGCGACGACGGAGGCATCCTGGATCGATGCGAACACGATGGAGGCTCTCGCGGAGGAGTGGGACGTCCCCTGCATCAACTTCCTTGAAGAAAATGTCGTCGACTTCCGAACCGACTGCTACGACGGAGACTCGCACCTGAACCCCTCGGGGGCGTTCAAGGTGACGGACTATCTCGGGCGTTACCTCACGGAGCGCTGCGGGGCGGCGGACCACCGGGGCGACGCGTCTTTGGGCCACTGGGACGACGATTACACCCTCTATGAAAATGAAAAAGATGCCCGCCTCGCCGACATCGAAGACCTGAACACGTATCTCATGCTGCTCGAGGACGATCTCTACGGCTTTGCGATGGAAATGGGCGACCTGCGGGTGCTTGAGGACGAGACGACGGCGGCGCTCCTTGAGAACAAGGGGGTCGACGTGGAAGAGATCAGAGTGGATCCCACGCTTGAAAATGAAATCATCGTCCATGTCTTCCGCGCCGGCGATGAGAGCGCGGCCGTCGACACCGCCAGCTTCAGGCTCTATGACGGGATCAATGAGCGAAAGTCCGAGCCGACGGAGAAGAGCGAGATCACGGTCCTTACGAGCAGGGCGGTGAGGGAGACGGAGGACGAGGAAGAGTAAGGAGCCTGGGGACGGTTCTGAGCGCGGGTTACGGGCGAGAGAGGGCTCGG
>DFFD01000143.1:7073-7496 GCA_002369495.1 Lachnospiraceae bacterium UBA3785 | reverse complement strand
CGTCTTCTGGGTCTCAAAAAGGTAGGAAAGAAGGGCTCCCGCCGCGTTCACCGCGCACGAAAACTCACCGAGACCGAGTCCTTCAAGCGATCCGACATGAAAATGGTCGAGAAGCGTCTTCCTGCAGGAAGCATCCCCGAAGTACTGGGCGTCCATCGGCTCGATCAGCACCTGCAGGCGGGCTTTCAGATCCGGAAGATCGATCCCGGAGATCATGAACGCTTCGTTGCAGATGATCTCAGACGGCGCAATTTTAAAGATCTCGTCGGAGAGCTTCCGGAGATTGTCAGCCTCCGTGACCAGAAATTCACCGGTGGAGACGTCCGCCGCGGCGATCCCGAAACGGTCGCCGGTTGTCACAATGCTCATGAGGAAATTATTTCTTGTCTCATCGCCGGCCCCGATATCCATGTTCGTGCCCGG
>DFFD01000143.1:5835-6904 GCA_002369495.1 Lachnospiraceae bacterium UBA3785 | reverse complement strand
ACATAGGTATCCAGCGCGTGGAAAGGCACCCCGCACATCGGGGCGCGCTCCGGAAGCCCGCACTCCTTGCCGGTCAGCGTGAGCTCGAGAAGCTTTGAGACCCTGACTGCGTCGTCAAAGAACATCTCGTAGAAGTCGCCGACCCGGTACATGAGCACACAGTCCCGGTAACTCTCCTTAACTTTTTTGTATTCCTGCATCATCGGCGATAAAGCCATGTGTCTACCGTCCTTTATTCAGTCATTTACGGGTTCCCCGATATAGTAGAACCCGAGGCATTTCGTCAGCTTTACGGGAATGATTTTCCCGATCATTGAAGCATCTCCCGGCAGGTGCACGACGATGTTGTGCGGCGTGCGCCCGGTCACAAGACCCTTCTCACGGTTCGTCTCCTCCACAAGAACGTCTGCAATCTGCCCGGTAAAGCGCGCGCAGCGCTCCTCCGCCCGCTCCTTCACCACGGAAAGGAGTCCGGAAAGCCGCGCATGGGCGACTTCGTCCGACACCTGGTCCGGATAGGAGGCGGCCGGCGTCCCGGTGCGTTTCGAGTAAATGAACGTAAACGCGCTGTCGTAGCCGATCTCCCGCACCAGCGAGAGCGTCTCCTCGTAGTCTTCCTCCGTCTCGCCAGGGAATCCGACGATAATATCGGTCGTGAGCGAGATATCCGGGATCGTCTCCCGCAGCTTTCGGACAAGCTCCATGTAATGCTCTCTGTCGTAGTGGCGGTTCATGCGCTTAAGGAGGCGCGAGCTCCCGGACTGCACCGGCAGGTGCAGGTGCGGGCAGATTTTCGGATTGGACGCCATCGCCCGGATGAGCTCGTCCGAGAGGTCCTTCGGATGCGAAGTCATAAAGCGGACGCGCTCGATCCCGGGCACTTCCGCGACCTTCAGCAGCAGCTCCGCAAAGCTCATCGGTTTTTCCAGCGTCTTGCCGTAGGAGTTCACATTCTGCCCGAGCAGCATGACTTCGATGACGCCGTCGTCCGAAAGGCGCCGCACTTCGGCGAGGATCTCCTCCGGCGTCCGGCTGACTTCCCGACCGCGCACATAGGGCACGATGCAGT
>DFFD01000143.1:0-5776 GCA_002369495.1 Lachnospiraceae bacterium UBA3785 | reverse complement strand
TAGGTGCAGAAATTGTTGCACCCGTACATGATGTTGACGCCTGACTTGAACGCGTATTTGCGCTCGACGGGGAGATATTCGGGAAATACCTCCGTCTTCTCCCGCACGTCGACGACCCTCTTCCGCTCGGTCAGCGTCCGGAGCAGAAGCTCGGGAAATGCATACAGATTGTGCGTCCCGAAAATGAGATTAACGAACGGGTAGCTCTTCTTCACCTTCTCGACAATGTGAGGCTCCTGCATCATGCAGCCGCAGAGCCCGATGATCATGTCCTTCTTCTTGCGCTTGACCCCGTTTAAGTGTCCGAGCCGGCCGAAGACGTGCTGGTTCGCGTTGTCACGCACCGTACAGGTGTTGTAGATGACGACGTCCGCCTCGTCCTCGTCGTCCGTCCCGACAAATCCGGCAGTCGTCAGGATCCCGCGGAGCTTCTCCGAGTCCCTGGCGTTCATCTGACAGCCGAAAGTAGTCACGTTGGCCAGCAGCGGCCGGCCGGCGCGCATTTTCCAGTCTTCGACGAGCAGTTTTATCTCGTCGATCGATTTATACTGTATATCATATGCCTCTTTTGTGATCTGATCCATTCTTTCACCTCTTAACCAATGCCTTTATTATACACGGTTTTTGATCGCGGGCAAGAGACTTTTCATCCGTAAAAAGGCGCAGCATAGAAGCTGCGCCTTCCGATAGCCTTACATTTTCTCCAGATAATCGATGAGAGCGAACTCCTCCTTCGGGTTCGCGCGGAAGATCGTGCCGATCTCCTCACCGTTCGTGAGACGGTGAATGATATGAAAATCGTCCGCGTTCGCGATGATCATCTCTGCGCCCGCGCTGGTCGCGATATCGCCGGCGATCAGCTTGGTCGCCATGCCGCCCGTGCCGAAGCTCGATCCGGTCGAGCCCTTCGCCATATCCATGAAATGGCTGTCAAGATTCAGGACCTCCGGGATGAACTCCGAATCCGGGTTGGAACGCGGATCGTCCGTGTAGAGTCCGTCGATGTCGGAGAGCAGGATCAGCAGATCCGCCTTGATGAGGGCCACCACGACCGCGGAGAGGCGGTCATTGTCGCCGAATTCGATGTCGTAGGTGGAGACGGTGTCATTTTCGTTGACGATCGGGATCGCTCCTAGCTCGAAGAGCTCGTTGAAGGTGTTGCGCGCGTGGGCACGGCTTTCCGTATCCGTCACGGTCTTCTTGTCCATCAGGATCTGGGCAACCGTCTGCCCGTACTCCGCGAAGAATTTCTGGTAGATCCCCATCAGGATGACCTGCCCGATTGCCGCACAGGCCTGTTTCTCCTGCAGCGTGCGGCAGCTTTTGATGCCCCGCGAGGCCTTTCCGACCGCGATTGCGCCGGAGGAGACGATGACGACCTCCTTGCCGCGGTTTTTGAGGTCGGAGACTTCCCTGGCCAGGATCTCCAGTTTCGGCAGGTTCAGCTTTCCGGTCTCCGGGTGGACCAGGGAGGAAGAGCCGATCTTGATGACGATGCGCTTTTTATCGGAAATTTCATTTCTTGCTGACAATTGCTTAACCTTCCACTTTCGTTTTGCCGCCGTGTGCGGCGAGATTCTGCTGCAGGATCTGGTACATCATGGCGAGGTAGGCCGGCTCGTTGTTCTCATAGGCTGCCTGCCACTCCGCGCTGTAGACCTCTGCCTTCTGCGCCTCCTCCTCGGTGACCGCCATGGCGGCTGATTCCTCGGAAGCGCCCATTCTGAAGTTGCGGATAAACTGGTTCTGGACGACCAGCACCCAGGTCTTGCCGGTGTTGATCACAAGGTCCTTCCCGTCCTCCGTCTTGTAGGAGACTTCCGTGTAGAAGTCCGGCTGCTCCCAGGTGATGGGGACTGCCTTCCCGTTCGTGATGTAGAAACCCTTGTCGCCCAGCGTCGTCTCAAAATGCAGATACCCGGTACCCTGATAATGGTCATGGTTCATAAAGACCACGATAATGTTTTTGACCGCCAGCTGCTCGCCGTTCTCCACATCGATATGCGGTCCGCCGTACTGGTAACGGTAATAGAGTCCGTCGGACGGATTGTAATAGAACTTCGGATCGTTGACCAGATAGCCCGGCGCGACAAATCCCGCATCCTTGCCGCCCTCATTCGTGATATTGTCGCCGACCCAGGCAAAATTGATCATCGGAATGTAGGAGTCGTCATGTTCCGTCCGGTAGCCGAGCTGCTGCGCGGCGGAGATCATGTTGTCGCCGGCCGTGTAGGCGTTGTGCGGCGCACTGTGGAACGAATTATCGCGGTAGAAAAACCCGTAATTGGACCCCAGAAGGCCGGAAATATTGTCGACATAGTCCGACTCGAGGTAAGGAAGCGCATAGGCCGCCTGCCCGAAGTGGACGTAGAGCGGATCCCAGCCGTTGACCAGGGAAATGAAATAATCCCGGCAGCTGCGCAGGGGCCCGATCCGGGGGATTCCCCGGTAATCCTCAAAGACAGCACAGATGCGGGTCAGGCTGCCTTCGACGACCGACTCATAGTACATCGACGCTTTGGAAATGCCGCTCTGCGGAAGCGCGCCGGCGACATTGTCAATCATGAAGGCTGCGGGGCGCATATTTTCGACTTCTTCGGTGATGTAGTTTCCGGTGAGCGTGCTCTTGACCATGCCGGCCGGGATCGGCTCCTTCGGTTCGTCCGGTTCCGGCTCGGGTGTCGGCGTCGGCGTCGGTTCCGGCGTCGTCTCGACAGATTCAACGACCGGCTCGGGGGTCGGCGCAGGCGTCTCCGCGGGCACATCTGCCGACATGATCGCGTTGTCGATCAGATCCCATACGGAGATGTGCTGTCCTTCCGCCGATGAGCCTCTCAGGGTGCAGCCTGTGAGGGAAGCCATGAGAAGCATGACCGTCAATATCCTGAACGTTTTTTTCAGTTTCACACTGATTCCTCCGGTTTCTCGCGTTTTATACCAAGCTCGTTTAAAATGTCATTCTGTTTGCCGATCATCCGGCTCTCATCTTCCGGGGTCATATGGTCGTAGCCGACAAGATGCAGAACACTGTGGGCAATCAGAAAAGCGTATTCGCGGCGCGTGCCGTGCCCGTAGGCAGCCGCCTGCTCCCTGATCTTCGGTACGGAGAGGACGATATCGCCGAGCAGCAGTTCTCCGCTGTCCGGGTCGAAGGCGTCCGCCTCCTCATCCTCCAGGAAATCAAAATCTCCCGGCGTCTCAAAATCATTCATCGGGAAGGAAAGAACATCCGTCGTTCGGTCGATCCCCCGGTTTTCGAGGTTGATGCTTCTCATCTCCTCGTCTCCGGTTAGCAGGATGTTGACCTGGGCTTCGTAAGGACACCCTTCAAGGTCGAGTGCTTTTTCAACAACGTCCTCAGCTGTCTTCTGCCAGTCAAATGAGAGGACCTCGTCAAAATCAGGTCCGGTGTATTCATTTTCAATAAATACTGTCATCGCATCCTCCTGAACCGGTAGCTCTTCTCCGCCGGCTTCTCCTTCGGTTTCTTCGCCTCGTAGACCTCGTAAGCCTGCACGATCTTCTGGACCAGCGGGTGGCGGACAACGTCCTTGCTCGTCAGCTCACAGAAACCGATCTCATCGATCTTTTTGAGGACCTTGAACGCTTCGTCAAGGCCGCTGACCGTGCCGCCGGGCAGGTCCTTCTGCGTTCTGTCGCCGGTGATCACGACTTTTGTGCCGAAGCCGATGCGGGTCAGGAACATTTTCATCTGGGCCGGCGTCGTGTTCTGCGCCTCGTCGAGAATGATGAAGGCGTTGTCGAGCGTGCGCCCGCGCATGTAGGCGAGCGGCGCGACCTCGATGAGGCCTTTCTCGGAGTTTTTGGCGAACTGCTCCGCTCCCATGATCTCGTAGAGTGCGTCGTAGAGCGGCCTGAGGTATGGGTCGATCTTGCTCTGCAGGTCGCCCGGCAGGAAGCCGAGCTTCTCGCCTGCCTCGATCGCGGGCCGCGTCAGGATGATGCGGGAGACCTCGTCTCTCCGGAATGCCCGGATCGCCATCGCCATCGCGAGGTAGGTCTTGCCGGTGCCGGCCGGCCCGATCCCGAAGGTGATCATCCGCTTCCGGATCGAATCCACATACTCCTTCTGGCCGAGCGTCTTCGGCTTGATCGGCCGTCCCGCCATCGTGTGGATAATGATGTCGGAATCCAGGTCGTCCATGGCGCCTTCGTTGCCGTCCATGAGCAGGGAGAGCGCATAGGTCACATTCTGGGTCGTGATCTCCGTCCCTCTCTCGGACATGATGAGAAGCTGCGCAAGCAGACGTTTCGCCTTTGCCGTGTTCATTGGCGATCCGGTGATCCGGACCGTCCCGTTGCGGCTGCCGACCTCAACGTTCAGCGTGCGCTCAATGCTCTTGATATGCTCGTCGTAGGCCCCGAAGATATTTTTCTCGTGCTCCGCCGGGATATCGATTGAAAGTTCGACTGTGCTCATGAAAAAGAGTTCCTTCCGTTCTTAACACTAGTTTTCTATTGTACCATCTTTGCACTGAAAATAAAACCCTCAATCTCATCACTTGTGATAGGGTTCGTTTTTCAGTATGCGGAAGGACCGGTAGATCTGCTCCAGCAGGATGACCCGCATGAGCTGATGCGGAAATGTGAGCGCCGAAAAGCTGAGATGCTCGTCCGCCCTCGCCGAGACCTCGGGGGAAGTTCCCAGCGAGCCTCCGATCACGAACGCGATCGAGCTCTTCCCCTGCAGCATCAGCGCATCGAGGTGGACGGCGAGTCCCTCCGATGTAAACGTTTTTCCCTTCACCGCCAGCTCGATCACATAGTCGGACGGCGAGACAGCTTTGAGGATCCGCTCGCCTTCCTTCGCGAGGATCGCCTGCTCCTCCGCCACGGAGGCGCCATCCGGCGTCTTCTCGTCCTGCAGTTCCGTGATGGTCACTTTTGCGTAGCGGCTGAGGCGCTTTCTGTACTCATCCGCCGCGTCCCGGTAGAAGGCTTCCTTAATTTTCCCGACACAGATCAGTTTAATCGTCACCATACTCTCAAAAAAACGGAGCGCATGGCATTCCATACGCTCCGACATGCATTTCTCAGGCGTTCTTTGCCTTGATGTAATTGTCGATGCCCTTTGCACCGGCACGGCCGGCACCCATGGCCAGGATGACCGTGGCAGCGCCCGTGACGGCGTCGCCGCCCGCATAGACGCCTTCCTTCGTGGTCTTGCCCTCGTCCTCGGTCGCGACCAGGCACTTGCGGCGGTTGGTCTCAAGACCCGGAGTTGTGGAGGAGATCAGCGGGTTCGGGGAAGTGCCGAGCGACATGATGACCGCGTCGCACTCCATCTCGAACTCGGAACCGGCTACCGGAACCGGGCGTCTTCTGCCGGAGGCATCCGGCTCGCCGAGCTCCATGCGGATGCAGCGGATGCCGGTGACCTTTTCATTTTCATCCATGAGGATCTCGACCGGGTTGGTCAGCAGATCGAAGATGACGCCCTCTTCCTTCGCGTGATGGACTTCCTCCGCACGGGCCGGAAGCTCTGCCTCGGAACGGCGGTAGACAAGGTGCACCTCGGCGCCGAGCCTGAGCGCGGTCCTGGCCGCGTCCATCGCGACGTTGCCGCCGCCGACGACGACGCACTTCTTAGCCTTGTAGATCGGCGTGTCGTAGTCGTCGCGGAAAGCCTTCATCAGGTTGTTTCTGGTCAGGTACTCGTTGGCGGAGAATACGCCGTTCGCATTCTCGCCCGGGATGCCCATGAACATCGGAAGACCTGCGCCGGAACCGACGAACACAGCCTCGAAACCTTCCT
>DFFD01000186.1 GCA_002369495.1 Lachnospiraceae bacterium UBA3785 | reverse complement strand
AGCCCATGCCGCGGCCGATGCCGGATTCGTAGTAGGAGGCGGACCGGGACATGTTGAACGTGACCATGCACTGGTACTGGTGCCAGATGTTGACCATGCGTGTGAAGCGGTCATCCGGCGTGCTGACCGTGAAGGTGGAAAGCAGTCCGTCCCAGTAGTCCCGAAGGGCGGCCAGGGCGGCGTCGACCTGCTCGTCCGTCGCGTAGCGCGCGGCCATCGCTCTTGCAGGCGCCTTGTTTACAACGCCGGGGGCTTCCCATTTTTCGTCTTTTTTATTCTCCACATAGCCGAGCAGGAAAATGAGACTCTTCTCCTCGCCCGGCGCAAATGTAAGATCAAACTCATGCGCGCCGATCGGCGACCAGCCGGAGGCCTTTGTGCAGCGGAGCTTCCCGGCGAGGACTGCTTCCGGAGCTTCCGGGCCGCCGTAGACGCCCAGGAACTCATCGCGGCTGGTCTCGAAGGCATCCGGCCCGGCATTGACGTGGAAAATCGCGTAATGGTTCCGGCGCTCACGGTACTCGGTCTTGTGATAAATCGTCGCTCCGTCGATCTCGACTTCTCCGGTCGAGTAGTTGCGCTGGAAGTTGGTCATGTCATCCATGGCGTTCCAGAGACAGAATTCCACATAGGAGAAGAGCTTAAGGCAGCGCTCCCTGGTGTCTTCATTTTTAAGGCGGAGGCGAAGCACTTCGCAGGTGTCCCCGATCGGGACGAAGGCCGTGACTTGCGCGGAGATGTCATTTTTGCGGCTGCTTATCATGGTATAGCCCAGGCCGTGGCGGCAGGAGTAGGCGTCAAGCGGCGTTTTCGTCGGCTGCCAGCCCGGATTCCAGATCACATCGCCGTCCTTGATATAGAAGTAGTGGCCGTTGGAATCCTTCGGGGTATTGTTGTAGCGGAAGCGGGTCAGGCGAAGAAGCTTTGCGTCCTTATAAAAGCTGTAGCCGCCTCCTGTGTTGGAAATCAGGGTAAAGAATTCCTCGCAGCCCAGATAGTTGATCCAGGGGAGCGGAGTTTTCGGGGTAGTGATGACATATTCTTTTGCTTTGTCGTCAAAATAACCGTATTTCATGAAGAATTCCTTTCATTGATGTGCGAAATCACTTAAACGATTGCATAGAGAATTGCTCAACTTAAACGTTTACTTTACTCAAATATAGAGCATATAACTCGAAAATGCAACAACAAATTTCGAAAAGACAGCGGGAAAATCCGACGGAGAACACCGGATCGTGGCGCCTGGCAAAGACCGGAACAACATGAAATGTGAAAAATGCACAAAATAAGGATGGAAAAATTGGAAATAGTCACAAAGTTTAAAAGTGACAGAAAATCATGTTGACATTTTTTAAAAAAGAGCTATGATGGAATTACGAAAACGATTAAGCTGTTTACGGGCTCTACCAGGGAGAATGAGATGGTATCGCTGAAAGATATAGCAGCAGCCTGCGGTGTCTCGGTTGCGACGGTCAGCAAGGCACTGAACAACCAGAGCGACATCAGCAGTACAAGGCGGGAAGAGATACGCCGGAAGGCGGAGGAGATGGGCTATCACCCGAACCTGATGGCCCGGGCCCTGAAAACCAGAGTGACGCATGACATCGGGGTCCTGTTCTCGGACGATTTCATGAGCGGGCTCACGCATCCGTTCTTCTCGCAGGTGCTGGAAGGCCTGAAGGTGGGGGTGGAAGCCAGGGGCTACGATCTCACCTTTATCGACAGGGGCCTCGGCGAGGAAAAGCCGGATTACGTCAATCACTGCCGCTACCGCAACCTCGACGGGGTGGTGATCGCCTGTGTCGACTTCACGAAGCCGGCGGTGATCGATCTGGTCAGGTCGGAGATCCCGCTGGTGACGATCGACCACGTTTTTGACCAGTGCGCGACGATATCATCGAACAACGCACAGGGGATGCGGGCGCTGGCAGAGTACGTTGTCAGCCGGGGACACCGGAAGATCGCCTACATACACGGGAAGCCCTCCTCGGTGACAAATGCAAGGCTGGCCAGCTTCTTCAGGGTGATGGAGGAGAACGATATCAGGATCCCGGAAGAGTATCTGCCCGAGATCGACTATCTCGACGTCGCGGCGGCTGAGAAGGCGGCGATGCAGCTCATCGGGCTGAAAGAGCGGCCGACATGCATTTTATTTCCCGATGATTACACCTGCATCGGCGGGCTGAACGCGGCGAGGTCAGCGGGTCTCAGAGTCCCGGAGGACATCTCGATGGCGGGCTACGACGGGGTGCCGGTCGCAAAGATCATCAGCCCGAGGATCACGACCTACGAGCAGGGCATGCGGGAGATGGGCATGAAGGCAGCGGAGAAGATCGTCGAGCTGATCGAGCGGCCAAGGACGGCGCTTCGCGACAACACCGTGATCGACGGAAAGCTTCTGGCCGGAGAGACAGTCCGGGATATTCAGTAAGGTATCAATATTGCAGTTCGCAATATCAAAATATTAATCTACTATTTTTTATGGAGGGACATATGAACAGAAAATGGTTCGCATTAGCACTTTCGGCAGTTATGGTGTCCGGTCTTGCAGCGTGCGGAGGCAGTGCGGCTCCGGCGGCTTCGACAGCTCCGGCAGCGGAGAGCACAAAAACAGAGAGTACCGCAGCGGAGAGCACGGCGGCGGTTGAGTCTGCCGCACCTGAGAGCGAGGTGACTGTGGAGGGCACAACGTCCACACTGAACATCTACTGCTGGAACGAAGAGTTCAAGACCCGTCTTGAAGACCACTATCCGGGATACGAGAAGATCGACGCGACGCACGGCAAGATCGGTGATGTCGCCGTCAGCTTCAACATCACCCCGAACACCGACAACGCCTATCAGAACAACCTCGACACGACACTCCTCAACATGGACAGCGCGCCGGCGGACAGCAAGATCGACATGTTCTTGGTCGAAGCAGACTACGCGCTTAAGTATGTCGACACCGAGTACACGATGAACGTCAAGGATCTCGGCATCACGGATGAGGACATTTCCAAGCAGTATAAGTACACGCAGGATATCGTTACGGATTCCAACGGCAACCTGAAGGGCCTTTCCTGGCAGGGCTGCCCGGGCGTCCTCATTTACAGCCGTGACGTTGCCAAGGACGTCTTCGGAACCGATGATCCGGAAGCCGTTCAGGAATATGTCAAGGACTGGGATACATTCGCCGCGACAGCTGACACGCTGAAGGAGAAAGGCTATCAGGTCATGTCTTCCGTCAACGACAGCTACCGTGTATTCTCCAACAACGTCTCCGGCAAGTGGGTACAGGACGGCAAGATCGTTGTTGATCCGAGCATCGTGAACTGGGTTGAGGATTCCAAGGCGCTCGTCGACAAGGAAGAGACCGGCACACACGCTCTCTGGTCCGACGACTGGAACAAGGGCTTCTATCCGGACGGCAAGGTATTCTGCTACTTCGGACCGGCATGGATGATCGACTTCTCCATGGCTGCCGATACCGAAGGCTCCATCGCCAACGCAGGCGGCTGGGCTGCAACCGTCGGCCCGCAGGGCTTCTTCTGGGGCGGCACATGGATCTGCGCAGCGAAGGATACCGACAATGCTGACCTCATCAAGGATATCATGCTGAAGCTGACAACCGACGATGAGATCATGACGGATATCGTCAAGCAGGACAACGACTTTGTCAACAACAAGCCGGTCATGGAAGCCATGGCGCAGGATGAGACCTACGGTGACGCCGTCCTCGGCGGCCAGAACGCACTTGCCATGTTCTGCGAAGGCGCTGATAAGATCGACCTGTCCAACCTCTCCAGCTATGACCAGGGCTGCAACGAGGAGTTCCAGAACGCGATGAAGAATTACTTCGAGGGCGGCATGAGCTATGAGGAAGCGCTTGACCTCTTCTACAAGGCGGTCGTCGAGAAGTATCCGGAACTTACGTACTGATTAAGGACATCCGGCAGCAGGAAATAATCGATAAATTCTGAGGCCTGCCCGGCCTGAAGCCGGGCAGGTTTTTTAGAAGATATTCCGGAGGAGAACATGAACAGAGTCAAAAGAGGGAAAGTCGTAAGATACAACAGATGGGGGTACATTTTCCTGATTCCCTTCTTTGCAGTCTATGTCGTTTTCCAGCTGATACCGCTTTGCAGCACCATCTACAACAGCTTTTTCGAGAATTACCGTTCGGGACTTACCCAGATCGGCCCGAACTTTGTGGGACTCGGCAACTACCAGAAGCTTCTCTCAAACGGGGATATCTGGCAGTATTTTAAAAATACAATGATCATGTGGATCATGGGCTTTGTGCCCCAGATCCTTGTCTCGCTGCTTCTCGGCGCGTGGTTCTCGGACCCGTCCCTCAGACTCAAAGGCCAGAGGTTCTTCAAGACGGTGATCTACCTTCCCAACCTGATCATGGCGTCGGCATTCTCGATGCTGTTCTTCACGCTGTTTGCCGATACCGGTCCTGTCAACTCGATCCTAATCCAGACGGGCGTCATCAGCAAGGCCTACAAATTCATGTCCCACATCTGGTCCACCAGAACGCTGGTCGCCTTCATGAACTTCATCATGTGGTTCGGCAACACGACCATCCTTCTCATGGCCGGCATGCTGGGTATTGACTCGTCTCTCTATGAGGCGGCCCAGGTGGACGGCGCGACGGCGACACAGATCTTCTACAGGATCACGCTCCCGCTGCTTCGCCCGATCCTGATCTACGTCATGGTGACATCCCTGATCGGCGGCCTGCAGATGTTCGATGTCCCGCAGATCCTGACGAACGGAACCGGTGATCCCGGCCGTTCTTCGATGACTCTCATCATGTTCCTGAACAAGCATCTGTACAGCAAGAACTACGGTATGGGCGGCGCCCTCTCGGTTCTGCTGTTCATCATAACGGGCGTTCTCTCGCTGATCGTGTTTAAATTCTCCGGCGACAGCGGCAAAGATCAAATTCCGAGGAGGCGCAGACATGACTGATCATAAAACCGGTAAGGGTATGAGTATTCACGGCCGCAGGGCAATCGCATATATCGTCCTCGTTCTCATGACGTTCCTCTGCCTGATCTGGTTCTACATTCTCTTTATCAACGCGACGCGTTCGCACGCCGAACTGACGAAGGGCTTCACGCCGCTGCCGAGCACGCATCTCATCGAGAATTTTCAGCACCTGATGGCCGGCACGCTTCCGGTCATCCGGGGCATGCTGAACTCGCTCTTTGTCTCGGTCACGTGCGCGGCCCTCTGCACCTACTTTTCGACCATGACGGCCTATGCGATCCATGTCTACGATTTTGCGGGCAAGAGGTTCATTTCCGCCTTTATTCTGGCCGTTATGATGATCCCGTCTCAGGTCACGGTGCTGGGCTTTCTGCAGCTGATCGGGAAAATGGGCCTGGACGACAGCTATGTCCCGCTGATCGTCCCGTCGATCGCGGCTCCGGTCACATTTTTCTATATGAAGCAGTACATGGAGTCCACGCTGCCGCTCTCGTTGGTCGAGTCGGCCCGCATCGACGGTGCAAATGAGTTCTACACGTTCAACTCGATCGTGCTTCCGCTCATGAAGCCGGCGATCTCGGTGCAGGCGATCTTCACCTTCGTCAGCAACTGGAACAACTACTTCACGCCGGCCCTCATCCTGCACACGGACACGAAGAAGACCCTGCCGATCCTGATCGCGCAGCTTCGCTCCGCTGACTGGCTGAAGTTCGACATGGGCCAGGTGTATGTGATGATTGCATTTTCCATCTTCCCGGTGATCCTGGTCTACCTGATCCTCTCGAAGTACATCGTCGGCGGCGTTGCGGTCGGCGCGGTCAAGGGATAAGGTTCCTTTGCAAAATGAAAGGCTTCCTCATTGTGGGGAAGCCTTTTTTCTGCTATACTGGCAATATAACATAAGGTTCACGGAGGGAAAATGAAACGCAAATATTTCTTTTTTGACATCGACGGCACCCTGACGGAGCGCACGACCGGCGTGATCGTGCCCTCGGCGGAGGAGGCGGTCAGGCGCCTTCAGGAGGCGGGGCATTTTGTATCGATCTGCACCGGGAGGGCATTTTACAAGGCGGAACCGTTCAGGACCGCGCACGGTTTCGTCAATATGGTCTGCAACGGCGGCCACGGGATCATGATCGACGGGAAACTGGTGGAGAACAGCCCGCTGCCCTACAAAAAGGCGCTGGCGGTCTACCACCAGGCGATCGACCTCGGCTACGGGGTGCTCACCGCGATCGACGACTCGGAGAGAGTCTACACGACGGATTTCAAATTCTACGACCAGTGCGGGATCCGGCGGGAGCCGACGACGTATATTATCGACGAGCATTTTAAGCCGGAGAATGTCGGGCGCATTTTCAAAATGTA
>DFFD01000213.1:3773-7601 GCA_002369495.1 Lachnospiraceae bacterium UBA3785 | reverse complement strand
GGCGCCCCTCACCATCTTCCCGATTTCCTCAAAGTCCTGAGGATCGTGGAACTCCTCCACCACCGTGGTCCGGAATTCGTAGTCCGGCGCGCTCTCCATGATGAGGTGTATGCTCTCCTCAACGCCCGCGAGAGAAAAATGATCCTTCCCGATCGTCTCCGCATACTTTGCGGGGCTGTTCTTCACGTCCATCGCGACATAGTCCGCGAGGCCCTCGTCGAGGATCGTCCGAAGGAGCCAGGGATGGTTCCCGTTCGTGTCGAGCTTCACCGCAAAGCCCAGCTCCCGGATCCTGCGCAGAAGCTCCGGCAGGTCCTTATGCACGCAGGGCTCGCCGCCCGTGATGGCGACGCCGTCCAGAAGTCCCTGTCTCTTTCTTAAAAATGCAAACAGCTCCTCATCCGTCATGACCGCCGGCGCGCTCCCGTCCACGAGCTCAAAATTGTGGCAGAAGGGGCAGCGGAAATCGCACTGCCCGAGAAAGACCGTGCAGGCCACCCTTCCGGGGAAGTCGAGGAGGGTCATTTTCTGAAGTCCGTGTATGTTCATTTTTCTCCTTTCTCAGATCCCTGCCAGGATGTGCATGTTCCGGATGTCCGGGTCAGCGATCATGTCGTTGACCGAATAAGCGTGCTTCTCAAGATCCCCGCAGACCGCCTTCGTGATTCCCTGGCCGATCAGCTCGTCGATGATGTCCGCCGCGATCCCCTCGATCACGTTCTGCTTCTCCTCCGCGAGCGCCGGCTCGTTGTCGGTCGTGATCAGGTACTCAATGAGCTCCGCCTCGATCGAGAGCTTCGGCAGCGCCCGAAGCGCCCGGAAGGACCACTTGTAGTAGGGCTCGTATGCCCGGTTCAGGAGAAAGATCGCGCTCATCGCGCTCTTTGCAAATGCAAACACCGCCATCTGCGCAGCCCCGCTCTCCCTGTGAGCGAGCGACCGCGCGTAGTTGTACTGGCCGGCCTGGGCCGCAAGAAGCAGCTGCCCCGCGAGCTTCTTTAAACGGATGTCCTCCGGATACGCGCCGAGCGCCTCCCGGATCCGCGTGATCTCCCCGTAATTGTCGAAATAGATCTCCCCGGCTGTAAGTTCAAGGAGCGACTGCTGCGGGATCGTCATCCAGTCGCGGACCGTAAGGTCCGCGTCCGCTCTCCCGAGTTTCTCCGCAAGAAACTCTTCCGTCCTGACCACGCCGTGCCTCGCGCCGCCGACCGGCGCCATGAGGGACCGCCTGTACCCCTTATACTCCTTCGGAAGCTTTGCGTAAGCCCGTTCGAGCAGAAACGCCGTCCGCCTGTCCACGATCTCCTCGCCCGGCATAAAAATGAGAAACCCGGGCTCAAAATCGTGATCCTCCGAGACCTCGTCGTCGAACCCGAGACATTCCGATCCGCTCCCGATGAGGCCGGCTGCCAGGTACGGCAGGATCTCCGGGAAATCCTTCTCGAGCATCGGCCGCCCGAATTCCTCAAAATATCCCCTCGACAGTTCAAGCCCGCGCATAGATCTCCTCCGCTTTCTGCCTAAGTTCCTCCGCCGTCATGAACCAGCCGTAATAGGAGAAGGTCGGGGCGCATTTTTCAAGCACGAAGGCGTAATAGCCGTCGTCCGCCCCGTCGCTGCCGGCAAGAAGCGCCTCCGCCTTGTCAAGGCAGGCGAAGATTTCCTTCTCGGCGGCGTCCGTGCCTTTCATTTTCCCGTACATGTCCGCCATGTTGAGGTACGTGATCGCCTGTTCAAGCTTTCCGCCCGGGACATCTTTCATGAGGCTGAGGGCCTCCTCAAAGAGTTCTGAAGCTTCCTTGAAACGTTCGAGCGAGACGAGCGTTAACGCCATGTTGTTGGCAAGACCGCCCAGAAGGGCCTTGTCGGTCCGCGGTGCGCTCCTGTAGGCTTCGCGGGCCTTCTCAAACAGCGCGAGGGCTCTCTCGTCCTCCCCGAAGGCATTCATCACGGTCGCCGCGTTGACATAGGTCGTGCCGGCGCTGATCGTGCCCTGAAAATCGAGCCTGTCAAGGAGCGCGAGGGCATTTTCCGCATGTTCGATTGCCTTTTCACGGTTCTGCACCTTCCGGTAGTGGCCGGCCAGCTCATTTCGGAGCATCAGCTCGCCGCGCAGGTCGTGCCCGAGTTTCGCTTCTTCAAGCCAGTAGAGCAGATGCCTCTCCGCCCCGGCGTAGTCCCGGTGCGCCATATACTCGTCCATCTTCGCGATGATCCGCTGCTGGGGTACGCTCTTCACCTCCGGGGCCGTCCCGTAGGGGTCGCCGCAGAGCACGCACCTCGGCTCGACGTAGTCTTCCGGTCTTAAATCATCGAACATTTCTCTTTTCCTCCGTAAGGCCTGAAATGCCCGGCTGTGCGGCCTTGGTCCCACAGCCGGGCGTCTTCTCAAAGTTTAATCGCCATTCTCTCCCCTGTCAACCTTCAAATTTGCGGTAGCCGGTCTCCCGGTCGACCACATTTCTGAGCCTCCCGCCGAAAAGATAAGCTGTAAGATTCTTCGCGGCGATGTCGATGACGCGCAGGTAGGTCTCATGCAGGTGGTAATTGCCCGAGATATGCGGGGTGATATAGACGTTCGGGCAGCTCCACAGCGGGCTCTCCGCCGGCAGCGGCTCGGGATCGGTCACATCCGTGATGTAGGCAGCCAGCGGTCCGTCCGTGACCGCATCGATGACCGCGCTTTCCTCCGCGAGGGTCCCGCGGCCGATGTTGAGAAGGATTGCTCCTTCCTTCATCCGTGCAAAGCGCTCCTTCGTGAAGAGATGATACGTCTCCGCGGTCTCAGGCAGCGCGCAGGCGACGTAATCGGCCTCCGCAAGATACCGGTCCAGATCCGCCATCGTGCCGGACGCCTCCATCCATTCAGGCGGCTCGACCTTGTGGCGGCGGATCCCCATGACCTGGCTTCCGAGGGCAGCCATCCTTTTTCCGAATTCGGTCCCGATATCTCCGGCACCAACCACGAGCGTTTTTGAGCCCCAGATGCCCCTGACAGGCCCCTCGTCGCGCCAGACATGTTCTTTCTGGTTGTCCGCATAGACGTCCAGCTTCTTGATGACCATGAGGAGCTGCGCCAGCATGTGCTCGGCCAGCGCGAGTCCGTAGCTTCCCGTCGCGTTGCAAAGGACCGTCGAGTCGGCGAGGACGCCCGGCACGGTGTAGTTGTTCGACCCGGCCGAGTTCGTCTGGAAGAACTTCAGCTTCGGCGAGGCCTTGATCATCGAGGGCGGGACGTTCCCGATGATGATGTCCGCCGCCTGCACCTCCTCTTCGGTGACCGCCGCTCCGTCCGTAAAATGAAAATCCGCCTCCGGCGCGATCGCGCAGAAACGCTCTCTCACGCCCTCTTCCGTTGGGATCACAAACAGTATTCTCATAAGCACACCTCCGTTTCTTCAACTCTAGCAAGCCGGCGGGGATTTGTCAACTGATTGCATTTTTCTCCCTTCAATGTTATTATACTTCAGGGACGGTTCCTTGGGGACGGTTCCCTGACCACCCGGAGGTAACGCAAATGGACCGCAGTACACCCACACTCTGTATCGTCATTCCCTGCTACAACGAAGAGCAGGTCCTGCCACTGACAGCGCCTCTCTTCCTTGCAAAAATAAAAGACCTGCACACCGCAGGACTCATCACCGGCGACAGCCGGATCCTGTTCGTAAATGACGGCAGCCGCGACCGCACCTGGACGATCATCAGGGAGCTCGCCGCGGAGGATCCGCATTTCACGGGGATCTCCTTAAGCCGCAACCGCGGCCACCAGAACGCGCTCCTGGCAGGCCTTCTCGAGTCCAGGGATTCGTGCGACATCACGATCTC
>DFFD01000213.1:0-3717 GCA_002369495.1 Lachnospiraceae bacterium UBA3785 | reverse complement strand
TCACGATCTCCATCGACTGCGACGGCCAGGACGACATCAACGCGATGGATGAGATGGTGAAGGCATACCTCGCCGGCTCCGACATCGTCTACGGGGTGCGGAGAAGCCGCGAGACGGATACATTTTTCAAGAGGACGACCGCCCAGGGGTTCTACAAGGTCATGAACGCCCTCGGCGCCGAGACCGTCTACAACCACGCCGACTACCGCCTTGTGTCCTCCCGGGTCCTTCAGGAATTCGCGAATTTCAGGGAGGTCAACATCTACCTCCGCGGGATGTTCCCGCTCGTAGGCTTCAACAGCAGCTGCGTCTACTATGACAGGAGCGCCCGCATGGCCGGCGAGAGTCATTACCCGCTCTCGAAAATGCTCGCCCTCGCATTCGACGGCATCACCTCTCTCTCGATCAAACCGATCCGGATCATCACAATGCTGGGCGGCTTCATCTCCTTCGCGGCCTTCCTCTTCATTCTCTACGCGCTGATCTCTTTCTTCACGGGCCATGCCGTCGCCGGCTGGGCCTCGACGCTCGTCATCACGAGCTTCTTAGGAGGGATCCAGCTCGTCGCGATCGGTGTGATCGGCGAGTACGTCGGGAAAATCTACCTCGAAACCAAGCATCGGCCCCGCTATATTGTGGCGGAGCGCACAGAGGAGAAATAACAAAACCGGTTCCGCTTATCTCGCGGAACCGGTTTTTCTTACATTCCCATCACTTTTCCGTAGGCGCGCACCGCGTTTCGCACGCAGTCCTCGCACGGACACAGCGGCTTCCCGTCGACCCGGGCCTTCAGGTCCCGGCAGACGGTCGCCCCGCACAGGTTTTTGAACTCGGTGATCATCTGCCTTGTGTACATCAGAGTCCCTGCGCCTTCCGTCTTAAGGCCGGCGGCAATGCCCGCGCCGATAAGCGCCCCGCAGGTTGCCTCCATTGTGCCCATGCCGGCACAGAACCCGGCGGTGATCTGACAAAGCTGCTGCTCCGTCAGGGGAGTCTCGTCGGCAAGCGCCGCCGAGACTGCCTGGGCGCAGTTGTAACGTCCGCTCATCTTAAGGCCGGCAGCTTTTTCCGCCCTCTCCTCGATCGTCATCGCACGTCCTCCGCTTAAGACTCATAGTGCCAGCCCGGGAGCAGGTCCTCGAGCCGTTCCGCGCAGGAAGCCATATCCGCGCCGATAACCGGCTCGCCGAGCACATGTCCGTCCGCGTCTACGAAAATCGTCGTGGGCACAAACTGAAACTGCCCGATAAACGCGAGAAGATTCTCGTCCGGGATGATGTTTGTAAAATGAGCCCCGGCCTTCTCCAGAATAGCAGTCGCCGCATCGGCATCCTCAGGGTTCTGCCAGGTGACGTCGCAGACAAGACCGATGAGCTGTGCGTTTTCCGGCAGGCTCTCTGCGAGCTTCGCGAGGTCCGGCATCTCCCCGATGCAGGGCGGGCAGAAGGTGCCCCAGACGTTGATCATCGTGATTTCCTTCCCGGCGATGAGGTCATTCGTCAGGTCATTTCCATCCAGATCCTTCACGGCAAAGGCCGGCAGCGTCGAGTAATCGAACGTATCCTCCTCGAGCTCGTTGGCGGAGATCGACGTCACGGCGTTGTCCGAGACGGAGGTCTCCGCCGGGACATTGTCTGAGACAGAGGACTCTGCAGCACCCGATTCGGCGTCGGTCTTCCCGCAGGCTGCGAGCGCGAGCACGGCGGACAGGGCGAATACGGCTAACAGTTTTCTTTTCATTATTCATACTCCTTTGCTGGAATAAAACACAGGGACGGTTCCTGGGGGACGGTTCTTAAGATAAACGGGTTCTCAGAAGAGAACCCGCTTATCAGGAACCGTCCCTGGGAACCGTCCCCGGATTCTTACGCTGCCGTCACAGAAGTGATGTGCGGGTTCATTCCCTCATACCAGTACAGGAACCCGGTCATATCGATCGTCTGGCCGACCTCGAGCGCCTTGACTGCCTCATAGACGTCGGTGCCCGCTCCGGTGAGGTAGGACTCGACCGTGAAGGTGTAGATCTCCCCGTCCTTGGAAGCCTTGAAATAGAGGTCGTCGCCGTCAGAGCCGGAGCCGTCCCAGCTGTAAAGGAAAGCGACGTCATTGCCCGCATCGTCCTGGCCGGCAGCCTCAACCGTCAGGCCGTTGAAGGAGACATAGCGGTTCATGTAGTCCGGAAGCTCATCTGTGCCGAGGAATTCGGTCACGTCGGTCGGCTCGGCGATGTATTCGCCGTCCTCGATCTCAAAGATTGCCTCACTGATCTCGATCTCGCCGTCCTGCTCCGGCCACTGGGACTTGTAACCGGCAACCTTGATCTTCGTGCCCGGGACAAGCTTATCATAATCCTCCTCGGAGCAGCTCATGGAGTAGATGAAGTAAGCGCCGTCCTCAGCCTGGGTGTAGATCGAAGCGGTGTTCTCCCACCAGCTCTGCTTCGCCTGGACATAGGTCTCGACGGTGACCAGCGTATCAAAATCCGCTGCCGCGAACTCCTCGTAGGTCATCACATCGCCGAACGCGATGCCGCCCTCTTCCTGGGACTCTTCCGCCGTGGACTCGGCAGCCGTCGATTCAGCCGGCACAGATTCGGCCGGTGTGGATTCGACCGCTGTGGATTCAGCCGGCGTGGACTCTGCCGGAGCCGCCGTCGAACCGCTGTTTCCTCCGCAGGCTGCGAGGGAGAGCGCCATCGTCATCACCAACATTGCAGCAATTTTCTTTTTCATTTTTCTTCTCCTTTTTGAAAATGAACTCCCCGGGGCGCCCCGGGACACTTAAACAATAGTCTTCCGTGCTCTCTTTGTCAAGAATCTGCCGGTTTTTTTAGAGTTTTTAACTTTTCTTTAAGAACATACAGCCCAATGAGCACCCAGACCGCGGCAAATGTCCCGATGAGCGCCTTCGCCGTCCCCGGCAGCGGTCCAAGATCCGCCTTGCCGTCCCCGGCCATGCCGGAGATGCTGTCGAGCCGGTAGAGCGACGTCACCTCCTTAAAGAGCTTCTCCATGTATTTATCGTTGATCGTCTCGTTCCGCCGTGCGGATTTTGTGACATTTTCAATGAGCTGGCCCGCCGCGTCGCGGAGCGAGGCCGAGCCGTTGAAGACCGGGGTCGTGAAGGTATTTTCCGTGTTCTCGATGAGAAGCTCGGCCGCCTCGATTTTGACCGCGTAGTGCTCGCCCGTATCCTCGCCCTTCCGCGCCAGGTAATCCTGATAGGCCGCGTCCTCGCGGGCTTTCCTTGTCACCGGCACGTAGCCTTCCGTCCCGGAGTAGGCGATCTGGACGTCGTTCGTGAGCAAATACTGCATGAAGAGCCAGGAGGCAAGGACCTCCTGCGGGTCCTCCTTATTGAAAATGCAGACCGACGGCCCCTGCGAGATCATCACCGGATGATCCGGGTCGAACTGCGGCACCGGCATGACCGCGGTCTCAAATTCGACAAATTTGTCCTCGCTGATGTCCGAGAGCGGCGCGTCCGTGCCCATCCAGGTCGCGCCCGCTGTGGAATCCACCGCGAAGAGGCACTGGCCCGCATTGAGGAAGTTCGCCGGGTAGCTCGAGATCTTGAATGTGGAAAATGCACGGCTCCCCGCATGCTCCGCGATCTCATAGAGGAGCTCCTTCGTCGTATCATTGAAGAGCCCGATTTCGCCGGCCGCGGTCGAGTAATCCGCCCCTTTCTGCCGGAGCATCTGGATCATCATGTTGT
>DFFD01000179.1 GCA_002369495.1 Lachnospiraceae bacterium UBA3785 | reverse complement strand
AAAAAGGAGCTGAAAATGAAAATATGCACGACATTTACCGGGATGGAAGCCCGGGAAGATTGCTACCTTGTCCATACCAACGCGGCGGACATTAAGATCGTCTTCCTTACGGATGAGATCGTCCGCATCAGAACCTCTTTTGACAAGGAACTGGCGGAGGAGTCCTATGTTCTCATGCTGACGGCCTGGGAGGACCGTATGGACGCGATGTTCGGGGCGGAGCGCTCCAGAGTCACCCCCTGCATGCCGGAGCCTGCGGAGACGAAAGAGAGCATTGTTTTTGACACGGGAAAAGTGAAGCTGACCTTGAAAAAGGATCCGCTGGCTCTTTCCCTCACGGACGAGGACGGGGACGAGCTTTATGCCACGATTGCCGGGAGCCCGTATATCCTTGACGCCAACAACCGCGTCGTCGCCTACACCCGGATGAAGGAGGACGACTGCTACTACGGATTCGGCGAGAAGACCGGTGTCCTGAACAAGAACAAGAAGTTTTTAAGAGAACGGGCGACCGACGCGATGGGCTACGATCCGGAGCTTATGGATACGCTCTACAAGCACATCCCGTTCTACATCCGTCTTGACCGTGACAACGGAAAGGCGGTCGGCCTGTTCTATCACAATTTTTATGAATCTGTCTTCAACATGGGCTGTGAAAAGTCCAACTACTGGCCGCGCTATACCTACTGGCAGGCGGACGGCGGCGATATCGACCTCTTCCTTTTAGGGGGCGGCACGATCAAGCGCATCCTCGACAACTATACCCGCCTTACCGGACGTCCGGCGCTGCTTCCCAAGAGAGCGATCGGCTATCAGGGTTCTTCGATGTACTATCCGGAACTCGAGGCGGACAGCGACGATGCGGTTCTCGGCTTTGTGGACACGATCCGCGAGGAAGGATTCCCAATCGACGGTTTCCACCTCTCCTCCGGCTACACAGCCTACGAGGGCAAGCGCTGCGTCTTCTACTGGAATAAGAAGCGCTTCAAGAATCCGCGCAAGTATTTCCATGACATGGATCTGAAGAGCGCCCAGAACGTGCCGAACGTGAAGCCCGGCGTGCTGCTGATGCACCCGTTCTTCAAGGAGTTTACGGATGAGAAAGTCTGGGTCCGCGACAGCGCCGATCCGGAGAAATATGCCGTCGGCATGTGGTGGGGCGGCGAAGGCGCCTTCTGGGATTACACAAACCCGCATGCGCGCGAAGTGTGGAAGAAGTACCTGACGGAAAATATCATCGACGTCGGCACCAACTCCATCTGGAACGACAACTGCGAATATGACAGCCTGCTCGACAAGGAAGCGATCTGCGACTTTGAGGGCAAGGGCGGCACGATCGGCCAGCTGAAACCGCTCATGAGCACGATCATGTGCCGGATCGCGAACGAGGCGGTCGTCGAGCACGATGCGAAAGCCCGCCCCTACGTCGTCTGCCGCAGCGGCAGCGCCGGCATCCAGAAATACGCCCAGACCTGGTGCGGCGACAACTATACGAGCTGGAAGTCCCTGAAGTATAATATCCCGATCATTACGGGCATGGGCCTCTCCGGCCAGCCGAATGAAGGCGCGGATATCGGCGGCTTCGCCGGCCCGGCTCCGGAGGAAGAGCTCTTCGTCCGCTGGGTCCAGCAGGGCATATTCCAGGCACGCTTCTCGATCCATTCGGCCAGCAATGACAACACGGTCACGGAACCCTGGATGTTCCGCGATTCGGCGGATCTCATCCGCAGCGCGATCTATCTCCGCTACCAGTTTGCACCTTACCTCTACTCGCTGATCTATGAGGCATCCGAGAACGGCGCTCCGGTTATGCGCGCCCTGGTCTATGAGTTCCAGAATGATCCGAATGTCTATGACAACAGCTTTGAATTTATGTTCGGGCACGATCTTCTCGTCGCGAACGTCATAGAAAAAGGAGCAAAGACCCGCAAAGTCTATCTCCCGGCAGGCACCGTCTGGTACGACTGGAACGACAACTATGCCCGCTATGAAGGCGGACAGACGATCGAGGTCCCGGTCACCATGGAGACGATCCCCATGTTTGTCAGGGAAGGCGCAATCATCCCGATGGCGGCCAACCAGATGCTCTCGATGGGCCAGGACGCGATGACAAAGCTCCGCCTCATCATCGCTGCGGGCGAAGAGAGAAGCTTTGAGCTCTATGAGGATGACGGCGTGACCAACGACTATAAGAACGGCGCCTATCGGAAGACGACGATCAGCACTTCCGGCAGCAGTGTCTTCCACATTGATTTCAAGTCCGAAGGATCCTACCAGGATACCGTGAAGACGGTCAGTGTCGAAGTGATCCGCAAGGACAGAAGCCCGTTCTGGGTGGCGCTGGGCGAAGAGAAGCTTCCGCATATTCTGAACCGCAGACTCTACGAGGTCGCCGAGAAAGGCTGGTATTACAGCCAGACCAGACGGACCGTATTCATCAAGTACCTGAATCCGAAGAAGGACATGAGACTTACGGTTTCCTTCGAGGATTTCGATCTGATCGGTATGTGATTAAGGAGACGACATGCTGCTTAGAAACTACATTTCCCATGAAAAAACAGAAAACGGCTGGCTCATTCACGGTGACGCGGCCGATACGAAGCTTGTGTTCATGTCGGATGATGTGGTCCGTGTGAGGGTTTCATTTTCAAGAGACTTCCGGGAGGAGTCCTACACGCTTGTCACGACGGCCTGGGAAGACCGCATGGATGACCTGCTCGCGGACGAGCGAACCCGCATCGAGGCGCTCGATGTCCCCTGCGAGGAGACGGAGAAGGAACTCCGGTTCAGGACGAACCATCTTACGCTTGTTCTCCTGAAGAGCCCGTTCTCTTTCCGCCTCTATGACGCGGACGGGAAGCTCATCTACGCGGACCTCAGGGAGAGAGCGTTTGAGGAGGACCAGATCGGGAGAAGGTCTCATTATTCGAAGATCGATCTTGCGAAAGACCATTTCTTCGGCTTCGGCGAGAAGACCGGGCATCTCGACAAGAAGGGGCGCAGGCTCCGCATGTCCCCGAAGGATGCCATCGGGCACGATCCCGAGACCGGCGATCCGATGTATAAGCACATCCCGTTTTATATCCGGGTAAATGAAGACCGGAAGCACGCGCTGGGACTTTTCTACCACAACTCCTACGACTGCGTGTTTGATATGGGACAGGAGATCTCGGGTTACTGGGACCGCTACTGCTACTACCAGACGGACGGAGGCGACATTGATCTTTTCCTCATCAACGGACCGGATATGCCCGGCATCCTTGAGCGCTATACCTGGCTGACCGGCCGGAGCGCACTGCCGACAAAGCAGTCCCTGGGCTTCTGCATGTCCACCATGTACTATGCGGAGCTGGAGAAGGACTGCGACGAGGAGATCTATAAGGTCATCGACCGGCACGAGAAGGAAGGCATCCCGATCGACAATTTCTGGCTTGCTTCCGGCTATTCGAGCGGCGAGGAGGACAACCTCCGCTATGTATTCAACTGGAATCACAGGCGTTTCCCGGATCCGAAGGGATTTTTCGAGAAAATGAACGGCAAGGGCATCAATGTGATCCCCAACTTAAAGCCGGGCATCCTGAAGAGACATCCGTATATCAAAAAATTCGAGGAAAACGATGTCTTTATCAAGAACCCGGACGGAAACGGCGACTATTACGGCCGCTGGTGGGGCGGAACAGGCCGGTTTGTCGACTTTACGGGTGAAGCCGGGCGCAATACATGGAAGGAACTCCTCGAGGAGAATATCCTCAGAATGGGGACCAAAACCGTGTGGAATGACAACTGCGAGCTGGACGGCGTTGAAGACCGGAACGCGCAGTGCGATTTCGAGGGAGGCAAGGGCACCATGGCGGAGCTCAAGATCCTTCACTCGAACCTGATGGCTTACACGGCCAAAAAGGCGCTCGCGGATGTCTATCCGGGAGAGCGGCCCTACATCATCAACCGGGCAGGCTATGCCGGTATCCAGCGCTATGCGCAGGTCTGGGGCGGTGACAACCTGACAGACTGGCGGACGCCGAAATTCAACATCGCGACCATTCTCGGGATGGGACTCTCCGGCTGTGCCAACATGGGCTGCGACATCGGCGGCTTTGCCGGCGGTGTGCCGGAGCGCGAACTGCTGCTCCGCTGGATCCAGAACGGCATTTTCCAGCCGCGCTTCACGATGAACTCGGCCAACAACGACAACACGGTCACCCAGCCCTGGTCCTACGAGGAGGATCTGCCTTACATCCGCGAAGCCTACGCGCTCCGGATGAGGCTCCTTCCCTACCTCTATTCCCTCATGTATGAGGCTCACGAAAACGGAATGCCTGCCTGGAGGCCGCTCTTTATGGAGTTCCCGGATGACACGGCAGCCTATACCGACAGGAGTCTCACGTTCATGTTCGGCCCGTCGATCCTTGTGGCCAATGTCGTCGAACCTGGCGCGAAGACCAGAAGGCTGTATCTGCCGGCCGGAACGACCTGGTA
Organism: Lachnospiraceae bacterium UBA3785; assembly: GCA_002369495.1. Classification (GTDB taxonomy): domain Bacteria; phylum Bacillota; class Clostridia; order Lachnospirales; family Lachnospiraceae; genus Chordicoccus. The sequence continues at coordinate 18,713 of DFFD01000179.1, read as the reverse complement.
TGATCTTTCCGACCACATGAAGCCTTACGGGGGCGGACAGACGATCGAGATCCCCGTGACGGAAGCCTCCATCCCGATGTTCCTTCGGGGATCGGCTGTCGTTGTGGAGACAGACGATGTGAAGAAGATCCTTCGGGACACGATGCGGACAATCACGGTCACGGTCGCGGCGGAGAGCGATACGTTTTTCATTTTCTATGATGATGACGGACACACGGAAGACTATAAAAAAGGAGTCTTTGCCAGAACGAAGATCGGCGTGAAGGCGGGCGATCAGACGGTCATCTCCTTCGATACCGAGGGCACCTATGCTTCGCCGGTTGAGTATCTGAACTTCCGGGTCGTGAGCAAAAAGAAAGGCGCGTTCTGGGTGACGGCGGACGGGAGTCCGGTCACCCGCTACCTGGTCAGGGATGCCTACGACGAGGCGGAGGAAGGCTGGTTCTACGATCTTACGGACCGCACTATTCTTGTGAAGTGCAGGAAACCCGCGAAGGCGCATTTTGAGATCGTTGTCTCGACCGAAAAATTTGACCTCATCGGCATGAATGAGGACTGAAAATGAGTTAAGGGATGCCCGCAGGGGCATCCCTTCTTAACGCTGCGGCCCTTACAGCCGGCCGAGCTTCAGCTGATTTCGGTATTCCATCGGAGAGATCCCGTAGAGCTTTCGAAACATCTTGACAAAGCTGGAATAATTGGAGAAACCGCTCTCGATGCTGGCTTCGAGAATGCCCTTGCCGTCGGCGATGGCGCTCCGGAAGTCCTGCATGCGGAGATCCGTGATGTAGTTGTGGATCGTCTCCGCCGTATATTCCTTGAAAATGCGGGAGAGGTGCTCGCGGCTCACATAGGTGTATTCCGCGACCTGGGCTACGGACAGGTCAGGCTCCCGGTAATGCCGCTGGAGGTAATCGACGGCTTTGGCGGCCAGTTTGTTGGTTGCGGTCGGCTTTTCAACGAGATTATCCGCTATGATCTGGCTTAAGATGATCTGGAGTTCGGAGAGCTGGGATTTGTATACGCTTTCCCGTTTGTCCGGGCGCATTTTCGCGCAGAGGGCCATGCGCTCGAAGAGACCCCGTAGATCCCAGAAGGATACGGCGTCCGAATTCATGAACACTGCTTCCGGTTCCAGAAAGAGGGTATAAAGCCCGTTCTGCCGCTGGATCTGCCGCCAGAAGTCTCCGTCAATCTGGACGACGAGACGTTCCGAGATATCCGCGCCGAGATCGTACTTGCCGTAGTGGTAGACATCTTCCGGAAATGTGATCAGTTCGCCCGGGTGCAGCATGTACAGATTGCCGTTGCAGGTATAGAGTGCCTGGCCGGTGATTCCGAGGATCATCTCCACATAAGGATGCGAATGGACGACGGACTGCCTGTTCAGACGGTTGGTGAACCAGGTGACGACGATCTTTTCATTTCCCAGTCCGACGCGGGCTTTCGCCTGTGTCAGCTGGCTGTCGGTGATGTGGGTAAGGTGTTTGGTCATGACAAACCTCCTGCGGGTACGCAATCACATAAATGATTGGTGGCATTATATCACAAAACAGCATACCGTGACAATAGAATCAATAATAAACGCTTTTAAAAATTAACCAAAAAGAGAAGAGAAAAATGTGAAAAATATCATATTTTGACAATCGCCAAAAATCCATTCGGAGTGTACACCGCCCCGAACCTCTGCTATAATAGTAAGTAGGCCGCACCCGCGGCAATCACTCATCTCCGGAGGTAACGATATGCTGGACGTAGTCCATGTGACCAAAAAATACGGAAAAAATCTTGCGCTCGATGATGTCAGCTTCCACCTCTCACCCGGCGACGTGACGATCCTCTTAGGACCGAACGGCGCCGGCAAGAGCACGATCATGAAGTCCATCATCGGTTTCTTAAAGTACGAAGGCGAAATCACGATCGCCGGGAAACCCAACAAATCCGTTGAGGCACGGCGGATCCTGGGCTACATCCCCGAGATGCCCGCGCTCTACCCGAACCTCACGGTCGCGGAGCACATGGAGTTCCTGGCCAGGGCCTACAAGCTCACCGATTATAAAGAGCGCGTCGACATGCTGCTCGACCGCTTCGAGCTCACCGAGCACAGGAAGAAGTTCGGGGACGAGCTCTCGAAGGGCATGCAGCAGAAGCTGAACCTCTGCCTGGGCCTTCTGCCGGACCCGGACGTCCTCATGCTGGACGAGCCGATGATCGGTCTCGACCCGCACGCGATCAAGGAGCTCAAGAACATGATGGAGGAGATGCGCGCAGCCGGCAAGACGCTTCTCGTCAGCACGCACATCATCGACAGCGTCGATATGCTCTGGGACGAGACGCTGATCCTCATGCACGGGAAGCTGGTCGCGAACGTCATGAAGGCGGATCTCGACGCGGAAGGCAGGACGCTGGAGGAGTTCTTCTTTGACGTGACCGAGGGCGTGTCCGCGGAGGCGATGTCCGCTGACGCCGCGGCTCCGGAAAATGAAGAGCCCGAAACGCCGAAAAAGAAAGGCCTGGCCGGTCTCTTCGGGAGGAAACGGGGATGAGGCTCTTTACTTACTACGCATGGCACTCCTTCATCAACCAGCTGAGGAAGCTGCTACATACCTGGGTGATCATTTTCATCCTGGCCTGCGGCCTCATGGGCGGTCTCATCGGCTTTGGAGCCGCCATGCTCGCCGATTCGGCGGATTCCTATGAGGAGTCCGGAGTGATGATCGAGGAGTCCGTCCCCGAAGGGGAAGAGTGGACGGGCGATCCGGAAGAGATCCCTGAACTCCTCGAGGAGTTTGAGGAGGGCGAAGAGAGCGAGCCGTTCGAAATGCCCATTTCCGGCGGCGCAATCTTTGAACTTGTCGTCGGAGCCCTCGTCTTTATCTATCTGGCGTTCCGGGTGCTGACAGCGGACAAGAGCGGTTCGAGCATCTTCCAGCCGGCGGACACGGTCCTGCTCTTCGGGTCCCCGATGACGCCGCAGGCGGTCCTGTTCTTCCGCCTGATGACGCAGCTCGGGGCGATGCTCGCGCTCACGATCTACATGGGCCTGCAGGTCCCGAACATGGTCCTCAACCTGGGTCTCACGCTCGGGGCGGCGATCGCCGCGCTTGGCGCCTGGCTCTTCTCGCTTTTTGCGGGCACGGTGCTCTCGACGCTCATTTACCTGCTGGCGGACCGGTACGAACCGGTCAGAAATCACCTGCAGAAGGCCGTCTACGCGCTGGTTGCGGCGATTGCGGTCGGGTTTTTCATTTTCAGGAAGGTCACGGGGCTGGAGCTGCTGCCGGCGGCAGATGCATTTTTCAACAGCAAGATCTCGCGGATGATCCCGCTCTGGGGCTGGATCAAGGCGATCCCGGCTTACGCAAATGAAAACAACTACGTCGCCGTCGCCGTCATGATCCTCCTGGTGATCCTGCTTCTTATGGGCCTCATCGAAGTGATCCGGCGGATCCCCGCGGACTTCTACGAGGACGCGGCCGCCAAATCCGAGGAGACCGCAGCTCTCAGAAAGAAGGCGGAGGAGGGCATCGGCGTCGCGGTGCGCTCGGGCAAAAGGAAGAGGAGCGAGAATGTCGAGCGGGACGGCTTCCACAAGGGCTTCGGCGCGAACGTTTTCTTCCACAAGGCGATGTACAACCGCTGGCGCTTCGCGAAGTTCCATTTCTTCACCGCGACGTCGCTGACGTATCTTGCGGCGGCGGCCGGAATGGCGGCTGCCACCTGGTTCATCGCGGAGTCGAGGACATTTGCTCCGGTGACATTTGCGCTGGGCGTGCTTGTATTCTTCCGCTCGCTCGGCAATCCGCTCGGCGAGGACACGCGGATGGACTATTTCCGGAGCATCCCGGAGAGCTCGGCGAAGAAGATTTTCTGGTCCCTCCTCGGCGGCAGCGTCAACTCGCTTCTCGACCTGCTTCCGGGCGCGCTCGCGGCGGGCATTTTCCTCAGGACCTCCCCGCTTGAGATCCTCGGAAGCCTTGCGTTCATCGTGACGGTCGATGTCTTCTCGACGCTGGTCGGCACATTCATCGACCTGTCCGTCCCGGTCAATGCCGGAAAGACCGTGAAGCAGTACATCCAAATCTTCTTCATCTACTTCGGCCTGCTCCCGGACATCGCGGTGATCGCGGTGGGCTTCATCTATGATCACTATGCGCTGGGGCTCATAGGGGCTTCGTTCCTGAACCTGCTCCTGGCGGCGGTCTTCTTTGTGATCACGCCGAGGCTCCTCGAGCCGGTGGAGCGGCCGCACCTTGAGCCGCTCGCGGTCCCGACGGAGGAGGAGAAGAGGAGCGCGAAGCGGGCATTTTCCCGCACCGAGTTCGCGGCCTTCATGTTCCTCGTGGCGGCGACGGTCGGGCAGGTGGCTGCCATGGCCCTCTACGGCGTATTCTCGGACCGGATCCCGGAGAACGGCTGGACCTTCTGGATCGTGAACATGCTGCCGATCTACTGCATCGGCGTGCCGGTCGGCCTGCTCTTCTTTGCGCGCGTTAAGCCGGATGCGCCGAAGGGCGATACGCCTTCCCCGGGGCTTTGTGCGAGGGCATTTTTCATCTGCGAGTTCGCGATGTACGGGGGCAACATCATCGGTATGATCGTGAACAGCCTGATCAGCGGTCCGGGGTCCGCAAACCAGGCGAATCCGGTGCTCGCCCTCACCGACCAGGGCGCGCTCCTGCCGCGGGCGCTCTTCTTTGTGGTGCTGGCACCGGTGTTTGAGGAACTTATTTTCCGGAAAATGCTCGTCGACCGCGTCCGCCCCTACGGCGAAAAGCTGGCGATCCTGCTCTCAGGGCTCATGTTCGGCCTCTTCCACGGGAATCTCTCGCAGTTCTTCTACGCGACGCTGCTGGGTATGGTCCTGGCTTACGTCTACCTGCGCACCGGGAAGATCCGGAATACGATCCTGCTGCACGCTCTCGTCAACTTAAACGGCGGCGTGATTTCGGTCGAGCTTATGAAGCTGATCCCGACGGATCTCTCCTTCGGAGAGATGATGAGCTACTCGGACCTTCCGGTGGGGATCGTCATCTACCTGGGCTACCTCATGATGGTACTCGGGTTCGGCGTTGTCGGCGGCGTCTTCTTCTTCTCAGGGCTTCCGAGGGTGATCCTGAAGCGGGGAGAGAAGGAACTGCCGTTTGGGACGGGCGTTAAGCTCTCGTTCCTGAACGTCGGGGCTGTCCTGTTCCTGATCGGTACGGCGGCGCTCTTCGTGCTTCCGTATCTTGTGTGAGTATCCGGGGGGAGATTTCTCCCCCTTTATTTAGAAGGGATTACAGATGCTTTCGGTACTTTTTTACGCGTTCAATGCGGTCGCGCCGATCATGGCGCTGATCGCAGTCGGATATATGGCCAAAACGAGCGGGATGGTGAGCGAGCAGTCGTTCAAGGAGATCAACCGGATGAACTTCCGCTACGCCTTCGCCTGCATGTGCTTCAACAACCTCTACAAGATGGAGGGAATGGAGGGTTTTGAACTGTCTTTCTTCCTGCTCATTATGGGGCTGGTTGCCGTCGCGACGGTCCTGGGCGTCTTCTTTTCCGACAGGATCACGGATGTGCGGAACCGGAAAGGTGTTCTGGTCCAGGTCTTCTTCCGCAGCAACTATGCGGTGATCGGCCTGCCGGTTGCGGCGGCGCTTGCCGGAGACGAGGCGCTGGCGCTGGCTTCCGCCTATCAGGTCCCGACGATCATCTACTTTAACCTTATGGCCGTTCTGCTCCTGAGCATTTATTCGGATAACGGAGGAGAAGTCAATATCCGCAAAGTTCTGACGGGCATCGTGACCAATCCGCTGATCGTCGGCCTGATCTTCGGCGCGGCGGCGCTCCTGGTGCGCCGGTACATGCCGGTCAGGGCAGACGGGGAGCTGGTCTTCTCGCTGAAGAGGGATCTGCCGTTTGTCTGCCAGATCATTTCCTATCTCGGCTCGATGGCGACGCCGCTCGCGCTGATCTGTCTGGGCGGCCGGCTCTCCCTGGGGGAATTCGGAAAATACAAAAAAGAACTCTTCTTTGCCAACATCGTGCGTCTTGCGGCTGTCCCGTTCATTGCGTTCTCGATCGCGGCTGCCGCGTCGGCGGCAGGCCTCGTTGACCTCACGCCGGCCAAATCGGCAGTGCTGATTGCCATTTTTGCGTCGCCGATCGCGGTTGCCACCGTGGCGATGGCGCAGGAGATGGGCGGCGACGACGCGCTGGCCGGCCAGATCGTGGTCACGACGAGCGTGCTCGGGATGGGGTCGCTCTTTGTGTGGATCTTTCTGGCGAGGTTTATGGGGTTCCTCTGAGGGGAAGATACAGGTCCCCATCAGCCGTAATACTTTTTGCAGAAGGAGAGAAATGTCTCCATACCCCTGCTCATAAACCGGCCGCGTTTCCAGACGAGGCCGACCTTTGTCTCGATCGGGGACTCAAGGGGGATCCCGGTCACCCCGGGAAGCTGGGGCAGTATATCCTTATAGAGGAAGCACCCGCAGGATCCCTCCCTGAGAAAACTCAGGATCGTCGGGATCTGGCTGCTCTTTAAAATGATCTTCGGCGAGACGCCGAGCGCCTCAAAGCGGGACTGCAGGATCTGGTTCTGGACAGAATCCTGGTTATAGAGAATAAGCGGCTGGCCATCCAGATCCTTCAGGGAGAGGATGGTTTTATTTTCAAAAGGATGGCCGCTCGCGACCGTGAAAAAGAGCGGTTCGGTGCGGAGAATGTGCGATTTGAATCTTTCTATATCCGGCATCTCCATGTTGACGAGGGAGGCGTCAAGCATGTCATCCTGGACAAGGCTGCATGCTCTGACCGAGCCGAACTCCTGCAGCTCGAGCCATACGTCCGGGTGCTCCCTGTGGAACGCGTTGAGGAGTTCCGGGAAAAAGACCGTGGAGAGCAGCGGCGGGATCCCGATGCGGACACGGCTGCTCTGGAGAGCCCCTGTCGAGTATTCGGCCCTGAGATCGTCACACATGGTCAGGATGGCGGAGGCTCGCTCGTAAAACAGGGCTCCCTCCTCTGTGATCGCAAGTTTCCCGTTCCGGTGGGAGAAGAGCGGGATGCCGAACTCCTTCTCAAGGTCGCGGATCGCGATGGAGATCGTGGGCTGGGTGACGAAGAGCGCTTCGGCCGCCTGGGTGATGCTGTGCAGGCGGGCCGCCGTGCAGAAGTAGCGGATCTGGGCGAGCGTCATGAGGATTTTCCTCCAAAAGATATTAATATAATTTATATAGGAGCAATATTTCTTAATTTGCTTTTATAATACTCCTGGACTATAATGAAGTCAACAAAGAAAGCAAACGGCCGCGCTGACTTGTGAAAATGTATTTCAGGAGGGAAATAAAGTGTCACCAACAACAATCACACTGTTATTCCTGGCTTTCGCAATCATCAGCTTCGTGCTGGAGAAGATTCCGCTGGGCCTCACCGCAACGATCGTCGCGCTCGGTCTCAACCTGACGGGTGTGCTGGACACGAGCAAGACATTTGCGGGCTACATCAACAGCAACGTCATCCTCTGCGTCGGCATGTTCGTCGTCGGCCAGGCACTCTTTGAGACCGGCATGGCCAACAAGATCGGCGGTGTCGTTACGAAATTCGCAAAATCCGAGCGCATGCTCATCATCGCCATCATGGTCATCGTCGGCGTGATGTCAGGATTCCTCTCCAACACGGGAACGGCAGCGGTCCTCATCCCGGTCGTCTGCGGCATCGCGGATGAGTCGGGCTACTCCAGAAGCCGCCTGCTCATGCCTCTCGTCTTTGCGGCAGCTCTCGGCGGCAACCTCTCCATCATCGGAGCGCCGGGCAACCTCATGGGCGTGAACGCTCTTCAGGAGCTCGGGGAGCCGACAAGCTTCTTCATGTACGCACCGGTCGGTGTTCCGATGCTCCTCGCCGGGATCATCTACTTCGCCTTCATCGGCTACAAGTTCCTGCCGGACGGCAAGGGCAGAGACCTGGATGCGGTCGAGCAGCAGAAGAGCTTCGATGATGTCCCGGCATGGAAGCAGTACATGTCCCTCATCATCCTCATCATCTGCATCCTGGCCATGATTTTTGAAGACCAGATCGGCATCAAGCTTCAGGTTACCGCCTGCGTCGCGGCCTGCATCCTGGTCCTCACCGGTGTCGTCACCGAGAAGGAAGCCTTAAAATCCATCGACCTCAAGGTCGTCCTCCTCTTCGGCGGCTCCCTGGCTCTTGCAAGCGCACTTGACTCCACAGGCGCCGGCACTCTGATCGCGGACACGATCGTCGGCCTCTTAGGCTCGAACCCGAACCCGATCATCCTGCTTCTGGTCATCTTCATCGTCGGCTGTGCACTCACAAACTTTATGTCCAACACGGCAACAACGGCCCTGATGGTTCCGATCGCATCCTCCCTGGCAGCCAGCCTCGGCGCGGATCCGAGATCCATGATCATCGCAACCGTCATCGCCTGCTCCTGCGCTTACGCAACACCGATCGGCATGCCGGCCAACACGATGGTCGTCGGCCTCGGCGGCTACAAGTTCAACGACTATGTGAAGTCGGGCCTGCCGCTGATCCTCATTTCCTTTGTGATCTGCATGGTGCTGCTTCCGATACTGTTTCCGTTCTATCCGTGAGGCCCTGAGCCGTGCGCGAGATGAAGCAAAGTGGAATCGAGCTTAAGCACGGCTCAGAAAGCCCCGAAATCAAACACCCGAATCTCATTTTTCTACAATAAAGGAGGTAAACAATGACGCATGAAGAGATGGTCACAAGAATGACCGAGATGATGGCCAAGTTCATCGGCCATACGGGAAAAAAGCTCCCGGATGATGTAATCGCGAAGCTCTCCGAGCTCCGCACCAAGGAAGACAGCCCGATGGCGAAGGTAATCTACGATACCATGTTCCGCAACCAGGAGCTGGCGGTCAAGCTGAACCGCCCGTCCTGCCAGGACACCGGCGTTCTCCAGTTCTGGGTAAAATGCGGCACGCAGTTCCCGCTCATCGACGATCTCGAGGCGCTGCTTAAGGAGGCGGTCGTGAAGGCGACATTTGAGACGCCGCTTCGCCACAACTCCGTCGAGACATTTGACGAGTACAACACCGGCAAGAATGTCGGCAAGGGCACTCCGACCGTCTTCTGGGACATCGTTCCCCACTCCGACAAATGCGAGATCTACACCTACATGGCAGGCGGCGGCTGCACGCTTCCGGGCAACGCGACCGTCCTGATGCCGGGCGAAGGCTACGAGGGCGTCACCAAGTTCGTCCTGGACCGCATGACCAGCTACGGCCTCAACGCATGTCCTCCGCTCCTCGTCGGCGTCGGCGTCGCGACGTCAGTCGAGACCGCGGCTCTGCTCTCCAAGAAGGCCCTGATGCGCCCGATCGGTTCCCACAACCCGAATGAGCGCGCGGCAAAGATGGAGAAGCTGCTCGAGGACGGCATCAACGCGATCGGCCTCGGCCCGCAGGGCATGGGCGGCAACTACTCGGTCATGGGCGTCAACATTGAAAATACAGCCCGCCATCCGTCCGCCATCGGCGTCGCCGTGAACGTCGGGTGCTGGAGCCACAGACGCGGCCATATCATTTTCGACAAAGACCTTAATTACGAAATCACAACACATTCGGGGGTGGAATTATAATGGTAGAATATAGAGATGGAAAGAAAATCCTGGTAACGCCGATCTCCGCGGAAGACCTTGCTGATATCAACATCGGCGATATCCTGTACCTGAGCGGAAGCCTCACAACCTGCCGCGACGTGGCTCACCGCCGCGTCGTCGAGGAAGGCCGCGAGATCCCGGTCGATGTCCGCAACAACGCAATCCTGCACGCAGGCCCGATCATCCGCCCGCTTCCGGACGACAAGTTTGAGATGGTCTCTGTCGGACCGACGACCTCGATGCGCATGGAGAAGTTCGAGTATGAGTTCGTGAAGAAGACCGGCGTCCGCGTGATCGTCGGCAAGGGCGGCATGAAGGAGCAGACCGCAGCTGCCTGCAAGGATTTCGGATGCATCCATGTGGTCATCCCGGCCGGCAACGCGGTCGTCGCCGCAGTCGCCGTCGAGGAGATCGTGAAGGCTGAGTGGAGAGACCTCGGCATGCCGGAGACTCTCTGGAACTGCCGCGTAAAGGAGTTCGGACCGCTGATCGTCTCGATCGACGCGAAGGGCCGCAACTACTTCGAGGAGAAGAAGATCGAGTACAACAAGCGGAAGGATGAGCAGATCGAGCTGATCTCGAAGCAGGTAGGATTCATCAAGTAAAAACAACGGGGACGGTTCCCGAGGGACGGTTCTTGAAAAATCGGTTCTCGAGATGAGAACCGGTTTTTCTGAGAACCGTCCCCAAGGAACCGTCCCTGCGCTTCGGGGAACCGTCCCCGGCATATTGTTATCTCCCGGACAGCCCCCGTATAAACGAGATGATCCCAACCAGAATCGCCACAACCCCGAACGCGATCATGATATAGGAACCCTTCGAGCCGGGCATCGTCACCTTCTCAGGGTGGTCCGTCTCATAGAGGATATCGAGCGCCTGGCCGGTGACCATCGTGTCGGAGGCCTCGTCGAGAAGCGAGATGTACTCCTGGCCGTCCACGGTGTAGCTCACGTAGACCTCTCGGGTGTCGCTCTCCTGGGGATCGCCCGACGGGATGACGTTGATGTGGTCGATGACTGCTGAGGTGGGGGTGTAAGCGTTGTTGTGAAGCTTGACGAGCTTGTTTACGCCCACGAAGATCACAAAAACGCCTGCGACGACGAATACGAGCGGTAAAACGATGGACAGAAGCCGGTTGACTGCTTTCATGATAACTGCCTTTCCTTTAAATAATGTGAGGTGCTTGCGGAGCTGCTCAAAGATTTGGCAGGACCCGTTTGATTTTCAGCCAGTTTTAGTTTATCATAACCGGGAGGAATTCTCAACAGCCGTTTCAGACACGTAAAAATATATAAACAGGAGAATACTATGAATCATTACAACATCGCGGTTATCGCGGGTGACGGAATCGGACCCGAGGTGATCGCGGAGGCAAAGAAAGTGCTTTGCGCGGCGGCGGAGACAGACGGGAGGTTTTCATTTTCCTTTACGGACTATCCCTGGGGCTGCGAGTACTACCTAAAGACCGGGGAAATGATGCCGAAGGACGCGCTCAAAACCCTCTCGGGATACGACGCGATCCTCCTCGGCGCGGTTGGGTACCCGGGCGTGCCGGACCACGTCTCGCTCCGGGACCTTCTCCTTGAGATCCGGCACGGGTTTGACGAATACATCAACCTGCGGCCGGTGAAGCTCCTTCACGGGGCTCCCTGCCCGCTCGCGGGCGTTCAGCCGGAAGATATCAACATGACCTTCATCCGGGAGAACAGTGAGGGCGAGTATGCCGGCTCGGGCGCCTGGCTCTACAGGGACACGCCGCAGGAGGTGGTGATCCAGAACGGGGTATTTTCGAGGATGGGCTGCGAGCGGGTCATCCGCTACGCGTACGAACTTGCGAAGAAGGAGGGAAAGACCCTCACCAGCGTGAGCAAGGGCAATGCGCTCAACTACTCGATGGTGTTCTGGGACCAGATCTTCGAGGAGGTCGGCCGGGAGTACCCGGAGGTCGAGACGCACTCGCTGCTCGTCGACGCGGCCTCGATGTTTATGGTGAAGGACCCGAAGCGGTTTGAGATTGTCGTGACGTCGAATCTTTTCGGCGACATCCTGACTGACCTCGGGGCGGCGATCGCCGGAGGCATGGGCCTGGCTGCCGGCGCGAACCTGAACCCGGAGAGAAAATATCCCTCGATGTTCGAGCCGATCCACGGCTCCGCGCCGGACATCGCCGGGAAGGGCATCGCAAATCCGCTGGCTTCGGCCTGGACGGCGGGGCAGATGCTGACATTTTTCGGCTACCCGGAGTGGGAGGAGAGGATCGTTTGCGCAATCGAGCGGATGCTCGTCGAAAAAAAGGCGCTCACGCCGGATCTGGGCGGGAGCGCGTCGACGTCGGAGTGCGGGGATGAACTGGTGAGAGTGCTCGGCGAGTGAAGAAGACGGGGACGGGGTCCCGGACCCTCAAGAACCGTCCCTCATACGTTGAACTGACTCATCTCCGCCGGAAATATGCCAGAATCTCCTGCACGAACTGGTCCGCGTCGCGCGAGCGGTCGCGCTTCCGGTAGACCAGGTAGACGTGGTGCTGGGGTGACGGCACCGAGAACGGGTAGGAGACGTAGATATTACTGTCAAGCTGGCTCGCGATCGAGGCCGGGACGATCATCCAGTCCTCGGGGGAGTCGAAATATTTCTCGGCGGTCGGCGTGATGTTGACCCGGATCTTGGACTTGTAGGGCGGCCACCAGTAGTCGTGCCACTCGCGGAAGATATCGCAGTAGGACTCATAGATCTCATGCTCGGCGGCGAGGTCCGCCGGGTGGATCCCCTTTTTGAAGGCGTCGCGTGCGCCTTCTTTTTTCATGACGACACGGTACTCCTCGTCGAAGAGGATCTGGGACTCGAGGTCCGGGTAGGGCGAGGCCGTCTGGGTGATGCCGACGTCGATCCGCTGCTGTTCGAGGAGCAGCAGGATCTGGTTCGAGCGGTGGTCCTCCATCGTGAAGAGGATCTCCGGGTGCCTTGCGCGGTACTCGCGGATAAACGGCGGCAGCGTATAGTCCTGCACGCTGTTGATACTGGCGATCGTGAGGACGCGGCGGAGCTGGCCCTCCCCGAGCCGCATGGCCTGCCCGTTCAGCATGAGCATGCGCTGGGCGATATCCGCGAAGGACGCCCCTTCCGGGGTGATCTGCACATGGTTCTTGCCCTTACCCCTCTGGAAGAGGGTCACGCCGAGCTCCTTCTCCAGCGCGGCGATGCGTTTTGAGACGGTGGACTCCGTGAGATAGTGGTTGCCGGCGGTGGCCGTGAGGCTGCCGGACTGCCAGACGTCGATAAAGAGTTCAAGCGAGGTCATATCCATGTTGAGGCGCTCCTTTAATGATGAGATCACTGCTTTACTGCACTAAAAGGTCAAAGAAGGAATTAATTTTGCAAAAATACTTCATTTTACATAGAAGCTCCCATGGATTATAACATATATATAGGCAGAAACAAATAAAAACCGTTGAAAATAAATGACAGTCAGGCCTTAAGGGGCGGGAGGTAATGAAAATGATCGCAGCAGTCTGGATGACTCTTCTTGTTGGATTTGCAGCAGCGATGAGCGCGGATGTCGTCTATCGCATGAACAAGTACGAGAGATAATTGGCAGAATAAAGGAGCTTTCGGCGGAAGCCGGAAGCTCTTTTTTGCTTTAATTGAACAAGCTGTTTAAAGATATACAATTGTTGTAAAAAGTATTCGTAATTTTAGCCGAAAGCATTGACATCCGTACAGGGAAGGAGTACATTGTGCATGGTGGATAAGTCTTCCACTGCGTATGCACACAGATTTAGAGAAAATAGACAAAGGGGGCGATAGAATGTTCAGTTTTCTAATCTGTCTGGTACTGCTTGTTGCTAGTTATTTCACCTACGGTAAATTCGTAGACGCGACCTTCGCGCCGGACGACCGGGAGACCCCGGCCGTGGCGATCAACGACGGCGTCGACTATGTGGTCCTTCCCGCGTGGAAGCTCTTCATGATCCAGCTGCTCAACATCGCCGGTCTCGGCCCGATCTTCGGCGCCATGCAGGGCGCCCAGTGGGGCCCGATCGTGTTCCTGTGGATCACGTTCGGAACTGTTTTCGCCGGTGCGGTTCACGACTATTTCGCCGGCATGCTCTCCGAGCGCAACAACGGCGCTTCGATCTCCGAGGTCATCGGCATCTACCTTGGCCCGGTCATGAAGACCGTCATGCGTGTCTTCGCGGTCGTTCTGCTGGTCATGGTCGGTACCGTCTTCGCAGTCGGCCCGGCAGGCCTGATCGTGAAGCTGCTCTCTGAGAAAGGTGTCTCCGGCCCGTTCGCTCAGACGACGGTCTGGCTGGCCATCATCCTCTGCTACTACTTCATCGCGACGTTCATTTCCATCGACAAGATCATCGGCAAGATCTACCCGGTATTCGGCATCTGCCTGATCGTCATGGCGATCGGTGTCGCGATCGGTATCCCGACTCACGGCTACGCGATCCCGGAGATCTGGGCAAACTTCAGAAACATGCACGCTGCCGGCACTCCGGTCTGGAGCTTCATGTTCATCACGGTCGCCTGCGGCGCCATCTCCGGTTTCCACGCAACCCAGTCTCCTCTGATGGCGAGATGCTTAAAGAGCGAGCGCCAGGGCCACTTCGTATTCTACGGCGCAATGGTCGCCGAAGGCATCATCGCTCTTGTATGGGCGGCGGCAGGCTGCGCTCTCTATGAGAAGACCGACGGTCTCTCTACAGGCCTTGCTGAAGTCCTTGCTTCCGGTCAGTCCGCAGCGATCTATGATGTCTGCGTCAAGACGATGGGTTCGATCGGCGTCATCCTTGCGATGCTCGGCGTCGTGGCCTGCCCGATCACATCCGGCGACACGGCGTTCCGTTCCGCAAGACTTACCCTTGCCGACTGGTTCAAGATCGACCAGGAATCCTATGCAAACCGCTTAAAGCTCTGCATCCCGGTTCTCGGTGTCGGCGCGATCCTCGGCTTCGGCAACACGCTCGGCTTCTTAAGCTACGCGGTTGTCTGGAGATATTTCAGCTGGACGAACCAGACTCTGGCCATGATCGTTCTCTGGGCAGGCGCTATGTTCCTTGCCAAGGAAGGCAGGAACTGGCTGATCTGCGGTATCCCGGCCGTCTTCATGAGCGCGGTTTCCTCGACCTACTTCATGATGGCTCCGGAGTGCCTCGGCCTCATCCCGTTCTTCAAGAACAACACGGCTGTCGCTTATCCGGCAGGCATTATCTTCGCAGTGGTATTCCTGTTCATCTTCCTTCAGAGCTCGAAGAAATACAGAACAGCTTAAAAAATGAAAACCCACAAGAGGGCGGAGGATCATTCCTCCGCCCTCTTCATAGTAAGGAGGCTGCCGTATGGCTGCTTTAAAATTCGGCAACACATCGATCGACAATGCGATCGTAAAAGAGGATCGGAAGAAGGCAAAGCGCATCGGACCCTGCGCGTTCGGTGAGAAGGCGATGTACCTGAACAGCTTTTTCATTTCGAGGCGCTACTATGTGCCCTACGAGGAGGCCGCGCGCGTCTACAAGCGCATCGCGATGTCACAGGGGGGCTTCAGCGGCCGCGGGATCTTCGGCACGATGCCCTATCTCGTCGTCGTCCTGAAGGACGGGCGCGAGAAGGCCTGCAATTTCAAGATTGAGGAGGAAGTGGACGAGGCGGTCCGCTTCATCCGGGAAAATCACCCGGAGATCCGCGTCGGCACCCTGGCCGGCGAGGAAGCAAAGGCAAAGCGGGAGGCTGAGAGGGCCGCGCGCCGGCCGGAAACGCTCACCCGCGAGGCGGAAAATGCCGCGGCGAGGCTGAGGCGCGACCTCGCATTTCTGGAAATGAAACCCGAAATCGGGGAGTCGCTGGTCAGGTCCGTGCGGCGGAAGCGGCAGGTGGACCATATCCCGGCGTCGACGCGGGCTCTCGCCTGGCTGCTCCTTATTGCCGGCGCGCTTCTGGCCGTCGGCGGAATCTGGCTCTTTGCGGCAGGGAATCCGGCCGGGCCTTACATGCTTCTTTTCGGGGCGGCATTTCTCATGTTTGCGCTTGCCTCCGGGATCCTTCCGTTCGGGTCCGCAAGCCCGAAGGCTGCAAAGGAGGCCTGGGATGGCGCGGTAGAGAATGCAAAGGTTTACATAAGTGAGAAACCGGACTTCTTCTTTCCGGCCCAGTACGCGCACCCGGTCGTGGCGGAGCGCACGATCCGCCTCATCGAGGACGGGCGGGCCAGAAACGAACATGAAGCCTGGAACAGGATGAAAGACGAGCTTAAAGCCCTGAATTCCTCCGTGCGGGTCTCGCAGGAGGAGCACGACGAGGTGGCGGAGATCAAGCCCCTGTTCCTCGAGTGCGGGTACAGAGACTGAGGGAGGAGCATTTTATTATGGAAGAGATTCTCAGAAACCTTGCGGCGGAGGGCGTCCGGCAGGAACTTCTTGACGGCGTCACGGCATTTCGGGCGGCGCACCCGGTCGATCCGGCTCTGATGGGCCGTGTGGCCGCGCCGGATACATTTTACTACGGAAAGGAAGTCTGGGAGGAGGCGCTCGCGGCGCTCCTCGCAGGGAAAAATATACTGCTCGCCGGTCCGAAGGCGACCGGCAAGAACATTCTCGCGGAGAACCTGGCCGCGGCGTTCGGCCGGCCTCTCTACAATGTGTCCTTCCACATCGGAACGGATGCGGCTGCCCTCATCGGGACGGACACCTACGACGGGCAGAAGGTCACCTTCCGGGAAGGCCCGATCACGAAGAGTGCCGTCTGCGGCGGCTTCGCGGTCCTCGACGAGATCAACATGGCGAGAAATGAAGCCCTCGCCGTCCTTCACTCTGCGCTCGATTTCCGGCGCGTGATCGATGTGCCCGGCTACGAGCTCATCCGTGTGGACCCGGCTGCCCGCTTCATCGGGACCATGAACTACGGCTACGCCGGCACCCGGGACTTAAATGAAGCCCTGGCCTCCCGCTTCGCGGTCATCATGATGCCGGCGATCGCGGAGGAGGACCTGCTGCGCCTCATTGCAAAGAAATTCCCGCGTCTTAAGGAGAAGGCGGCAGGCCAGTTCGCAAAGCTCTGGGGCGAGATCGAGAAGAAGGCTGCGAAAGCGGAGATCTCCGAGCGGGCGCTCGACCTCCGGGGCCTCCTCGACGCGGTGAGCCTCATCGAGAACGGCCTCACTTCAGGCCAGGCGCTTGCCATGTGCATCGTGAACAAGTCCTTTGACGCCTACGAGCGGACGCTGATCGCGGATGTGATAAATGCGCGGATCCCGGCGGACCTTCGGGCGGCGGACATTTTTGACCGGTAAGGAACCATGATCAAGAAGCAGTATGCGGGAAATGCAAGGCGCGCGCGCAACTACATCTGGAACGCGGCGGGGTCTTACGATTTCGAACCGTATTTTATGGCTTTCCATCCGACGGGAGAGCCTGATTTTTATTTTAATATGGTGATCGGACTTGTCCGGAAATGGCTTGACGAGGAGAAGATCCGCGAAGTCTTCGAGAGCTACCGGGGAAACGGCAGCGCGGACGAGTTCGACGAGTACCTGTGGCTGGGGCTCGAGAACTGCGTCTACGAGAAGGAGCTCGCCGAGAGGCCTCGCATGAGGGAACTCCGGCGCGAGCGCGCGGAGGAGTTCTTCCGGGTCCGCCAGCGGATGACCCGCCAGCAGATGGAGTACGAGAGCATGGCGGTCTTCACCCAGCAGGAGGCGAGGTGGTCAGAGGTCCTCGGGAAACCCGTGCATCTTGCCGGGAAGAAGAAGCGGATGGCGGAGGCTCTTCATTTTTCGGGGGAGCTCACGGCGGACGAGGTGATCCTGAAAATGAAAACCTTCCTCGCCGACTTCTGCAGCTTCGACCCCTCTGCACCGCGCAGGCAGCGGACGCAGCCGCATCTCATGGAGGCGGTCCTCAGGCGATTCGGGCAGAGACGCGGCCGGACCGAGAAGATCTTCGTGAGAACGGCTGATATCGCTTCTCCGACCGAGAAGGATGTGCAGCTGGCCCACACGGCGGGGATGCGGCTCGGATTTGCCCCGAAGGAGGCTGACGAGGCCTATGTCGAGGGGTGTTTCGGGCCGTCTTATTACAGCAAAGGGGAGATGGATATTCTCGAAAATGCCCTCTGCACCGGCCATGACGCCGCCTGCCGGCTCTGGATCTCGAGAGGACCGGCCGGGAATGTGTCGGAGAACGCGGAACGGGAGGTTCGGGACCTCATCGCAAGGTCCGCCGAGCAGAAGAAGAAAAATGAAGCCTTCCTGCGCGGGCACGCGCTTCTCATCCGTGAGAACACGAAGAAGCTGGCGGCTGAGATCGAGGTGCTTCTTGCTTCCTGCTCAAGGAGCCTGCCGGAGAGTGCGAAAGCCGGGAAACTTCTCCCGGAGAAGGCCTGGCGGCTCGGCGTCCTTGACGACGCCCGCGTCTTTGAGAGGCCGGGCGATGAGAAGGAGATCGGTCTTCGCGCGACGCTGCTCCTCGACGCGTCGATGTCGAGGCTGCATTCGCAGGAGATCATAGCGGCATTTTCGAGCGTTCTGGCGGAAAGCTTTGAGAAGGCAGGCATCCCGGTGCGGGTGCTGGCCTACCGCAGCATCAGAGGGTTCACGGCAATCACGCGCATGAAGGAGTTCCACGAGGGCACGGAGCGGCTGGCCGGCTACTATTCGGGCGGCTGGAACCGCGACGGGCTTGCGCTGCGGACGGTTGGCTGCCTCATGCGGGAGGAGAATCCGTTCGGAGAGTGGAAAGACCTGCTGATCGTCCTCACGGACGCGAGCCCGAACGACGCGATGCCGCTGGCGTCCGCAGAGCGCCGGATGGGGCGCGAGTATGAAGGCGCCGCGGCGGTGAAGGACGCGGAGGAGGCCGTAAAGGAGCTCAGAGAGAGCGGCGTCCTTGTCGGGGCGGTCTTTTACGGGACGGCGGGGCATCTCGAGAATGTCTCGCAGATCTACGGGAAGGAGTATGTGCGGATCCGGAGCCTTGCGCAGCTGGCGGAGGGTGCGGGGGAGCTTATTAAGAGGTCGATCGAGGGGCTCGCATAATAAACACAGGGACGGTTCGAGACCACTGAAAAAGTCTTA
>DFFD01000081.1 GCA_002369495.1 Lachnospiraceae bacterium UBA3785 | reverse complement strand
GTGAAGGTGCTCTTCGGAAACAAGGGCGTTATGCCTTACACGGTCATCGTGGTCGCCTTTATTCTCCTGGGGTCGCTCATGAAGGTCGACATTGTCTGGAACGCCTCGGACATGTTCAACGGCCTGATGGTCATCCCGAACCTGCTGGCGGTGCTCGCGCTGTCCGGCCTGGTGGTGAAAGAGGCGAAAAAGAAATAAGGAAAGTGAAAAGATGCGGCCTTTGCGGGCCGCATCTTTTTGTCGGTATCGTCAATATGACGAATTATAGAAAATATTAAAATATCTCTTGCAAAAAGGTTCCATGCTCTTCCTGAGACAGAACCTCTACAGCATCCCGACCGAGCTCATGGAAGCCGCGAAACTGGATGGCTGCTCCTACTTCGGGGCTTACTGGAGGATCTTCCTGCCGCTCATGAAGGGCGCTCTCGGCACCCAGCTCATGCTGCGGTTCATGGGCATCTGGAACGACTACCTTGCACCGACAATCTTCCTGCGCAGCGAGGCCAACTGGACCCTGCAGGTCGTCATCCGCTCGTTCAACTCTTACTATGCGATCCAGAGTGACTACGCGCTGATCATGGCCGCTTCCGTTATCGCGATGATTCCGACTCTGCTTCTGTTCTTCATTTACATCCGCTTCTGGTCGGTCATGGGCGAGGGGATGATTCAGAAGGTCATGCTGGCCGTGTCCTATGCGCTCGCCGGCATCCTCTTCATGGTCTTCACATGGCTCTTCCCGGTCATCGCGAAAATGAAAGACTCCCTGAAGAACCAGTTTGCCAATGCGGCGAAGATGGCGGTCGGCTATTTCGTTCCCTACACCCTGCTCTGCCTGCTGATCCAGGGGGCAGCGGCTTATCTCGCCGTAACGAACGTGGCTGTGACGCTCATGATGGCTGTGATCGGCTTTGCGATCGTCTCCTATATGTGCTCATTTTTCTTCTATAAGGTGTTCGCGAAACATATCACGGAGGAGTCCATGGGCGTGGACGATCTTCTGTACCAGGAGAGGAACGAGGATGAAGAGAAATCGGGAAATTAAAGGATTTGATCTTGCTTCGGTACAGCTTCCTGACCCGCAGTTCATCGCGGGACAGGAGGCTGTTCTTTCTTTTATCCGGAAAATTGAACCGGAGAGATTTCTTGCCGCCTTCCGCCGGGCGGTATGCTGAGGTCCGCTGTGCGCTTTCCGCCGGTGAGACCGCGGAATTTGAGATCGAATGCCCGGCGGGCCTTCGGGCAGCGGGCCTGCCGTACGCCCCGGCATGGAAGATCATTCATCCGGGGGCGGTGCGGACGGGCCTGTCTTTTTGCTGGACGGGCTGAGGTTCCGGCCTTATAATGAGATCAGGGAGAGCCGGTACGGGGTGTACTGGTACTGGCGGTGAGCGGATATGGGGACCCACTGGGAACCGTCCCCCAGGAACTGTCCCCAAGGAAAGGAGCACATATGAAATTCACAAGGGACTCTTTTGAGACAAAGCGGGACGAGCTCGTGATCCGGGGGACCAGATTCACCCCGAAGCGGAAAAACGGGGCGGGCCCGGTCATCATCAGCCATGGCTTCATGAACAATGAAAAGACGGTCGCGGGCTACGCGGAGCTGCTGGCCGGGGCAGGCTATACGGTCTATACATTTGACTTCTGCGGAGGCGGCCTCGGCGGCCGGAGCGACGGCGATACGAGGAGTATGACAGTCTTCACGGAAGCTGAGGACCTTACTGCGGTGCTTGGCCATGTGCTTTCGGACGCCGGGAGCGGCAGGGCGATCCTCATGGGCTTCTCCCAGGGCGGATTCGTGAGCGGCATGACCGCGGCGGGAAACCCGGAGAAAGTGGAGAAGCTGGTTCTCATTTTCCCGGCGCTCTGCATCCCGGACGACGCGCGGAAGGGACATATGATGTTCTCGCGCTTCGACCCGGACAATATCCCGGAGGAAATCAAATGCGGGCCGATGACGCTCGGGCGGGATTACGCTGCCTCGGTCATCGACAAGGATCCTTATGAGCTTCTTAAGGGCTACGCGGGACCTGTCCTGATCGTCCACGGGACGAATGACAGGGTCGTGAATGTCAATTATGCGAGGAGGGCATTTGAGCTCTACCGGAGCGGGCAGAAAGCCGGCCGGCGGGACTCAGAGCTGGTGCTCATCGAAGGCGCGGGACACGGATTTTCAAAGGCGGACGATGAGAAGGCTAAGACGGCTGTCCGGGAGTTCCTCGCGAGGAGCGTGCCCTTTTCGGGAAAGCGCTTCGTGAAGAAGGCCGGCAAGGCCCCGGACATGCAGATGAGCCAGTTTGTGCGGGATATCACCGCGAAAAATGACTACCGCCTCGACACCCGTTTCGTGCTGAACGACGGGAAGAAGCACCCGTTCGCGCTGGTGATCCCGGGAGGCGGCTACACAATCGTGTGCAGCTTCATCGAGGGGGTGCCCTTCGCGAAGGCGCTGAATAAGATGGGGGTCTCGGTTTTCATTTTGTACTATCACGTGAAGGATAAGGCCCGCTTCCCGGGTCCGCAGGACGACGCGGCGCGGGCGGTCAGGGAGATCCTTGAAAATGCAGACCGCTACATGGTCGAGACCGAAAACTACTCGGTCTGGGGCTCGTCCGCGGGCGGGCACCTGGCGGCCTCCTTCGGGACGGAGTCGATGGGCTGGAAGAAGTACGGGCTGCCGAGGCCGGGTGCGGTGGTGCTCATTTACCCGGTCATCAGCATGGCCCCGGCGATCACCCACCTGGGCACGCACGACAATCTCTTAGGGAGCGATCCTTCCGCGGAGGAGGAGCGCGCGGCGAGCGTGGATGAGTGCGTGACCGCGGAGTATCCGCCGACATTTATCTGGGCGGGCGATACGGACATGACGGTGCCGACGGAGAATACCCGCAGGATGGTCCGGGCGCTTGAGGCGGCCGGGGTGCCGCACACGTGTGAGATCTTCCGGGGCGTCGACCACGGGGTCGGCCCGGGGACGGGCACGGTCGCGGAGGGCTGGGTCCGGCGTGCCGGGGAGTTTGTGCTCAGGAGGAGAGAATGACAGGGACGGCGGCAGGGACGGTTCCTGGGGGGACGGTTCCCAGCATACAGGGACGGTTCTTGTACCCAAAAAGATTCTCTCAAAAGAGAATCTTTTTGGGTGCCTGGAACCGTCCCCGTGTTTTTTTCAGTGAAAGATGTCCCCGACCGGATCGACCCGGACCTCCTTCCAGGGATCCGCGAGGGCTTCCTGGGCTCTCAGCCAGAAGAGGGAGTCCTCGAGCGCGCTGATCAGCGGGTAGGGCGAAGGGCCTCCGGCGATGAAATTCCTCATGTCGAGGAGCATCGAGGCGATCGCGAACTCGTCCTGGGCGGTCTCGAGCGTGAGCTCATTTTGCCAGACCTTCCGGAGGTCGCGGAGAGAAGTGTTGTCGAGGCAGCGGTAGCGTGCCGGGATGTCCGGCATGAGAGCGGTGCGGGTGGGTTCATTTTCAGGATTAAGGCCCAGGATCGTCCGGCCGTTCCACTCGCCGCGGGAGCCGCGGACGATCAGGCTGCGCGACCGGATGAAAGAGTGGTACTGGGTGCCCGAAAAATCGTAGACCGAGGTCTTGCCGGAGTCGAAGGTGATGTGGAGTATGTCGCGGTCGGCTGTTTTTATGGAACCGTCATAGAGAGCACTGTTACGGGAGTCCGTCATGATAACGGGGCTCTTTATTTTTTGCCCGCGGACCGTGTAGCCTTCACCTTCGGTCTTCAGCATCTTCTTGATGAGGCTGAAGCCGTGGTAGTCGTGGGCGGCCGAGAGGTAGGCGGAGTAAGGCTCGCCGATGGCGCCGGAGTCGATTGCGGCGAGGCCGGCCATGAGGATCGGGTAGCGGTGGTACTGCTCCATGCA
>DFFD01000090.1 GCA_002369495.1 Lachnospiraceae bacterium UBA3785 | reverse complement strand
AGTCGACCACCTCCGGCCGCGAGTAGTCGAGGACATACTGGTGCCGCGCGTGGCTCCTGAATCGGCCCGGCACATGGATCGCCCAGTCCGGGTGCGCCCGGAAGAGGTCGCTGTCCGGGTTCACCATCTCAAGTTCGAACCAGAGCCCGAATTTGAGCCCGATCTCCTCGATCTTCCGCGAGAGACCGCCGATCCCCGAGGGGAGCTTTTCAAGATTGCAGTACCAGTCGCCGAGGCCGGCGTAATCGTCCGTTCTTGCCCCGAACCAGCCGTCGTCCAGCACGAAAAGCTCGATGCCGGCCTCCTTCGCCTCGCGGGCCATGGCAAGAAGCTTCTCCTCCGTGAAATCAAAATACGTCCCCTCCCAGTTGTTGAGAAGGATCGGGCGCGGCGTATCGCGCCATTCTCCGCGTGCAAGCCGCCTCCCGTACAGTTCGTGAAATGCCTGGCTCATCCCGTTGAGCCCGGCGTCCGAATAGACAAGGACCGCCTCCGGGGTCACGAAGCTCTCCCCGGGCGCGAGCTTCCAGGCGAAATTTTCGGGGTTGATCCCCAGCATCGCCCGGGTCATATCGAAGGTGGACACCTCGACATTGGCGAGGAAGTTTCCGCTGTAGACGAGGCTCATGCCGTAGACTTCGCCGGCAAATTCCGTCGTGTGGGGCCTTTTCAGGGCGATGAACGGGTTCTGCTCCGCCCCGCCGGTCGTGCCGGCCAGTCCCTGGATGCCCTGGATGCCCATGTCGAGCTTCCGCACGTGCACATACCGCTCGCGCCCCCAGGCACCCGAGAGCTGCACGAGCTCATAATCCATGTCGAGAAACTCCACCGAAGCGCTCAGCGCCCGAAGAAGGACGACGCTGCTCTCCCCCGTCTGGCGGAATTCGGCGTGCCTGGCGATCACCGGCAGAGCGGCGAAGACCGTGTAGGAAAGGGTGAGCTCCGTCCCGGCGAGCTCGTCCGCAAGAAAGACTGACAGCGTGTCGGCTTCCTCATCCTTCTCGACATAGGTCGCCGGCAGGCCCGGCAGCGCCGGCTTTCCCGGGGTCACCTCATAGCCGCGGAACGTGAAATTCATGACGCGGCTGCCGTTTTCCTGCAGTACGGAAAATGCAGGGCTCCGGTAATCCCCCGTCCCGTAGGACGGGTACTCCTGCCGCGTATACTGCATCGAGAGCATCGAGGGCTCCGGGCAGCAGACGGACATCTGGGAGCGCATTCCCTCCTCGTGTAGATGGGAGAAATCCTCCCTGTCGCGGATCTTCTTCCCGTAATAGAGGTTCTCAAGCTGTCCGTTCTCCATCACGCGGAAAATATAACTGACCCCGTCGTTGGTCAGATGAAATGTCTTTGTGCGTTCATGTACAATAACCGACATATTCATTCCTCCTTACATGTCCGGATCCGGATCCGGCTCGATCTCCGGCAGAAACCGGTTGAAATCCTTGATGAGCAGTTTTGAGATGGCGAGAGCCGTGAGCGAAAACCCGCATGTCACCCAGATGAAGGCGTAGAGCGGCAGGCGCTGCAGGTCGACGTAGGTGAAGATCATCGGCCCGACAAAGACCGCCGCGGCTGCGGCCGCCCTCGCGGGGTTCTTTGCCGCAAAATAAAACGCGTTTCTCAGCAGATTCGGCAGCGTGTCGGCAAATGCCGCCGTCACCGGAATGAGATGTACAAACAGGATGAGCGCGAGCCCGGCGGCGAAGTACACCATATATTTAAAATACACCAGAATACCCTCTGCGTCCACCAGAAACCGCACATCCGCGATCGTGACGAAGACAATCATGAGCGCGATGAGCGAGATCGCCATGCCCTGCTTAAAGTTTCCCTTAAAGGCGCGCCAGTATTCGGCAAACGGGTTCAGGTCCGGCCGGCCCCGGAGCATTTTCAGCGTGACCGTAAAGAGCGCGATGAGCGCCGGCCCGATCGTCAAGACCGGAAAACTGAAAATGAGAAACAGGATATTGGCCGCGATGAGGACGCCGCAGCGGCCCATCGCACGCCCGAAGGGGCTGTCGTTGTCCAGAAATGCCGCGATTTTCTCTCTCATCTCACTCTCCTCCCCGGGGTCTGACATTCAGAAAATGAAGAAACCGCACCGCCTCCTCCGGACGGCCCGTGTACGCGCCGATTCCCAGCGCCGCTCCGTCCGTGTAGAGTCCGTAGACCTCCGAAAGGTCCGACCCGCTGAGATCGATGCCGACCGGCACGGGCTCTTTGCTGTACGCCTCGTCGTAGGGAGTGCAGTAGATAAAGAGGCTCTCATACTCCGAGAAGAGCTCCGCGTAAGGCTCCGCCGAGAGGTCAAGAAGCCGCCCGGCTTCCCCCACTTTTACGAGGTTCTCTTCATTTGTCACGACCACGTCAAGGTCCCCCGACTCGACCAGGGCTGCGAACGCCTGGAAATAGTTGTTGTTCGTCCCCCCGCTCTTTGAGGCGTCAAAATAGCTGTTCGCGTTAACGATGACATTTTTCTCGGAGGTATCGTAGCCCGCGTATGCGGTGAAATCGTCCTTCAGCGCCTCCACTGCGGCATCCGACTGGGTCACGTTCACAAGGAGGGCATAAAACCAGTTCTCCTTCAGCGTGAAGAAGGCGTGCCAGAGAAGGTAAACGGCGAGGATGACCGCGCCGGCCGCTCCCGCGATCCAGAGCCAGTAGTAGGTGAGGATGTAGGAGAACCGCTGCGCCTTCGGGACCTTTATGATTCGGTTTTTCTCATTTTCGAGCAGGTTTTTCAGCTTCATGTATTCTCTTTCTTATCATACAGGGACGGTTCTGCCGCAGGGACGGTTCCTGGGGGACGGTTCTCAAAAAAACCGGTTCTCAAAAAGAGAACCGGTTTTTAAAGAACCGTCCCTGGGAACCGTCCCCGGCGTCCCCGGGAACCTCCCCGGTATTACAGCTTCCCGCCGGACGTCGCAATACCTTCGACGAACTGCTTCTGGAAAATCACGTAGATGACGATCATCGGCAGGACCGCCAGAGTCGCAGCCGCCATCATGGTCGGATACTCGCTGCCGTACTGGCCCTGCATTTTCGCGAGACCTGCGGAGAGCGTCGTCGTGTCCGCATTTGTGCAGACGATCATCGGCCACATCAGATCCTTGAACGCGAAAACTGCGGTGAAGATGCCAAGCGAGACCATCGAGCTCTGCGTAAGCGGCATCATGATGAAGAGGAATCTCTGTCCGATGTTGCAGCCGTCGATCATGGCTGCTTCCTCAAGATCCTTGGGCAGTCCCTCGTAGCCCGTCTTTAAGAGGTATGTACCGAATGCGGTGACAAGACCCGGGAAGACCAGGCCGAACATGCTGTTCAGCATGCCAAGCTTGGAAACCATCAGGTACTGCGGGATAATGAAGATCTGTGCCGGGATCATCATCTGAACGAGGATGAGCGAGAACAGGAAGTTCTTTCCCGGGAACTTCAGGCGTCCGAATGCGTAGCCGGCCATCGTGGCGGTCAGGACCGCGCAGACCACACGCCAGAAGATCATCAGAAGCGTATTCTTATAGAGGGTGACGAAATTGTAGCTCTGCCAAACCTTGCCGAAGTTCTCCCAGTGCCAGCCGCTGTGGGGCAGGATGTAGAACGGGGAGACCGAAATCGCCTCCTGGTTGGTCTTGAGCGCCGTCAGGACCATCCAGGCGAACGGGACCAGCATGATAAAGGACATGATGATCAGGAGCACATGCATCACGATTTTGATATTTCTCTGCTTAGCTGCGTAGCCTTCCATGTTTCATCCTCCTCCCTTTAGTTGTGGTAGACCACACGCTTCTCCAGCTTCTGGAGAATGAACGTGATGATCATGATGAAAATGACAAGAACCATGACGATCGTAGCTCCGTAGCCCTTGTCGCCGTTCGTGAACGCGTACTGGTAGAACAGGTAGACGATGGACTGAACCTTCGGCAGCGCGACGTTCGTCTTGTCCATGACCATGAACATCAGGTCGAAGATGGTCAGCGCGCCGATGATACGGGTCTGTACGATGAAGAATGTCGTCGGTGAGAGGAGCGGCACCGTGATATGGAAAAATGCACGGACGCCGGTTGCCCCGTCGATGGAAGCCGCCTCATAGTAGTCTCCCGGGATCTCCTGGAGGCCGCCGATGAAGAGGACCATGTTGTAGCCGATGATGGACCACACGCCGATGATGCCGATGGAGATCCAGGCGATCTTCGGATCGGAGATCCAGGCGACATTGGTGTGGAAAATGTTGTTCAGGAGGCCGAACTGGGTATTGTACAGCCACTTCCAGACCATCGCGACGGCCGCAGGTGCGCAGACCATCGGCAGGAAGAAAATGGTGCGGTAAATCGATTTCCCGGCGATCTTCTTATTTAAGAGAACCGCGAGCAGGAGCGCGATCACGATGCCGAGCGGCACCTCGATGATCGCGTACTTGATCGTGTTCCAGAGTGCCTGCCAGGTTTCGGATTTCGTGAGAACCGCCTGATAGTTAACGAGACCGACAAATTTGTTTCCCCGACCGAAGTCACCGGTCTTGCAGAAAGACTGGTAGATCGTGTTGAAGAACGGGTA
>DFFD01000212.1 GCA_002369495.1 Lachnospiraceae bacterium UBA3785 | reverse complement strand
GGTATGTGGAACAGCTACTTTGATGCGATGATCTACCTGAACAGCGCATCCAAGCAGCCGCTGCAGCTGGTTCTCCGTTCTATCCTGATTCAGAACCAGCCGGAACCGGGCATGGTTTCCGATATGCAGAGCACGGCTCAGAGAGCCCAGCTCGCGGAACTGCTCAAGTATGCGACGATCATCATCTCGAGTCTCCCGCTGATGGTCATGTATCCGTTCTTCCAGAAGTACTTCGACAACGGTATCATGGCCGGCGCGGTCAAGGGCTGATGAACTTCGAATGAGACCCGTAACTGAAAATGCATTAACACTAAAAAGGAGTTTAAGCATGAGAAATTCTAGAAAATGGAAAAAGGTGACATCACTTCTTCTGGTTTCCGTGATGGCGGCATCTGTCTTTGCAGGATGCGGCGGTTCCGGCAATGGCGGCAGCACCGCCGGCACAGCCAGCACAGCCAGCACAGCCACGTCTGAGGGAACTTCCGGCGGCGAGACCGCTGCGGGAGATACCTACACTTTCCCGCTTGCTGAGAAGGCGGAGCTCTCCGGTCTGACCAGCTACCCGCCCGGAACAGAATCCGAGCCGAACAACCGCACGATCTTCAAGAGACTTGAGGAGCAGACCAATGTTCACATCAACTGGCGTACAATCCAGGGCGACCAGTGGGGTGAGAAGATCGCTCTTGAGATGTCCAACGTCAAGACGCTTCCGGACTTCGTTTTCCAGGCAGGCTTCAGCGACACCGACCTTCTGAAGTATGCCAAGCAGGGCGTCATCCTCAACCTTGAGGACTACATCGACACATGCATGCCGAATCTGCAGGCTGTCTTTGAGCAGGCTCCGGAATATCGTGCAATGTGCGAAGACGAGAACGGCCACATCTGGGCTCTTCCGTGGATCGAGCAGCTCGGCTATGAGAAGACCGCTATCCAGACTGTCGGCGACATGAGCTTCATCAATAAGGACTGGCTTGACTTCCTCGGCCTTGAGATGCCGACGACTGTTGACGAGTTCGAGCAGGTTCTGCTTGCGTTCAAGGACAACGCGGACAAGATCAAGGCTGAATTCGGTATCGACGGCGACATCATCCCGATGTCCTGCATCATGAACGACGGTGACCAGGATCCGGCGATCATTATCAACGGTTTCGGCGAAGGCTATGGCGATCCGGACCGCGGCCGCCACATTGCGGTTACTGACGATCTCCAGGTCATCTGCACCGCTCAGACCGAAGGCTTCAAGAAGGGTATCGAATGGCTTCACAAGCTCTATGAGGAAGGCCTCATCGACCAGGAAGCTTTCACACAGGAATGGTCCACTTACGTTGCGAAGGGCAAATCCGGACGTTACGGCGTCTGCTTCTCCTGGGACATTGCCAACATCGCCCAGGTCAGCATGGATGACCTGATCGCAGGCAAGGGCTGGGTTCCGCTTCCGGCCCTGAAAGCTGACGTCAAGAACATCACTCCGCAGAACGGCTCCTTCACTTCCGGTTTCGACCGCGGCCGCTGCGTTGTCACCGCTGCTGCCAAGAACCCGGCGCTCGTCTGCGCATGGCTTGACCAGATGTATATCCCGATCCAGTCCCCGCAGAACAACTGGGGTACCTACGGCGAAGATGACGATTTCGATATCTTCGAGATGAGCGAGAACGCGAACGGCGAGCCGATGCTTAAGCATGCATGGCTTGGCGATGCCTCCCCGGTTGAAGTCCGTGAGGCTGAGTCCGTCAACGGACCGCTGGCAATCCTCGACAGCTACTATGATGTCTATGTCACCTGCCCGGATGATGCTCAGTATCGTCTTAACTGGATCAAGGACATCTACACTCCGGACATGAACGGCAAGTATGTCTATCCGAACGTTCTTATGAGCACGGACGACGTCAAGACCGTTTCCAACATTCTGGCGGACACCACGAAGCGCATCAACACCGCGAAGTCTGACTGGGTCATGAACGGCTTCACGGATGCCGACTGGGATCAGCTTCAGTCTGACCTTAAGGCTTACAAGATCGATGAGCTCCTTGCCATCTACCAGAAGTATCTCGATGTCTACTATGCGGATGAGAAATAATTAATCGGCAGAAAGCATCTGAATTCCAACATCGTTCTCGTCCTTCCGCGGAAGGGCGAGAACCTTTATTACATCCAAGGAGAATTAATATGGGCAGCAGTCTTCTCACCGAGGCTCGCGATTTTGAGCAGAAATACCTTCCTTTTTCGCATGCGGAGCAGCCCAAATTTCACGTGACGGGTGGAATCGGCTGGCTGAACGATCCGAACGGATTTGCTCCGTACAAGGGAGAGTATCATTTATTTTTCCAGTATTATCCCTATGATGTCAAATGGGGACCGATGCACTGGGCGCATGTCAAAACGCATGATTTTATAAAATGGGAACGCCTGCCCGCCGCGATGGCTCCGGATCAGGAGTATGACAGCGGCGGATGCTTCTCGGGGAGCGCCGTCGAAATGCCTGACGGGCGTCACCTCCTGATGTACACGGGTGTGCGAAACGAGAGAAATGAGAGCGGCCGTATCGAGAGCTACCAGACGCAGTGCATAGCTTTCGGGGACGGCATGGACTATGAAAAATATGAAGGAAACCCGGTGATCGGTGCGGACCAGATTCCGGAAGGCGGGAGCGTGAAGGATTTCAGGGACCCGAAGATCTGGATGGAAGGCGGCAAATACAACGCGGTCATCGTGAACGAAGGTCCTGACGGAAGCGGAAGAGTCCTTCTCTACGAGAGCGAGGACGCGATCCACTGGAATTTTGTGAGCATCATCGCATCCTGCCACAACCAGTACGGAAGAATGTGGGAGTGCCCGGATTTCTTCCCGCTGGACGGCCGCCACGTCCTTCTGGTGAGCCCGATCGAGATGTCGGCGATCGGCCTGGAGTTCCATCCGGGCAACGCGACGGTCTGCATGATCGGCACCTATGACCGGCAGAAGAAGCATCTGCTGCGTGAAGCGGTCCACGCGATCGATTACGGTCTTGATTTCTATGCGCCGCAGACGCTCAAGGCTGCGGACGGGCGCAGGATCATGATTGCATGGATGCAGAACTGGGAGACGTCCGCCTGCCGGCAGCACGATCTCAGCTTTATGGGCCAGATGACGATCCCGAGAGAGCTGTCCGTGAAGAACGGCCGCCTCTATCAGCTTCCGGTCCGGGAACTCGAGAACTACCGCGGCATCAGGGTGGAATACAGCAATATCCTGGTCAACGGAGATCTGGGTCTCAGCGGTATCAGCGGCCGGTACGTTGACATGACGGTCTCGATCCGTCCGGTCAACGTGAGCAACCTCTACAAGTGGTTCCGCATCTACGTCGCGAAGGACGGCGAGCATTACACCCTGATCCGCTTCCGGCCGGACGTCGGAACGGTGAAGGTGGACCGCACGCACAGCGGATTCCCGCATGATATCGTGAATATCCGCGAATTCCCGGTCAACGCGGTGAACGGGATGATCAAATTCCGAATCATCCTGGACCGCTACAGCCTGGAACTGTTCGTCAACGACGGCGAGCAGGCGGCTTCCTTTGTCCTCTACACGCCGGCGGAGGCCGGAGCGATCACATTCTCGTCGGACGGGAACGTGATTGCGGATATCGTCAAGTATGAGCTGAAAATGGAAGACGCTGAAGAGTGATTTCAGTGCTCTGCCGCGGTAACGCATGTGCTTGACGGGGGCTGCCTCTTTATAATAGAATAGCGCTGCCAGCAGACTTGCGGCAGGAAAAGAATCTGTATAAGATGATTAAACGGGCAACTCCTTAAGGGAGCGGCCCGTTCTTTTTGGCCACTGTTCAGATTTGGGAGGTACAGATCATGTCCGAAGCATTACAGAAAATAAAAGCCGACCTCGCGGGCACGAGGCTCTATGCCGGCAGGGAGCGCCTGCAGGATTACCTCTCGATCCTCCTCGGCACCCTTCTCATGGCCCTGTCCGCCAACCTGGCCTTCACGCCGGCCAAAATGGTCCCCGGCGGGTTCACCGGTCTCGCCATCATCATCAGATATGCCAGCGCCGGCCTGCCGTGGTTTCCCGGCGGGATCCCTACCTGGCTTTCGAACGCCGCCCTGAACATCCCGCTGATCCTCGCCGCGATCCGCGTGCGGGGGTGGCTCTTTATGCGGCGCACATTTGCCGCCTCCGTCATTTTCTCGCTCTGGCTCCTCGTCGTGCCGGAGTACCCGCTGATGGGGGACGACCTCTTCCTCACGACGATCGCGGGCGGTGCGGTGATGGGCGCCGGCCTCGGGTTTGTATTTCTCGGAAAGGCGACGACCGGGGGAACCGATACGCTCGGGGCGCTGCTGCAGCGGGCATTTCCCTACATGAGCACCGCCACGCTCATGAAGCTCCTGGACGGAGCCGTCATCCTCCTGTCAGTCTGGATCTTCGGCGTGAAAATCTCCATGTACGCGATCATTTCCGTTGTGCTCACGAGCCGGGTGGCGGACTCGATCACAATCGGGTTCCGGAACGCCTATTCCGCCCTGATCATCTCGGAAAGGCACGAGGAGCTTGCCGGCAGGATCATGCGGGAGCTCGTCCGCGGCGTGACGCGTCTTGAGGGAACAGGAATGTACACCGGAGAGAATCGTCCGGTCCTCCTGGTCGCGGTCTCAAAGAAGGAGGCCGTCCTGCTCCGCGATCTGGTTGCCGAGACCGATCCGGGAGCCTTCATGATCCTGACCGACGCGCACGAGGTCCGAGGGGAGGGATTCCTCAATTACAGCCATGAAGAACTGTAGGGAGCAGGACAGAGCCTGCTCCCTTTTCTGTGCCTTATCTTGAAAATGCCCCTGCGCCGCTCGCCACGCACCCGCCGTCGCAGATGATGTCCGCACCGGATCGTGTAATAGCCTTTTTTCGCCATGCGCTTCGCGGTCGCCAGCCCCATCCCGGAGCCGCCTCCGGTGATCACGCACACCTGCTTCTTTTCTGCATTTTCCATTGCCGTATCTCCTTCAGATTCTCTCTTACGCCGCCATCCTCTGGCGGATCATCGCCGCGCAGCCCGCGATCGCGATGAGGTAAGGCGTCTCAAAGCTGTCATGGATCCCGTAGCGAAGGCCGGTGATCACGCCGATCGCCTGGAGCGTGGTGATGTATTTCGTGCAGCGCTGCTCGAAGGTGTATTTCTTCATTTCCTCGTAAACCTGCTCCGAGAAAATGCCCTCCTCGTCAAGCAGTGTCGTGTACTCGAGCATGGTGGCGATGAAATCCTTCTCGATATGGTAGTGGCCGTAGGCTTTGAGGACTTCCGCAGCCGCGTCAAGGTCGTGGGCGTCGTCCATGTCCGGGCCCATCGTGCTGTCGTGAGCCGCCGCGAAGATATCCTTGATGAGGTCGAACTCCGCCGGGGTGGTCGAAAGACCGAGGGCGGCGAGCTTGCGGGAGCAGCTGTAGTAGCTGCTGTCCTTAAAGAGGTCGGTCAGGGCGAGGCTGTCGCGGCTGAGCGTGAGGTGCTTGAAGGATTCCTCAAGGGTATCGCGGGTGAAATTGGTGATGCCTGCCGTCGAGAGAATCGCCTCGAGCCTGTCGGCGCTTTCCGCCTCGGCGACCTGCCGGACAAGATCCCTGTCCGCGAAGACGCTGGCGACCTGCTCCGGAATGGAGACGGTGACGGCTGCCGGGGCAGTCTCCTTAACGCTGACCTTGCCCTTGATGAGGCCGGCTTTGACGAGCCAGACCGCCTCGTCGGTCAGCGTCTCGCTGTAAGGACGGGTGTGGTAGCCGAGCTCTCTCTCCGCCTTGGAGTAATCGTAGGAGTTGTTTCTGTCGAGGTTGTAGACCGCGAAGCTGGTCATCAGCGGTTTCTCGCCGGTCTTCTTTGCCTTCTTCTCCATGGAAGCGGCGAGGCGGTAGGCCATCGGGATCGGCACGTAGAAGAGAGGCTGTTTGCAGCCGCTGGCGTCGTGGAGCATCTTCGCGACCTCCTTCAGCGTGACCTCCTTGTTGCCGAGGATGTAGCACTCGCCCTTGCGGCCCTTGTCTGCAGCCGCAATCGTGCCGGCGGCCAGGTCGCGGACGTCGGAGAGGTTGAAGCTGCCGCCCATGCCGACCGGCATCTCGCCGTTCATGATCTTGATGATCGTGCCGGTGGTCTCGCTGATCGCGTGGTCGTTCGGGCCAAGGATGCCGCTCGGGTGTACAACGCAGGCATTCATGCCTTCGGCAGAGGCGTCGAGGACTTTCTGGGTCGCGATCGCCTTGCTCCTGCTGTACCAACCGACGACCTTGTCGTCGTCATAGGGGACGAACTGGTTCACTTCCCTGATTATCTGGCCTTTCGGGAGCTCCGGGATCGCGCCGGTGCTGGAGACGTAGACGAGCTTTCTGAAGCTGTCATGATTCTTTGCTGCCGCGATGATATTCTCGGTGCCGCCGACGTTGACTGCCATGAGCTTCTCGCTGTAGTCCGGGTTGACCGTGACCATGCTCGCGCAGTGGATGCAGATCGTGTCAACGCCTTCCGGCACGTCGAAGAACCTGTCGCAGTCCTCAGCGTTCGTGAGGTCGCCTTCGCAGATCTCGACGCCTTCCGGGATGTATTTCACGGCCGGGTCGCCGGCAAGGACAAATGCGCGAACCTTTTCGCCGCGCTCGATGAGCTGGGAGCAGATGTTGCTGCCGAGGAATCCTGCTGCGCCGGTGAGTAAGTAGAGTGTGTTCTGTGTTTTCATTTTTATAATCTCCTTTAAATGTGCGCCGCGTCTTTCGCGGTCGGTGCTGTTTGTTTTCGATGAGCTTAGGATACAGCGCGGAGATAAACAGAAAGTTAATAGTTTTGTTTATCTTTTGTTTATCTTTCCTGATAAAATCAGAGGTGATAGAATATAAGAAAACATGTTAAGGAGACTCACATATGCTGAAAATACTGGTAGCGGAAGACGACCCCAGCACCAGCCGGCTCCTGTGCGCAATCCTGAAAATGAACGGCTACGATCCCGTCCCGGCACGCGACGGCGAGGAGGCCCTTCAGATCATGGACCATCAGCACATCGACCTGCTTCTCTGCGACGTCATGATGCCGAAGATGGACGGTTTTGAACTCACGCAGGCGATCCGGGATTCCGGCAGCATGCTTCCGATCATGATGCTGACCGCCAAATCCCTGCCGGAGGACAAGCACACCGGCTTCCTCGTCGGAACCGACGATTATATGGTGAAGCCGCCCGACCGGCAGGAACTGATCCTGCGCATCAAGGCGCTTCTTCGCCGCGCGAGGATCGTCGACGAGCACAGGATCACGATCGGGGACGTCGTCCTCGATTACGATACCCACACGGTCCGGAAAGGCTACGATGCGCAGGTCCTGCCGCCCAAGGAGTTCAATCTCCTCTACAAGCTGCTCGCTTACCCGGAGCGGACCTTCACGCGGCTCGAGCTGCTGGATGAGATCTGGGGCATGGACAGCGAGAGCGACGAGAAGACGGTCAACGTCCACATCAACCGTCTGCGCACGCGTTTTTATGACTGGCCTGAGTTTGAGATCCAGACGATCCGCGGCATGGGCTACCGGGCGGTCAGAAAGGTCTGAACATGAGAAAAATAATCGATAAATCGAGAGAGGTCCTGGGAACACTCAGCCTGACCGTCCTGCTCACGCTGAATCTCTTCTTTATTCTTTTTATGCACCTCGCCGTGGTGACGCTGGTGGTCTGGCTCGGCGCGGACAACGGCTTTCTTTTTACGGACGGACATGTGACGGTGGGCGGCGGCCTGGTCATCATCTACGCCGGCTGCATCCTCGTGGCGCTCTCCATGGTGACCATGAT
>DFFD01000240.1:13616-15111 GCA_002369495.1 Lachnospiraceae bacterium UBA3785 | reverse complement strand
TATTCCCGTGAGCAGGTCAACGGTGTGGAAGAGGCTGCAACAAATGCAGAAGGCGGTGATCAGGAATGAAAAGTACGAAATATTTAGAGACTCTGCGCGGAAAGAGCGCTGCAGAGCTGAACGAGGAACTGGTATCGGCGAAGAAGGAACTGTTCAACCTGAGATTCCAGAACGCTACGAATCAGCTGGACAACACCGCAAGAGTCGGTGAGGTCCGCAGGAACATCGCCAGGATCCAGACCGTGATTGCCGAGAAGGCTAAGGAGGCTTAATAATGGAAGAGAGAAACCTCAGAAAGACACGCGTCGGCAAGGTCGTCAGCAACAAGATGGACAAGACGATCGTTGTGGCGATCGAGGACCGTGTCCGTCATCCGCTTTACAAGAAGATCGTTAACAAGACCTACAAGCTGAAGGCTCATGATGAGAACAATGAGTGCAGCATCGGCGATACCGTGAGAGTCATGGAGACAAGACCTCTCTCCAAGGATAAGAGATGGAGACTTGTCGAGATCGTCGAGAAGGTTAAGTAAGCTGCCCGGCGTGAGCAAATTAGGAGGATACAAGTATGATTCAACAGGAAAGCAGACTGAGAGTCGCTGACAATACCGGAGCGAAAGAAATTCTGTGTATCCGCGTCATGGGTGGCTCTACCAGAAGATACGCCCATATCGGCGATGTTATCGTTGCTACGGTTAAAGATGCAACACCCGGCGGCGTTGTGAAAAAAGGCGATGTGGTCAAGGCTGTTGTCGTCCGCACCGTCGACGGCGCCCGCCGCAAGGATGGTTCCTACATCCGCTTTGACGAGAATGCTGCTGTCATCATCAAGGATGACAAGACACCGAGAGGAACACGTATTTTCGGACCCGTTGCCCGCGAGCTCAGAGAGAAGCAGTTCATGAAGATCGTTTCTCTTGCTCCGGAAGTACTGTAAGGGGGTAAAGGAATGGCTACACTTAAGATTAAGAAGGGCGATACCGTCCGCGTGATCGCCGGCAAGGACAAAGACAAGGAAGGCAAGGTCCTCTCTGTCAATGCCAAGAACAGCACGATCGTGGTTGAGGGTGTCAACATGATCACCAAGCACGAGAAGCCGTCGGCATCGAACCAGAACGGCGGCATCGTGAACCGCGAGGCGCCGATCAGCATTTCGAATGTCATGTACCTTCACAAAGGCCAGCCGACCAGAGTCGGTTTCCGCTTTGAAAATGACAAGAAGGTCCGCTTCGCCAAGAAGACCGGCGAGACGATCGGCTGAGGAAGGAGGAACAGGTTTTGAGCAGACTTAAAGAACAGTACGAAAATGAAATCGTACCGGCACTCAAGAAAAAATTTGAGTACAAGAATCCTATGGAAGTTCCGAAGCTCGTGAAGATCGTCGTCAACATGGGCGTCGGCGAAGCCAAGGAGAACGTCAAGCTCCTCGATGCGGCTGTTGCCGATATGGAGACCATCACCGGCCAGAAGGCTATCCGCACCAAGGCTAAGAAGTC
>DFFD01000240.1:11785-13534 GCA_002369495.1 Lachnospiraceae bacterium UBA3785 | reverse complement strand
CGTGAAGGCATGCCGATCGGCTGCAAGGTCACTCTCCGCGGCGAGCGCATGTACGAGTTCGCAGATCGTCTTATCAACCTCTCGCTTCCGCGTGTCCGCGACTTCCGCGGCGTGAATCCGAACGCTTTTGACGGCCGCGGCAACTATGCTCTGGCTATCAAGGAACAGCTCATTTTCCCGGAAATCGAGTATGATAAGATCGACAAGGTCAGGGGCATGGACATCATCTTCGTCACGACTGCAAAGACGGACGAAGAGGCCCGCGAACTGCTGAGACTGTTCAACATGCCGTTCGCAAAGTAAAGGAGATAAGATCGTGGCAAAGAAATCAATGAAATTGAAACAGGCCAAGAAGCCGAAGTTCTCCACAAGAGAGTATACACGCTGCAGTATCTGCGGTCGTCCGCATTCTGTTCTTTCTAAGTACGGCATCTGCCGTATCTGCTTCCGCGAATTAGCTTACAAGGGCGAGATTCCGGGCGTTAAGAAAGCATCGTGGTAAAGAACTTTAGAAAGAAAGGAGCGTCATTAAATGACTACGACGAATGATCCGATCGCGGATATGCTCACAAGAATCCGCAATGCGAATATCAGGAAGCATGACACTGTTGACGTACCGGCTTCCAAGATGAAGATCGCTATCGCCGACATCCTGGTCGACGAGGGCTACATCGCAAAATACGATCTTGTCGGTGAGGGCGTGGAGAAGACGATCCATGTGACCTTAAAGTACGGCAAGGACAAGAACGACAAGGTTATCACCGGCCTTAAGAGGATCTCCAGACCCGGCCTTCGTATCTACGCAGGCGCTGAGGAGCTTCCGAAGGTCCTGGGCGGCCTTGGCATCGCCATCGTCTCCACCAACAAGGGCGTTATGACCGACAAGGCTGCAAGAAAGCTCAACGTCGGCGGCGAAGTTCTTGCATATATCTGGTAAATAAGTGCTCAGACGGCCTTGCCGGATGGATGGTCCGGCAGCGCCGAGTGCTTAGGGATTCATTTCCCGCATATTCCGCGTAAGCGGAACGAACTGAAAACAGGGAGCATATCCCCGAAAATCTAAGTTTAGGAGGAAACATCATGTCACGTATCGGCAGACTTCCGGTTGTGATTCCGGCAGGCGTAACTGCAGAAGTCACAGCGGACAACACAGTGACCGTGAAGGGACCCAAGGGTCAGATCACCAAGACCTTTGCTCCGGAGATCGGTATCGAAGTTAAAGACAACGAGATTCATGTAACCCGTCCGAACGACCAGAAGAAGGAGAAATCCCTCCACGGTCTGACCCGCGCACTTATCCACAACATGGTGGTCGGTGTCACGGAAGGCTTCACCAAGACTCTTGAGATCAACGGTGTCGGCTACAGAGCTCAGAAGCAGGGCAAGAAGCTTGTCCTCTCCCTCGGCTACAGCCACCCGGTGGAAATGATCGATCCGGAAGGCATCGAGTCCACCGTTGAGAACAACAAGATCATCATCAAGGGTATCAGCAAGGAAGCCGTCGGACAGTATGCGGCAAACATCCGCGTCAAGAGACCGCCGGAACCCTATAAGGGCAAGGGCATCAAGTACAGCGATGAAGTTATCCGCCGCAAGGTCGGTAAGACCGGTAAGAAATAAAGAAAGGAGAGTGTGAGAGATGATTACAAAGCCATCTAGGACCGCGATTCGCGAGAAGAAGCACAAGAGAATGCGCGGACACATTTCAGGAACGGCTGAGCGTCCGAGACTCGCAGTCTTCCGCAGCAA
>DFFD01000240.1:0-11722 GCA_002369495.1 Lachnospiraceae bacterium UBA3785 | reverse complement strand
ACAAGCATATGTATGCTCAGATCATCGATGATGTGAAGGGCGTCACCCTCATTTCCGCTTCCACGCTTCAGGCTGAGGTCAAGGAAGGCCTTGAGTACACGGACACTGTCGAAGCGGCTGCCAAGGTCGGGAAAGTGATCGGCGAGAAGGCCATCAACGCCGGCATCAAGGAAGTCGTTTTTGACCGCGGCGGTTTTGTGTACCACGGAAAGATCAAGGCTCTTGCCGATGCAGCACGTGAAGCAGGGCTTGCATTCTAAGAGGAAGGGGAATTTTCATGAGACAGAACGAAAATAAAAGAATGGATAAAGATGAGAACGGTCTCGAGGACAGAGTCGTTGCCATCAAGCGCGTAACGAAAGTCGTCAAGGGCGGCCGCAATATGCGCTTCTCCGCACTCGTAGTTGTAGGCGATAAGAACGGCCATGTAGGCGCAGGCCTCGGCAAAGCGGCTGAAATCCCGGAAGCGATCCGCAAGGGCAAGGAAGATGCTGAGAAGCATATGATTTCCGTGGCGAGAACAGACTACAACAGCATCACATTCGACAACCTTGGTAAGTTCGGCGGCGCTCAGGTCCTCCTGAAGCGGGCTCCGGAAGGTACCGGTGTCATCAGCGGCGGCGCTGCACGTGCAGTCGTCGAGCTTGCCGGCATCCAGAATATCCGTACGAAGTCCCTCGGCTCCAACAACAAGCAGAATGTCGTTTTCGCAACTCTTGCAGCCCTGAAGGGTCTTAAGACTCCGGAAGAGGTCGCTCGTCTCCGCGGCAAGTCCGTTGATGAGATCAAGGCGTAAGGGAGGTCAACGAAATGGCAGAAGAAAAGAAACTCAAAATTACACTGGTTAAGTCTACGATCGGAGCTGTTCCGAAGAATAAGAAGATCATTGAATCCATGGGCTTCAAGAAGCTGAACTCCTTCGTGATCCTTCCGGACAATGCAGCTACCCGCGGCCAGATCGCCAAGATCGGTTATCTGGTCAAAGTAGAAGAAGTTTGATAGGAGGTGCCAGTAATGGATTTATCGACATTAAAACCGGCTGCCGGTTCCAGGCATAACGATAATTTCCGCAGAGGCCGCGGTGAGAGCTCCGGCAACGGCAAGACCGCAGGCAAGGGCCACAAGGGTCAGAAGGCCCGCTCCGGCGCTCCGCGTATCGGTTTTGAAGGCGGCCAGATGCCTCTGTTCAGACGTCTTCCGAAGAGAGGTTTCAACAACCGCAACTCCAAGGAATACGCTTATGTCAATGTCGGCAGACTTGAGCAGTTCGAGGATGGCACCGTCATCACGGCGGAGCTTCTCCTTGAGACCGGCGTGATCGCGAAGATCTGCGACGGCGTCAAGGTTCTCGGCGGCGGCGAGCTTACCAGGAAGCTCACTGTCAAGGCTGCGAAGGTCAGCGAGAGCGCTAAAGCTAAGATTGAGGCGGCAGGCGGGACAGTTGAGGTGATCTGATGTTTAAAAAGGTAATGGACACATTCAAAGTCAAGGATGTCCGGCGCAGAATGCTCTTCGTGCTTCTGTGCCTGGCCATCATCCGACTGGGATCCCAGATTCCGGTGCCGGGTGTGAACAGGAATTATTTCGCAGAGTGGTTTGCAGCGCAGACCGGTGACGCGTTCAATTTCTTTGATGCGTTCACAGGCGGTTCGTTCTCGAGCATGTCGATCCTGGCACTGTCCATCACACCGTACATCACTTCTTCGATTATTGTTCAGCTTTTGACGATTGCAATTCCTGCACTTGAAGAAATGCAGCGTGATGGTGAAGACGGCAGAAAGAAGCTTACCGCGATCACACGCTACCTGACGGTCGGGCTTTCCCTGTTCGAATCGATCGCCATGACGATCGGCTTCGGCAACAGCGGCCTGATCCCGAACATGGATTTCGCGAAAGCGGTCGTGGTCATCGCTTCCCTGACAGCCGGGTCTTCATTCCTTATGTGGATCGGCGAGCAGATGACGGAAAAGGGTATCGGAAACGGCATCTCCATGGTGCTTCTCATCAATATCCTCTCCAGAGTCCCGTCCGATCTCACCAGCCTTTACGAGCAGTTCGTTAAGGGCAAAACGATCGCGAGAGGAGCTCTTGCGGCTCTGATCATCATAGCCATCATCGTGGTGATGGTCGTCATGGTCCTTCTCCTCAACGGAGCGGTCCGGAAAATTCCGGTCCAGTACTCCAAGAAGACGGTCGGCCGCAGGGTGGTCGGCGGCCAGAGCACGCATATCCCGCTCAAGGTCAACACCGCCGGCGTTATCCCGGTCATCTTCGCATCGTCGATCATGTCCTTCCCGGGCATCATCGCCACGTTCATGGGCAAAAACAACGCTACGGGCGTAGGCGGAACGATCCTCGGGATATTAAGCTCCAACAACTGGTTCCAGGTGACCAGGCCGATTTACAATCTGGGGCTTATCCTTTATATTGTCCTCGTGATCTTCTTCGCGTACTTCTACACGTCGATCACCTTCAATCCTCTTGAGATTGCGGACAATATGAAGAAGCAGGGCGGCTTCATTCCCGGTATTCGTCCGGGCCGGCCGACTTCCGATTATCTCACAAAGCTCCTGAACTACATCATCTTCATCGGTGCGGTCGGGCTTGTGATCATCGCAATCATTCCGTTCTTCTTCAACGGTGTGTTCAACGCCAGCGTCTCCTTCGGCGGCACGTCGATCATCATTATCGTCGGCGTCATCCTCGAGACCGTGAAGCAGATCGAATCGATGATGGTTGTGAGAAATTACAAGGGATTTTTAAATTCGTAACCAAAAGGGGACAGCCCGGATCCATTTTCCGGGGCGTCCCCATAGGTGTTTATAGAGACTTTCCAAAATGAAAGGAGGCTTAAAATGAAGGTTATCATGTTAGGCGCCCCCGGGGCAGGAAAAGGCACACAGGCCAAGAGACTTGCAGCTGAGTACAATATCCCCCACATCTCCACGGGTGATATCTTCCGCGCGAACATCAAGGGCGGAACGGAGCTCGGCAAGAAGGCCAAGGGCTACATGGATGCCGGCCAGCTGGTTCCGGATGAACTGGTCTGCGACCTCGTCGTCGACCGCATCAGCCAGGATGACGCGAAGAACGGCTACGTTCTCGACGGATTCCCGCGCACAATCCCGCAGGCGGAGGCACTCGATGCTGCGCTTGCCGCCAAGGGCGAAAATGTTGACTACGCCGTGAACATCGATGTTCCGGATGAGGCGATCATCAGCAGAATGTCCGGCCGCCGTGCA
The DNA here is from genome assembly GCA_002369495.1 of Lachnospiraceae bacterium UBA3785. Lineage (GTDB taxonomy): Bacteria > Bacillota > Clostridia > Lachnospirales > Lachnospiraceae > Chordicoccus. The sequence continues at coordinate 8,480 of DFFD01000240.1, read as the reverse complement.
TGCGTCGGCTGCGGCGCTACCTACCACATCATCTTCAACGCTCCGAAGGTCGCCGACGTCTGCGACGTCTGCGGCAGCAAGCTGATCATCCGCGACGATGACAAGCCGGAGACCGTCAGGAACCGTCTCAGCGTCTACCATGCACAGACACAGCCTCTGATCGATTACTACGATGCGAAGGGCCTTGTCGTGAACATCGACGGTACGAAGGATATGGACGCCGTTTTCGCGGAAATTCTGGAGAAGATCGGTAAGTAATGCCTGTAAGGGTAAAAACAAAAGAAGAAATTGAATTAATGAGGATCTCAGGGCGGATGCTCGCACGCGTACACGAAGCGATGCGCGCGGCCATCCGCCCGGGAATCTCTACCGCGGAACTGAACGCGGTCGGGGAGGATGAGATCCGAAGGCTCGGAGGAGTTCCCAATTTTAAGGATTACCAGGGATTTCCGGCAGCGATCTGCATTTCCGTCAACGACGTCGTGGTCCACGGGATCCCCTCGGAGGAGATCATCCTTAAGGAGGGAGACATCGTCTCGCTGGATGCGGGCCTCATTTACAAAGGCTGGCATTCGGACGCGGCGAGGACCTGGGGCGTCGGCAGGATCAGCGGGGAAAATGAAAACCTCATCGCCGACACAAAAGAGAGCTTCTTTGAAGGCCTCAGGATGGCCAGAGCCGGCAATCACCTCTACGATATATCCGCGGCAATCGGATATTTCGCGGAGAGCCGCGGAAGAGGCGTGGTGAGAGAGCTCACCGGCCACGGGATCGGCAGGCACCTGCACGAGGAGCCGATGATTCCCAACTACGAACAGAAGGGCAGAGGGATCCTGCTTGTGCCGGGAATGACCTTTGCCGTCGAGCCGATGCTCACGGCCGGCTCGGAAGAAATACGTCAGATGCCCGACGGCTGGACGATCAGAACGGCGGATGGCAGTAATGCAGCCCATTACGAGAACACCATCCTGATCACACAAGGAGAACCGGAGATACTGACCGGTCAAGAAGGAGGATATTAAACATATGTCTAGAGCGGATGCGATTGAAGTGGAAGGGACCGTCATTGAAAAGCTCCCCAACGCCATGTTCCGTGTGGAACTTTCGAACAAGCATGTCGTCCTGGCTCACATCAGCGGAAAGCTTCGCATGAATTTCATCCGGATCCTTCCGGGCGACAAGGTCACCATCGAGCTGTCGCCGTATGATCTTGACAAGGGACGTATCATCTGGCGCGATAAATAATTGTAAAAAGAACAAAATAATGCTTGCAATAAAGGCCGCAGCGTAGTAGAATACTATGCGGACTTTTGTGCGCCTTTGGCGCGGATTTTACATTCAAAGCAGAGCGATTTGCGGAAAGGAGGTTTATAATGAAGGTTAGATCTTCCGTAAAGCCTATTTGCGACAAGTGCAAAGTCATCAAGCGCAAAGGCATCGATAAGGATCATCTGCGAGAATCCGAAACACAAACAGAGGCAGGGTTGAGCGAGCTTGTAATGCTCTGATCATAGAATAGATGGCGCCCCGTTAACCCTATATACCAGACCGGGGCAGCACATTACTCTTTGATACCATGCCGATCGTTTGTATCGCAGTGGAAAGGCCGGCTTAAAAACCGGTTGGGCAGAGATGAGAACAGCAGGAAATGAATCCTGATCCTGACGGTCTGCCCCAGTCAATCAGTTTTGTATTATGTAGTAGAAGGAGAGTTTTACAATGGCTCGTATCGCAGGTGTTGATTTACCCAGAGATAAGCGCGTTGAGATCGGTCTTACCAGCATTTATGGCATCGGCCGCACATCCGCTACAAAGATCGTCGAGAAGGCAGGCGTCAATGCAGACACAAGGTGCAGAGACCTGACCGACGAAGAAGTCAAGAAGCTCAGCGAAGTCATCGCTGAGGATTACATGGTCGAAGGTGACCTCCGCAGAGAAGTCGCCATGAACATCAAGCGTCTCACTGAGATCGGCTGCTACAGAGGCATCCGTCACAGAAAGGGCCTTCCGGTTCGCGGTCAGAACACCAAGAACAATGCCCGGACCCGCAAGGGACCGAAGCGCACAGTCGCTAACAAGAAGAAATAATTTTCGGTAGTTAAGAAAGGAAAGTAGGTTAGTTTTTATGGCAGGTAAAGCATCAGCTAAAAAGACGGCTTCTTCTAAGAGAAAAGTCAGGAAAAACGTTGAACATGGGCAGGCCCACATTCAGTCTTCCTTCAACAACACGATCGTTACGTTGACGGATGCGAACGGCAATGCGCTCTCATGGGCGTCCGCCGGCGGCCTGGGATTCCGCGGTTCAAGGAAATCTACACCTTACGCTGCCCAGATGGCAGCAGAGACGGCAACCAAGGCAGCTCTTCCGCACGGCCTCAAGACCGTGGAAGTGTTCGTCAAGGGCCCGGGTTCGGGACGTGAGGCGGCGATCCGCGCTCTGTCCGCATGCGGCCTTCAGGTTGTCAGTATCGAGGATGTGACTCCGGTACCGCACAACGGCTGCCGTCCGCCGAAGCGCAGAAGAGTATAATTCCATTTCATTTTGAACAGCCGCATGGAAATTGCGCATAATCAGAGTACATTAGGGAGGTCCTAAGCAATATGGCAGTAAACAGAGTACCTTATCTTAAGAGATGCAGATCGCTCGGTATGGAGCCGCAGTATCTCGGAATCGATAAGAAGTCTACCCGTGAGCTCAAGAGAAGCAGCCGTAAGGTTTCAGAGTACGGCCAGCAGCTTCGTGAGAAACAGAAGGCTAAGTTCATCTACGGCGTCCTCGAGAAGCCGTTCCGCAACTACTATGAGAAGGCAGTCCGCATGAAGGGCATGACCGGTGCAAACCTCATGACCATGCTGGAGATGCGTCTCGACAACATTCTTTTCCGCGCCGGCTTCGCCCGCACCCGCCGCGAGGCTCGTCAGATCGTCGATCACAAGCATGTTCTTGTGAACGGCAGCTGCGTCAACATTCCTTCCTACGAAGTGAGCGTCGGCGACAAGATCGAGATCAAGGAGAAGAAGCAGTCCTCCGCCAGATATAAGGCAGAAAACGGCATCCTTGCTGCTACCGCAGGCCGTGCAGTGCCGGAATGGCTTGATGTTGACGTCGAGCACATGGCCGCCACCGTCAAGGAAGCTCCGACGAGAGAGATGATCGATGTTCCGGTCAATGAGATGCTTATCGTCGAGTTGTATTCCAAATAATCATTAGACACCGGCCCAAAGGAGGGAAGACTTAGTGTTTGATTTTAACAAACCGAAGATTACAGTTGCAGAAGTTTCGGAAGATAAGAAATTTGGCAGGTTTGTAGTCGAACCTCTTGAGAGAGGCTACGGGACGACACTCGGCAATTCTCTTAGAAGGATCATGCTTTCTTCGCTTCCCGGTGCTGCTGTGAGCCAGGTCAAAATTGAGGGCGTTCTGCATGAGTTCAGTCCGATCCCGGGCGTCAAGGAAGACGTCACGGAGATCATCCTGAACCTGAAGAGCCTTGCGATCCGGAATAATTCCGAGTCCGACGAGCCGAAAACCGCCTACATCGAGTATGAAGGCGAGGGCATCGTCCGCGCTTCCGATATCCAGGTTGATTCCGATATCGAGATCATGAACCCCGATCAGGTCATCGCGACCATGAACGGCGGTCCGGACTGCAAGCTTTACATGGAGATGACCATCACCAAAGGCCGCGGCTATGTCAGCGCTGACAAGGGCAAGCAGGAGGATATGCCGATCGGAGTCATCGCAGTCGATGCGATCTATACGCCGATCGACCGCGTCAACATGACTGTGGAAAACACTCGTGTCGGACAGCAGACCGACTTCGACAAACTGACGCTGGACGTCTGGACGAAGGGCACCCTGAATCCGGAAGAGGCCGTCAGCCTTGCAGCCAAAGTCTTAAGCGAGCACCTCAAGCTGTTCGTCGATCTGACCGAGACTGCCATGACCGCTGAGGTCATGATCGAGAAAGAGGATAACGAGAAAGAGAAAGTTCTTGAGATGAACATCGATGAGCTCGAACTTTCCGTCCGTTCCTATAACTGCCTGAAGAGGGCAGGCATCAACACAGTTGAAGAACTGTGCAACAAGACTTCCGAGGACATGATGAAGGTCAGAAACCTTGGCCGCAAATCCCTCGAGGAAGTTCTCGCCAAGCTCAAAGAGCTCGGACTGCAGCTGCGCCCGAGCGAGGAATGAGACATACGGGTTTCATTTTCAGACAATAATATTTCAGCGGATGCCAGCGACCGGCAGTAAGACCGAAGGGCATGGCGGCAACGCTCCGCGCAATGGAGGTAATCATGGCAGGATACAGAAAACTTGGAAAAACCGCTCCTCAGAGAAAAGCACTTCTCAGAAACCAGGTCACCAATCTTCTCTACAACGGCAAGATCGTGACGACCGAGGCCCGCGCCAAGGAAGTCCGCAAGATCGCTGAAGGCTTCATCGCCCTCGCTGTCAAGGAGAAGGACAACTTCGAGACCGTCACTGTCACCGTCAAGGTTCCGCGCAAGGACGCCAACGGCAAGCGCGTGAAAGAGGTCGTCGACGGCAAGAAGGTCACCGTTTTCGACGAAGTCGAGAAGCAGATCACGAAGGACGCTCCGTCCAGGCTGAATGCGAGAAGAAAGATGCTCAGCTTCTTCTATCCGATCAAGGAGGTCCCGGCTGAAGGCAAGGGCCGCAAGAAGAACACGAAGCAGGTCGATCTTCCGAAGAAGCTTTTCGAGGAAGTCGCTCCGAAGTATGTGAACCGCAACGGCGGCTACACCAGAATCGTCAAGATCGGCCAGAGAAAGGGCGATGCTGCGATGATGGTTCTTCTCGAGCTCGTATAATTAAGTTTTTTGGGCGCTCTGCCGGACGGCAGGGCGCTTTTTCTTTCAGAATTTGTTGTTTTAAGTGTCTGCATGTGGTATGATGATTAGGTGGATTTTTCCTTCAGGAGAGGCATTATGAAGAAAGCAGCATTTGTGATGACGCTTTTGATGGCCGGCTGTCTTGCGGCCATGCTGTTTTACTACAGCAGCACGGTGTCATCGGACATTCATATCATCAACCACAACTCCTACGGGCCGGCAAATGCATGGACAGGGACGCAGGACGCCTCGCAGGCGGAGATGACGCCGGCAGAGTCAGAGAGCATTCCGGCGGAGCCCGCGGAGAGCACTTCCACAGAGAGCATTTCCACAGAGCCCGCGGAGAGCATTCCGGCGGAGCCCGTGGAAGTTTCGATCGGACATGCAGACTTTACGCCTGAGCGCCTCATCTTCATCGGCGATGGGCGCACGATGGCGATGTACGATGCAGCGCAGGCAGACCAGGACCTTGATATACGGTTCGTATCGACCTCCGGTGCGGATCTGAACTGGCTGAACCGGAGCGCGTTTGACACCGAGTACCAGTACATCAACAGCCGGACGGCAGTCATCGTGATGCTCGGCATCTCCGACATGCAGAGGGCGGAAGACTACGTCAGGGTCCTCAACGAGTGGGGCGAGGTGTTTACGAGGGATTTCAGCTCGCACTTCTACTTCGCTTCGGTGAACCCGGTCGACCAGGGCATCTTCACAAATGAGCAGATCGAGTCTTTCAACGAGATCGTGAAGACAGGCCTCAGCGATAATGTCGGCTACATCGACTCCTACAGCGCCCTCACTTCGATGGGCTACGAGACGACCGACACGCTGCACTACACGGACGAGACGACGAGGGATATGTACGAACTCTTCAAAACTTACTTCAACTGGGAGTGATCAAAGGACAATAAAGGGACGGTTCCGAGGAATCGTCCCTCACGCTTTCCCTGAACGTGAAACGGCACCGGAAGGGGAGCTTCCGATGCCGTCTCGTTGGGGAGTATAAATAATTAATAAGGGGTTTTGCTGTAAAAAAAATTTTTGAAGGGTAAATTCTTTTTACACCATGCATTATATACTCTTCTAAAGAAAAAATCAACAGAAAATTAAACAAATATTAACAAAATACTGAAAAAATATGGAAAACTTTGAATATATCGCTCCGTGCCACTTCGGGCTGGAGTCTGTGCTGAAAAGAGAGGCCGCCGAGATCGGCGGAAAAATTGAATCTGTGGACGACGGGAGGGTTGTATTTTCGGGAAATGCAGACCTCGGAGCCGCCGCCAACATCCGTCTCCGCACCGCCGAGCGCGTGCTGCTGAAGGTGGGCGAGTTCAGGGCGGCGACATTTGACGAGCTCTACGAGGGGACGAAAGCGCTCCCGCTCGAGGATTTCCTGCCCTCGGACGCGAAGTTCTGGGTCGCGAAGGCCTCGTCGGTGAAGAGCGCGCTCTTCTCGCCGTCGGACATCCAGCGGATCATGAAGAAGGCGATGGCGGACCGCCTGGGAGCTCACTACGGCCTTTCCTGGCTGCCGGAGAGCGGCGCGTCCTATCCGTTCCGGGTCTCCCTCAAGAAGGATATCGTGACGGTCGGGATCGATATGAGCGGCGCTTCGCTCCACAAGAGGGGCTACCGGGTCTCCCCGGTGATCGCACCGATCTCGGAGACGCTGGCGGCCGCACTCATCTCCTTAACGCCCTGGCGGCGCGGGAGGATCCTTGTGGATCCGTTCTGCGGGTCCGGGACATTTCTCATCGAGGCGGCGATGATGGCTGCGAACATCGCGCCGGGCCTTAAGCGGGAGTTTACCGCGGAGAGCTGGGACGGGATCGTGCCGGCGGGGGCCTTTTCGAGGGAGAGAGCGAAGGCGCGGGAGGCAATCCTGCCGGACGCCGGCGAGGGTACGGACCTGCAGGGCTTCGACATCGACCCGGGCGCCGTTAAGCACGCGCGGGACAATGCGCGGGCGGCGGGCGTGCTGCCGTATATTCATTTTCAGCAGAGGGACGTCAGACAGCTCTCGCACCCGAAGAAATACGGGTTCCTCATCACCAACCCGCCCTACGGCGAGCGGCTGGAGGACAGAGGGCAGGTGCGCGGGCTCTACGAGACGCTCGGCGAGAATTTCCGGAAGCTGGACGCGTGGTCGATGTATGTGATCACGGCCTATCCGGAGGCTGCGGAGGCGATCGGCGTAAAACCGACGAAGAACCGCAAGATCTACAACGGAATGATGAAGACGTATTTTTACGAATACAGCGGGCCGAAGCCGCCAAGGATGCCGCGTCCGGCCGGAGGGGAGAGAGGAAAATGAAAATCGTATTTGCGACAGGCAACCCGGACAAACTGACCGAGATCCGCGAGATCGTGAAGGACCTCGGAATCGAGGTCGTCACGATGAAGGAGGAAGGTTTTACGGGCGAGATCAACGAGACCGGCTCGACTTTCATGGAAAATGCCCTGATCAAGGCCCGCACCGTCGCGAAGGCGCTCGGAGAGGTCACGATGTCGGACGACTCGGGCCTCGTGGTGGACGCGCTGGGCGGCGAGCCGGGCATCTACTCCGCGCGCTGGATGGGCGAGCACACTTCCTACCGCATCAAAAATAAAGCAATCATCGACCGCCTGGGCGACCTGTCGGCGGAGAAACGCACCGCGCGGTTCGTCTGCGCGATGGCCTGCGTGTTCCCGGACGGGCGCGAGCTGACGGCCGAGGAGGCATTTGAGGGCATCATCGGCTGGGAAGAGCGCGGGCGCAACGGGTTCGGCTACGATCCTATTTTCTATCTCCCGGAGAGAGGATGCACGTCGGCGGAGCTCTCCCGCGAGGAGAAAAATGCCGTCAGCCACCGCGGCAAAGCCCTCCGGAAGATGCGGCAGCTGCTGGAAGAGGAAATGAACAGGGAGAATGCATGAAGATACTGGTTGTGAGCGACACGCACGGACATGAGGCAAATCTGAGGAAGGTCCTCGAAAAGATCGGGAAGATCGACCACCTGATCCACTGCGGCGACGTGGAGGAACACGAGGCGGCGATCGAGGAGATGGCGGGCTGCCCCTGCACGTTCGTGAGGGGCAACAATGATTACGGGACGAACCTGAACCGCGAGGAGATCGTCACGTTCGGCAATTACAGGATCTTCGTGACGCACGGGCACACCATGGGCGTCCACTGGGACTACGACGGGGTGCGGCAGGCAGCCAGGAAGAAGAACTGCAACGTCGCGATGTTCGGGCACACGCACCGGCCGGTCGTCGAGATTGCGCCGTCGGAGAACGGCGTCACGCTGATCAATCCGGGGAGCCTTACATTTCCGAGGCAGGACGGGAGGAAGCCGAGCTTTGTGACGATGGAGATCGACCGGTTCGGGAAGGCACATTATACCCTGTGTTATCTGAACAGGGGGGATCGGTTTTCATTTTGGTAAAAACCGGAAAATAATCGTTGACAAATCGCCCCAACTAAACTATAATAATCTAGCGCGTGAGGTCACGCGGGAAAAAGGGCGACGGGGTGTGGCTCAGCTTGGCTAGAGCGCCTGCTTTGGGAGCAGGAAGCCGCAGGTTCGAATCCTGTCACCCCGATTTCATGAATGCGGGTGTAGTTCAATGGTAGA
>DFFD01000069.1 GCA_002369495.1 Lachnospiraceae bacterium UBA3785 | reverse complement strand
GGCGGTATCTGAGGACCACGCTGGGGCCGCCCTCGTAGACCTGGGCGCCCAGCACGATGATATAATCAAGATCCTTCTCGCCCTCCGAGCGGAAATCCCTGAGGATGATCCCGTTCAGAATGACAAGCGCAAGGATCCCCGCCGCCGCGATGATCCCGAGGGCCGTCCTAAGATGCGCGTGCCTCTCGAAAAAGCGCATCTTCATGAGTCCCGCAAGCACAAAAAAGCCGGTGCCCATCACCGGCCAGACCAGCCAGAAGCTGCTTCCCGAAGCAGCCCCCAGCACAACCAATCCGTAGAGAATGCAGACGGCTCCCGCCGCTGCGGACAATAAAACCAGCACGTTTCCTCCTTACGAAGCGCTCCCGCACACTTTGATGAGGAGCAGCCTCCCCTCTTTCACCGAGACCTCCGCGGTCCTGCCCGGCAGGACCTCATTGCTCACGCCCAGCGGGAACTCGCAGGTGATCTCAGCATCCCGGAGCGGGTAGAGGGCATTTTTCACATTCACGCCCCGGGCTGTCCCGGAGATATTGAGGAGAGAGAAATACCCGTAACTGTCCGGAATAAACGCGCTCTCCCCCGAGACGATTTCCATATCCGAATAGTCGTCCATGATGAGGGCTTTCTTCCCGGCGGAATCCAGCATGAGGAGGATCGCGAGGTTCCCGAGCGTGTGGTCGAGCCGCCCGCCTACGACGCCCAGGAGCAGAAACTCCTCAAAGCCGCGCCGAAGGGCCTCCTTCACCGCAAAGACCGTGTCGGTGTCATCCTTCACATGCGGGAGAACGATCGTCTCGACGTCCATGTGCGGATTCTCGTGGGAGTCGAAATCTCCGACGATGAGGTCCGGCCTGCGATGCAGGGCTTCCATGTGCCGAAGGCCGCTGTCGCAGAAAATGAAAACCTCATCCCCGGAAATCCTCTCCCGTATCCGTTCGTAATCCCCGATATCGGCTCCGCCGACGATCACACATCTCTTCAGCAAAATGTCTCCTTAAGAGCCGCGGTGCCTGTCCCGCGCTCAGTTGTCCGAATAGTAAACGATGACCGGCAGACCCACGTAGACGTACTCGTAGAGAGTCTCCGCCGCGGACGGCGAAAGGTTCACGCAGCCGTGGGACCCGTTGTAGAGGTACTTGCCGGTTCCGAACTCCTCCGGGCGGTGCCAGGGAGCGTCGTGGAACCCGCAGTTGCCGGTGAACGGCATCCAGTAATCCACATGGGAAATGTACTCGTACTCTCCGTTCTCGTCGAGCGGTCCGTAGAGGGTCGCGTCCCTCATTTTCCCGTTGATCGCGAAAACGCCGTAGGGTGTCCGGTAGCCGGCATGATAGTAGGTTCCCGACACGCAGGGCGCGTCCATGATCCGTTCGCCGTTCAGGTAGAGATAGATATGCTGCAGCGAGATATCCACCTCGATGTAGGAGCCGCCCATGTTGTAGGCCAGGCTCGAATTGTTCCGGTAGCAGGCCGGCTCGCGCGTGGCGGATCTGTGGTTCCAGAGATTGTTGAACAGGGCTTCCGTCTCCTCGGCCTCGTTCACGATCACCTTGTAGCCGCCGTCAAAATCCAGCTGCACCGTCCCGTGCTGCACGGTGTTGAACGGCATCGTCGGCTGGTCCACGTAGATATCGGAGGCCATCTGCGCGACGAACTGCCTTGCATTTTCCCGGATGACGGACTCCTCCAGATGGTAGTACCCGTTGTCGTCGCGGGTCACCCAGCCGATCAGGTCGTCCCGGTCGAGCGTCCTCGTCTCCCCGAACGGGAGATTGTAGGTGACGCTCGTTGATAGGAAGCTGTTCAGGTTGTTCTTCTCCCAGTTAAGGTCCGGATTGTTCCCGTAGACGACCGGAGCCTCGTAGATGCCCTCCATCGCGTTCAGGTCAACGGAGGACTGCCGGTCTTCGACCGCTTCAAAGACTGCATCCTGGACAGCGTCGTTAAAGACGAAGTTTCCCATCACCTCCGGCACGATTGAAAATGTCAGGTCCTCCTCGAGATTCAGGTAAGCATTCTCCGGCTTTGTTTCATTTTCCGGCTGAAGCTCCGGAAAACTGCCGACGACGCTCTTTAAGAGATTCCGGTCATAGTCGGTGGACCAGGAAATCTTATACTCGTATCTTCTCCCGAAATGATAGAGGAACCACGCGTAGATATTCTGCTCCTCCAGGATCCGCTGCGCCTCGCCGGTCGATACATAGTGATACCCGATCTCCTTGCCGTCGATGTGCTCCGAGGACCCGCGGAACGCGATATCGATCGAGTAGACTTCCGCGCCTTCCCGGATGCCTTCCTCAAATATCTCAGGCGTGCTCTCGCCGACCTCGATCCCGTTGATCGTCGTTCCCGGGAGATATTTCGTCCTGTAACCACTTGAAATACGAAGGAAGACGGCAAGCGCGATGATGAGCAGGACCGCGTCCGCGATGGCGATTGCCAGGATATAGCGCTGCTTTTTGACCCTGACCTCCTGCCTTTTAAGGCTCTTTTTGCGCCTTGCGGCGGATCTCTTCTCCGCAGCCAGCGTGTCCTCGGCGGAAACTGCCTCCGCCCCAGCCTCCCCGGCCTCTTCGATTTCTTCGGACTTCCCGGGTTCCTCAGATTCCTGAGGCTCGTCCGGTTCCTCTTCCTCCTCGTCGTACGGCAGATCCCGTTCCGTGAGGG
>DFFD01000122.1 GCA_002369495.1 Lachnospiraceae bacterium UBA3785 | reverse complement strand
CCGGCGAAGCCTTCTTCAAGGCGGAGGAAGCCGCGAAGGCGGAGCTTCCGCTCGGCGGCACGGCTCTTCTCTCGGTCAACGAGAAGGACAAGCCCGAGATCGTGGAGGTCGCCCGCTCGCTCGCGAACGATGGTTTCGCGCTGATCGCGACCGGCAGGACCTGCGACCTGATCGCGGAAGCCGGCATCCCGGTCAAGAAGGTCAAGAAGCTCTATGAGGGCCGTCCGAACATCCTTGACCTGATCACGAACGGCAAGATCGACCTCATCGTGAACAGCCCGATCGGCAAGGCGAGCATCCACGACGACAGCTACCTGCGCAAGGCCGCCATCAAGCACAAGATCCCCTACATCACGACGATCGCGGCGGCGAAAGCTGCGGCGGAAGGGATCGCCCAGATCAACAGCAAGGGCCGCGGCGAGGTGAAGTCGCTGCAGGAGTGGCACGCGGAGATCAAACTGAAATAATATTCACTGCAATGAAAGCGGTTCCGGCTGAGCCGGGACCGCTTTTTTACGATTCAGGAGAACAGTATGCGGATCGACAGATTTCTCTCGGACATGGGTGCGGGCACCCGCACCGAGATCAAAAAAGCGATAAAAGCCGGCCGCGTGTCCGCGGGCGGCGTAACGGTGACGGACCCGGGGATGCACGTCGCGGGCGGGGAGGTTGTCTTTTGCGGCAGGACCTACCTCTATGAGCCGTTTGTCTACTACATGCTGAACAAGCCGGCAGGCGTCGTGACCGCGACCGAGGACAGGCGGCAGAGGACGGTCCTCGACCTCATAGAGGAGCCGAAGCGGAAGGATATATTTCCGGTCGGCCGTCTCGACAAGGATACGGAGGGCCTCCTTCTCATCACCAACGACGGGGACCTGGCCCACAACCTGCTCTCCCCGAAGAAGCATGCGGACAAGGTCTATTTCGTGCGTCTCTCCGGTCTTGTGACCGGGGAGGATGTGACCGCCTTCGCTGCGGGGCTCTATGTGGATGAGACGCTGACGGCGCTGCCGGCGGAGCTTGTCATTTTAAGCACGGACGCCGAAAAGAACACCAGCGAGTGCGAGATCACGATCCGCGAGGGGAAGTTTCACCAGGTGAAGCGGATGTTTGCGGCGGTCGGCAAGGAGGTTCTTTACTTAAAACGCCTCCGGATGGGGCCTCTTACGCTCGATCCGGCGCTTCCCGTTGGGGCGTGGCGCCGGCTGACGGCGGAGGAGATCCGGGCGCTCACGGAGCAGTGAAAACCGGTCTTTCTTTTATTATACCGGAACACAGTGCCGGTCGTTGATATCCTTTACCTTCGCGACCCTCTTCACATATTTCTCCGCCGTGAAGGCGTCTGTCGTCATCCAGGTCTTCACGATCTCCGTGGAGATGAGGGTGCCGATAATTTTGGCCCCGAGGCAGAGCACGTTTGTATCGTTGTGCTGGCGGGAGAGCGCCGCGCACAGCGGGTCCTGGCATACCGCGGCGTAGATCCCGCAGATTTTGTTCGCGATCATCGCGCTGCCGTAGCCGACGCCGTCGACGAAAATGCCCCTGTCGCACTCGCCTCTCGCGACCGCGAGTGCCGCCGGGTAGACATAGTCGGGCAGGTCGGCGGCATTTTCGTCATAGGTTCCGAAATCCACCACTTCATGCCCCATGTTCTCAAGGAGAGCCTTTATTTCATATTTCATTCTGGTTCCCGCGTGATCATTTGCCATTGCAATTTTCATAGCTTACCTCCGCTTTTCTGTGCGTGATAGTTGCTGCTTCGCTTCTATTGTACCGCGGCTTTGCAGGGTCCGTCAATTCCATTAATATGCACTGCGGCAGCTATGCGGCAGCCGATCCCCGATAACACAAAAACGGCATGGCCCGAAAGCCATGTCGTTTTCTCAATGATCAATCTTTGTTTAAGCACGTTCCCGGAGAAATTACTCTTCGGTCTTCTCGAAAGCCTCCTCAACGGCTTCCTTGACCTCCTGGGCAGCTTCCTTTACGCCCTCGCAGGCTTCGCAGACGGCCTCTTTGGTCTCCTCGGCCTCAGCCTTGATCTCATCGACGATCGCGTCGGCGACATCCTGCTCGTCGGCCTCCTCAGCGGCAGCCTCCTCCTCGGCGGCCTTCGCGGCAGCTTCCTCGTCAGCCTGATCGAGCGCGTCGAGCTTCGCGCGGATCTCGTCGCGGGCTTCCTTCGTCATGCCTTCGAGGTTCAGGAGAGCTTCGCGGACCTTCTTCGCGACCTTCTCCGGCGTGTATTCCTGGGCCTTCTCATCCAGCTTTTCAGCTTTCTCGTTGAACTTCTTCGCGAGGTCCTCGTTGATGATCTTGCCTTCCTCGACGGTGAGCTCGCCCTTTTTGACGAGATCGTCGACGAGCTGTTTGGACTTCTCGGCTGTGATCGCCACAGCGCCTACGCCTGCCAGAAATACGGTCTTTAAACCTTCGGATAATTTCATTTTTGTGCTCCTTTCTCTTCAGCGGCCTGCTCTGCGGCCGGTTTTATGATATTCAGTATAAACCTATTTGCAAAAAAGAAAAGAGAATTTAGAAAAATTTATGAGATTTCACAATTAATTCGCAAATTCCGCCGCGCCGGCCCGGCCTTCCGCGCGTCCCCGCTCGATATAGTGGAGATAGTAGGCGGGGAAGTTGGAGGAGCCGTAGCGGGAGCGGAGGTCTGCATTTTCGGCCATATAGTAAGCCGGGTCGAAGAGCAGGCTCCCGCGGCGGCCTTCCGCCATCCCGTAGAGGCGGAAATGTCTGAACAGCACCCGCGGATCGTCCCCGCAGATCGCGGCCACGTCCTCGTTGTGCGTCCGGTAGTAGAGCGGGTTGAAGACCGGCCGGTAGTTGACACCGTAGCAGGTGTAATCCATCGCCGGCACGTAGGAGATCTCAAAGGTCCGCGTCGTGAGCGGTGTCGAGGAGGAGGCGGCGGAGAATGCCTCCACTGTGAAGACCCCGTCGACGCAGAAATCGAGGAGATCGATGCGCGCATGCCAGCGGCCGAACTCGTCCCGCTCCGCCTTGCAGGTTATCGGCTCATCCTCGGGAAGATTCCCGGCGGAAACCCGGAAGGTGACGCCGGAGGTGCTCCTCGGATAGCGGAGATAGAGGTCCGCATAGCGGTTTCCGGAGGAAATGAGCGTCTCGAGGTAGCTCGTCCTGCGCTTGCCGCAGAAAGCCCCGACGCTGAAATGCTCCGCGCGGCCGGCGAGCCAGTCCCTCTGGACGGCCAGGTTTTCCTCCCAGGTGTCGCGGAAGACATGCTTTTTGGCGTCCGTCGTGCCGAGGACGTTGTAGCGCATGAAATTGGCAGCCGCGGAGGAGGAGATCCTGAGCCGGAGAGCGTCCTGGGAGGCAGCGGCGCTCTTCAGGGCGTCCCCGTACTCTCTGTACTGGCGCTGGAGGATGTCCTCGAACTCGTCGAAATCGACCAGGTACTTGTAGTATTTGTTCTGGAAGACGTAGTAGTCAGTGGGGTTATTTTCGTCGGCCATGCAGGTGTCGAAATCCCACGCGGGTCCCGCGGAGAGCTTCCCTTCGCTCCCGTCGAGGTACCAGAAGAAGCTGGTGGTCGCGGATTCGCGGTTTGAGAAGAACTCGTTGACGAGCAGCATGGAGGCAAATGACTCCGGGTCGATTACCCGTGAGACCTCAGCCCAGTCTTTGGCGGAGAGCGCACGATAGAATTCCGCCACCTTGTTCTCAAACTCGTCGAAATCGGCGTCCGGGTCCGCACCCTGCGCGTCCTTCAGCGCAAAATGCTGCCCGTAATCGTCCGTAAACCAGTCGCTCTCGCCCGAGTAGAAGGCATTGTCGAACTCCGCGAGGACCCCGTGCCCGCTTGTCAGGTCGAGACGGCCTTTCCCGATCTCCGGCTTCTCGGTGATGAGGTAGAGGCCGCGGTAGTCCCCGTTGATCCAGAGGTCGGCGTACTCCGCCTGCGGGGTGAAGAGCATGGGAAATGCCGCCGCCGCGTCGAGCGCAAGCTTCGTGCGCATGAGGGTGGCGTCGGAAGCGCCGGCCAGCAGGACCCACTTGCGAGCGGGCTCCATGCCGAGCAGGGATGTCTCCGTCTCGAACCTGATCTGGTAGCCCTTTTTATCGTAGTAGACCCAGGAGGAGTTCCCGCGCCCCTTGAATTCGCCGCCGTGGACGGCGAGGTCGTTGTCTTCATTTTTCGGGTCGTAGAGGGTCGAGAAAGCGACCGTGTGCCGCGAGTCTTTGTCGGCGTGGACGTCGTCGAGCGTGCTGCCGTCGAGCGTAATTGCAAGCGAGGGCAGGGTCGAACTCTCCGCGACGAGAAGGACGGAGGAGCCGTCCGCGAAGGATACCGTGACCGCCTTTCCGCGGAAGTCGCCCCGGATCGTGCCGGAGCCGGAATTCGCGGTGCAGCCGGAGGCTGAGACGGTCTTTTCCGGCGCAAGGCAGCGCACGGTGAGGTCGGCAAGGTCAAAGTCGGCAGGGAGAAAGAGAACGGCCGTGCCGTCCGCGCTCCTGAAGGAGTGGAATGAGTCGCCGTTGTTCCGCACACAGGAAAATACCGCCTCGTCGGCGGCCGGCGCCGGGCTGTCCGTCTCCGCGCTGGCGAGGACCGTTCCGGGAAATGAAACAATGAGAAGCAGGGCAGCTGCGATCATGAATAGTAAACGTTTCATAGTGCTCCTTACTATTGAAAATGCGCTTTGCGCAGATGGTGCTCATTACCTGAACAATATTACATTACTATACGCTGACTTCCGCCAATCTGCAAGAAAAAGTGAGGACATCCGCAACCGTTCACGTTCATATTTGTGCAATTCACGCAAAACGGATTGTCTTGATCTCGGATTTTGTATATAATTATTATTGCTTATTTCTATACAGGAGGGAAAATCATGGAGAAATTTTTTCAGAATCCCGCTCTGAAGACGAAGATCACATCCTCCAGCGTCAAGCTGCAGGAGATGCTGATCGGCTATTTCCTGGCGCCGCTCTGCGCGATGATGGCGAACTCGATCTTCAGCGCTTACCTCACCCGCTACTACGCGGACGTCATCGGACTCACGGATAAGCAGTTCGGCATCTTCTCGATGGCGCTGCCGATCGTCTCGACGGTCTTCGTCATCGCGGGCAACATCCTGGTCGGCCAGTGGATCGACAACACCAGGACGCCGGCCGGCAAGGCCCGTCCGTACCTGTTCCTGTCGGCGCCGATCATGGCGGTGGCGATCATCCTGCTCTTCATGACGCCGGGCGGAGACAACTTAAGCTCCACCAACTATCTCATGAAGATGGTCTGGATCGCGGTCTCGTTCAACCTCTTCTATGCGGTCGGCTACCCCTGCTTCTACACGGCCCACAGCTCGATGGTCGCGCTCTCCACGAGAAACGGCAGCCAGAGAGGCCTGCTTGCCACACTGTCCAACGCGTCCATGGTCGCGGCGGCCGGCGTCGGCGCCTCGATCCTCGTCCCGGTGCTGCTGCAGCCGTTCATGTTTGTGACCGGCGCGGACGGTACGATCGACCGGGCGGCCAGCTACAACAACTGGCGCATGCTCGGCATTTTCCTCGCGATCCTCACCTGCGCGGGCATCCTGCTCGAGTATTTCTTCACCCGTGAGCGAATCACCGAGGAGACCATGAACCTCAACGTGAAGGAAGAGAAGATCCCGATGAAGAAGCACATCGAGGTCTGCACGAAGGAGAAGTTCTGGTGGATGGTCGTCATCTACATCCTCTTCTTTCAGATGGGCCAGCTGGTCAAGAACACGTCGATGAGCTTCTACGCGAGATGGATGTTCGACAGCGTCCTCGCATCGAGCGATCCGGAAGCGACTTCGGGCGCGCTCATGTCCACGCTCGGCCTCGTCGGCGGCCTTCCGTCGGCGGTCGGCATGGTCATCGCCTGGCCGCTCGCCGCGAAGCTCGGCAAGAAGCGCGCGGTTGTCCTTGGCCTCATTATTTCCCTGGTGGGCGGCGTCGTCGCCTTCATCAACGTCCACAGCTTCCCGATCGTCACCTTCGGCGTCGTCCTGAAGGCGGTCGGTATCATCCCGTCCCAGTACGTCATGGTCGCGATCCTCTCGGATGTCCTTGACCACCTGGAGGCGAAGAACGGGTTCCGCAGCGACGGCTTCACGATGTCGATCTACGGCGCGACCATGGTCGGCCTGGCGGTCCTGTCGATGGGTATCGTCAACATTTTCTTAAGCTCGATGGGCTACGACGCGTCCCTGACCACGCAGCCGGCGTCGGCCCAGACCGGCATGGTCATCGTCTATCTCTGCATGGATATGATCGGCTTCGTGATCTCCATCATCGCCCTCTGGGGCATGAACGTCGAGAAATACCTCGACGAGGACAAGGCGAAGATCTTAGAACGCCAGAAGGCAGCGGTCATCGCCGAGGGCGGCACCTGGATCCCGCCCGAAGAGCGCGAGCGCATGGAGACCGAGAAGGCGGAGCGCGAGGCTGAGGAGGAGCGGATCAAGGAGCTCAAGGCAAAGTGCGCGAAGGAAGGGCTGAACTTCGAGGAGGAAAATAAAAAGTACCTCGAAGCCCAGGAGAAGCGCAAGAACAGCCTGATCGGCAAGCTGCTCGGCTGAAAATGATGAACATAAAAGGAACCGCGGGCACAGGCCCCCGCGGTTCCTTTTTTTGACTCTTTTGTAAGGGATGCTTTATCATCCGGTGCTCAGGAGAGCGCCTGGTTCTTCACCTGGACGAGCGCATTGCGGACCGCCGGGACCGCGAGCAGCACCAGGGTGATCGCCGCCTCCGCGGCGAGGTAGGCGCCGTTGTAGGAGACGGAGTAGATGAGCGGCGACATTCCCTCAGGCGCGTACATTCCGAAGAAGATGACGCCGGAGAGGACCGCGAAGACGAAGCGTCCCAGGACCGCGCAGATGTACCCGGTGACCATCCCGTTCTTCTGGTGCGAGAAGAAGCCGGACAGGCCGAGCGCGCCGAACGCGAACGGGTAGTCCACCAGCATCTGCGGCAGGCTGATGATGTAGGGGTCCAGGATCATCTGCAGGAGGCCGTAGGCGACGCCGGCCATGATGCCGACCGCCGGGCCGTACCAGTACCCGATCAGCGTGACGAAGAACATGGAGAACAGCGTGACTGAGCCGCCCATCGGGAGATGGAACAGCTTGATGTAGGAAGTCACGACGGCAAGCGCGAGGGCGCCCGCGGCGAAGGCGAGCTGCTTGGCGGTTACCTTTTTCTGTTTTCCCGCAAGGGTGGAAATGAGAATGAGAAGAGCAAAGATGGCTACGGCAGTCAGCACGTAACCGGCGGTCGTCAGACCGCCATCGGCATTGTAGAACATATAATACCTCCTTACGCCGGCATTATCCGGATCAAGTATTAGGGGTTCGCTTGAGCGTCTCAGCCTGTGGCACCCCCGGCAACGGTACTACTATATGACAGAAGGGGGGATCTGTCAAGGGAAAATACCGGGGACCCTGGAACCGTCCCTCGGGAACCGTCCCTGCAGCTGCTGATTTGCACGGAATTATTCAAAAAACAAGAAAAATACAGACAATTTATTTTAAAATAAAAAAGATTCAAAAAAGTACTTGACAAATACAGGAATAGGGTGTAAGATACAGACATCAAAAGAAAAGAGACAAACAAAACAAGACAAAAAGAAAGGAGGTACAGTCCATTGGCATAGCAGATCTTCCTTAACAAAGAATTTCTTCTTCCAGAAAGTTTAAGATCCGGATACAAACCGAAGGGAGATGATTCCGTTGAAAGGAAAAAGCAAGAGCCCATAGAGACTGAACCAGGATAAAGAATAACAATTCTAATTCTCCCGGAATAAAGTCTTTCTCCTAAGAAAAAAATACTTCTTTTCTTCTAATAACAGAACAAAGCAAAGGAGGTTATACAGTGAAACTTCAGAATATTCACTAAAAGGGCTGTTCGATGACGAGAAAGTCGAACAGCCCTGATTGTTTGTCAGGGGAGCCCGGAGGGCTTTATTTTTTTGCGCAAAAATGAATCTGAGCAAAAAGAAGAGAGGAGGGACCGCGCGGTCCTTCCTCTCTTTTTTGCTGCAGGTATTATGATTTCCCGTCGAGGCGCTCCAGAAGATCCCAGATGCCGAGCATGTACTGGATGCCGAGGGCGCGGTCGTATTTGCCGTAACCCGGGCGGCAGACGCCGGGGCCTTCCTCCCAGAGCTGGCGGCCGTGGTCCGGACGGATGTAGCCGGTGAAGCCGTTCTCATAGTAGGCGCGCATGACCTCGATGATGCCGGTCTCGCCGCAGCAGTCGCGGTGAGCGGCCTCGGAGAACGAGCCGTCCGCAAAATGTTTAATGTTGCGGACATGCCCGAACGCGATGCGGTCGCAGTGCTTGCGGATGATGTCCGCGCAGTTGTTGGCCGGATTGGCGTTCAGCGAGCCCGTGCAGAGGGTCAGGCAGTTGCAGGGATGGTCAACGGTCTTAAGCAGCCTGTCGCAGGCGGCTTCGTCGACCATCAGGCGCGGCAGACCGAAGATGTCCCATGGCGGATCGTCCATGTGGATCGCCATTTTGATGCCGGCCTCCTCGCAGGTGGGCATGATGGCGCGCAGGAAATAGAACAGGTTCTCCCACAGCTGCTCCTTGGTGACGGGCGCGTAGGCCTTGAAGAGCTCGTCGAGCTTCGCCATGCGCTCCGGCTCCCAGCCGGGGAAGGTCATGTTGTACTTCTCCGTGAAGTTCAGGATGTAGTCCGCCATGGACCTGTAGTCATCCTTGATCTCCTTCGGATCGTAGAAGAGAGCGGTGGAACCGTCGCCCACGGGGTGGAACAGGTCCGTGCGGGTCCAGTCGAAGATCGGCATAAAGTTGTAGCAGATAACCTTTACGCCGTACTTGCCGAGGTTTTTGATGCAGACTTTGTAGTTTTCGATGAGTGCGTCCCGAGTCGGGAGACCGATCTTGATGTCGTCGTGAACGTTCACCGATTCAACGACGTCGGCGTCAAAACCGTAGGATTTGATGAGATTGACTTCCTTTTCAATCTCTTCCTCGGTCCAGATCTCGCCCGGCATCTTGTGGTGAAGAGCCCAGACGATGCTGGTTACGCCCGGTATTTGGCGGATATCGCCGAGGGTGACGGGATCGTTGCCCTCGCCGTACCAGCGCCAGCCCATCTTTAGCATGAATGTGACCTCCTTTGCTGCGTTATTTGCCGGATCGACGCCGGCTTTTTACCGTTTTATTATAGCACAGTATTTGGCCGGGGCATAGTCTTTGGGCGGTTTTTATTTTTCTCCGGGATAAATTGCTGTTTTTGTCTTTATTTTGCGGAAAAATGTGATATAATCCAAAC
>DFFD01000137.1 GCA_002369495.1 Lachnospiraceae bacterium UBA3785 | reverse complement strand
TCTCCAGCGTAAACGCATAGATGAAAATCATCTTGAAGAGATGTATTCTAAGTTTTCTTCTGCTCACTTTTTTCCTCTCATCCGGTCTTACTGCTCAGCGGCCGTCTCGACGCCGGCGACCTTCACATTGATCTCCGTGACTTCCATGCCGGTCATGTTCTCGATCGCGCTCTTTACGCGCTCCTGTACGCCCTCGCAGACTTCAAGGACGCTGCAGTCGTAGCCGATCACGACCGAGATCTCCGCCTTGATCTTGTTATCGGCGACCGTCACACGGACGCCCTTCGCCAGGCCCTTCGCGCCTTTTCTCGGGATCATCTCGTTGGTGATGTTCCCCGCGATTGCGGAAACACCCTTCACCTCGGTCGCCGCAAGACCCGCGATCACGCACACGACATCCTCGGCGATCCTGACCGTGCCAATCCCTCCGTCATCCTTGATTGTATAGACTTTCTGGTTCTCAGCCATTTTAAACTCCTCCGCAGCTTCAGTGCTTCATCTTCCGCATCCGGCCGGCCTCAGCAAGCCGCATGCCGGCCCGATACTGACAGTATACCAAGTTTCTCCCCGGTCGTAAAGGGATGTTATTCATCATCTTCTTCCCATCCGCCGAATTCGGACAGGCGCAGGTTTTTATTTCTCTCCAGCGTCATGCCGACGCTCCACTCATGCACGAAGAGCAGCAGCGGGTTGCCGCGCATGTCCTGGACCTTCTTCATGTCGGTCGTGCCCTGGAGGTTCTCGAGATCCACCTCCTGCGGGTTCTCGATCCAGCGGATGTACTCGTACGGCAGCGTCTCCATGCGGATCTCGACCTTGTACTCCGTTTCAAGGCGGAAACGCAAAACGTCCAGCTGCAGGACACCGACGACGCCGACGATGATCTCCTCCATGCCGGCTCCGAGATCCTTGAAGATCTGGATCGCGCCCTCCTGGGCGATCTCCTCGACGCCCTTGGTGAACTGCTTGCGCTTCATCGTGTCCATCTGGCGGATGCGCGCGAAATGCTCCGGCGAGAACGTCGGAATGCCTCCGAAATGAAAATCCTCTCCCGGCATGCAGACTGTATCCCCGATCGAGTAGATCCCCGGGTCAAACACGCCGATGATGTCGCCCGCCCAGGCCTCCGTGACCACGTGCCGGTCGTCCGCCATCATCTGCTGCGGCTGCGAAAGTCTCGCCTTCTTCTTTCCCTGCACGTGCCAGACTTCCATGTTCGCGTCGAAATGACCGGAGACGATGCGCATGAACGCGACGCGGTCGCGGTGGTTCTTGTTCATGTTCGCCTGGATCTTGAAGACAAACGCGGAAAATCCGTGCTCCTCCGGCTCGATGAGCCCGATGTCGGACATACGGGGCAGCGGCGGCATGGTCATTTTGAGAAAATGCTTAAGAAATGTCTCCACGCCAAAATTCGTCAGCGCGGACCCGAAAAACACCGGCGAGAGGCGGCCGCGGCTCACCTCGTCCTGGTCGAACTCCGCCGACGCGCCGTCCAGAAGCTCCAGCTCCTCGCGGAGCTGCTCCTCCTCCTCTTCCGTTACATAATTCCGGATCTCCGGGGAATTGATCGGGATTTCCTCGATCAGGCCTTCCTTCGTACCTTTCTCGGTGTCGTGGAAGATGAGGACTTTCTCCTCATTTCTGTCGTATACGCCCTTGAAGTTCTTGCCGGACCCGATCGGCCAGTTGACCGGGCAGCAGGGAATTCCGAGCTCCTGCTCGATCTCGTCCACCAGCTCAAAGGAATCCCTCGCTTCGCGGTCCATCTTGTTGATGAAGGTGAAGATCGGGATGTGCCGGCGCGCGCAGACCTTGAAAAGCTTTCTCGTCTGCGCCTCGACGCCCTTCGCGCCGTCGATGACCATGACCGCGGAATCCGCCGCCATCAGGGTCCGGTAAGTGTCCTCGGAGAAGTCCTGGTGGCCCGGCGTGTCCAGGATATTGATGCAGTAGCCGTCGTAATTGAACTGGAGGACGGACGAGGTGACCGAGATACCTCTCTGCTTTTCGATCTCCATCCAGTCGGAGACCGCGTGCCGTGCCGTCGCCTTGCCCTTGACCGAGCCGGCAAGATTGATCGCGCCTCCGTAGAGGAGAAATTTTTCCGTCAGCGTGGTCTTACCGGCGTCCGGGTGTGATATGATGGCGAACGTGCGCCGCCTTGAGATTTCACTCATGAAATGATCCTTTCAGGTAAATATTTGTAACTGACGACTTAAACGGCTCCGCGGCAAAGACCGCTGCCTTATAGCCGTGCCCGGCGTTTACGGCAAGATGCGGGGCATCCCCGCGAAGAGTCTTAAAGCCAGCCGCGAATCCTCTTCCGGAGAGCTTCGACTCCGCCTCCTTCATGACCCAGGCCGTAAAAAACGCGCCGCTCCTGTCTTCCGCTCGCAAAAACTCCACGTATTCCCCGCCGGACATAATGCGCCGCGCGATGGAAAGCATCCGGTCTTCCGGCATCTCCTTCACCTGCTCGACGTCCGCCCCGCAGGGCACATCCGAGAGCGCGATCAGGATGCGGCGTCCGCTGTGGCTGATGGAAAAATGCACTTCCGGATGATCCGGAAAATACGGTTTTCCGCCCTCCGCCTTCTCCATGCGAAGCTCCGCCTCCGGGACGCCGAAAATCCGCGCCGCCGACCGCACCGTCTCGCGGTGCGCGAGAAGACTCATCTCCTTTGCCGGCAGCTTTTTTTCGGTTTCACCCAGGATGATATGGACGATCCTCATCCCTCGAGCTTTTCGATTGCCGCGCGGATGCGGGTGAGGGACTCCTCTTTGCCCAGCAGCTCCATGAGCTGGGTCGCTCCGCCCGGAGTCTGCGCCTTGCCGGAGAGCGCGGTCCTGACCGGCCACATGACCTGGCCGTTCTTGAGCCCGTTCTCCTTCGCAAATTCGACAAGCAGCTCATAGAGCGAGTCGTTCGTGTACGTTTCGGCGTTCTCCAGCACCGGGAGGACCTTCTTTAAGACGTCGAGGGAGATCTCCGGGGTGGTTTTCATTTTCTTGTGCGTGTAGAGGGAGAGATCGTACTCCGGCACTTTCTCGAAGAAGCCGAGCAGCTCCGGAATGTCGTTGAAGGTTTCGATCCGGCTCTTCGCGAGGTCGGCAAGAGCCTTTTTGTCCGCCACCTTCGTGACGGTCTTCTCGATGATCGGCATCGCCTTCTTCAGGTACTCTTCCTCATCCATGCGCTTGATGTACTCGCCGTTCATCCACCTCAGCTTGCCCATGTCAAAGACAGCCGGGCTCTTGTTGATCTTCGTGTAATCGAACTTCGCGATCAGCTCATCGAGCGAGAGGATCTCCTCATTGTCCTCCGGGCTCCAGCCGAGAAGCGCGACATAGTTGACGATCGCCTCCGGCAGCAGGCCGAGCTCCAGCAGATCCTCGAAGGAGGAGTGTCCGGAACGCTTGGAGAGCTTCGCGTGGTTCTCATCGGTGATCAGCGGGCAGTGGACATAGGTCGGGACTTCCCAGCCGAACGCTTCGTAGAGCAGGTTGTATTTCGGGCTTGAGGAGAGGTATTCATTTCCGCGGACCACGTGCGTGATGCCCATCGTGTGGTCGTCGACGACGTTGGCGAAATTGTAGGTCGGGAAGCCGTCGGACTTGATGAGGATCATGTCGTCCAGCTCCTTGTTCTCGACCGTGATGTCCCCGTAGATGTCATCGTGGAAGGTCGTGGTGCCCTCCTGGGGAACATTGAGGCGGATAACGTAGGGCTTGCCGGCGGCAAGGTTGGCCTCGATCTCCTCTTTGGTAAGATGCAGGCAGTGCTTGTCGTACTGGGAGATCTCCTTGCCCGCGACGACCGTCTTCAGGGACTCAAGGCGCTCCTTCGTGCAGAAGCAGTAGTAGGCGTTGCCCTGCTCGATGAGCTGCTTCGCGTACTTCATGTAGATCCCCGCCTTCTGGCGCTCGCTCTGCACATAGGGGCCGACGCCGCCGTCCTTGTCCGGGCCTTCGTCGACCGTGAGGCCGGCGAAATCGAGCGTCCGGAGGATGATATCCACCGCACCCTCGACGAAGCGCTCCTGGTCGGTGTCCTCAATGCGGAGCATGAAGCTGCCGCCCGCGTGCTTGGCGATTAAAAATGAATACAGCGCTGTGCGCAGATTTCCGACGTGCATTCTCCCGGTCGGACTCGGGGCGAATCTTGTCTTGACATTCATGTTGTTATTTGCTCCTGACTGTTTTTTTATAATTGGAAGCCGATGTCTGTCTGGACACAGACATGACAATGGCCATTTCCATCATGATCGTTAATATGGACGTGCCGCCGTAGGAAAAGAACGGCAGCGTCACCCCGGTCGGCGGCGCAAAATTCACCGTGACGGCGATATGCAGCAGCGCCTGCACCGCGATGTGGATAAATACGCCGGCCGCCATCAGCGCTCCCAGAAGGTCCGGGGCGTTCATCGCGACGACGAGTATCCGGTACAGCAGAAAAATGAAAAGCAGGATGACGAGCAGCGCTCCGAAAAATCCCAGCTCCTCGCAGATGACTGCGAAAATCCAGTCGTTGCCGGGCTCGGAGAGCTGGCCCAGCTTCATCGTGCTGTTCCCGAACCCCTTGCCGAACAGGCCTCCGTTGCCGATCGCGTAGAGCCCCATGATCGTCTGTTCGCCGTTCTGCCCCTCGAAGGCGGCCGGATCCTTCCAGATGAGAAGTCTTATGATGCGGAAGCTGTCCGCCGCATCCGGAGTCATGGTCGTCCAGACGTAATACACGGCGGCTGCCGCCACGATGACGGCTGCCCCTGCCGCGATGAAGAAACCCGTACTCTTCGGATGCGCCGCAAACGCGAGGAAATACCCGATCGCGAATATGATAAAAGCGGAACTCAGGTCGCTGGAGATCAGGTAGGTCTCCGCCGCGAGAAAGATCCCCGGCACGAGCGCGATGGCAGGCGCCAGAAACCCTTTATAGTCTCTTCCCCGGTTGACCATGACCGACGGCAGAAAAACGATGAGGCCGAGCTTGGCGAACTCGGAGGGCTGGATCGTAAAGCCTCCGGGCATCCGGAGCCATCTGGTTGCGCTGTTCAGCGTCACGGCGATCGGCTTCACCATGAGCAGGCCGATGAGCGCAGCCGAAAAGACAAACATCGGCCAGCGCAGATACCAGAGATGATGGTAATCGGCCTTCGAGACCCATAAAGCGGCCGCAAAGCTTACTCCCGCGATCACGCCCTGCTTGGCAAAAGCCATGAAGATGTCCCTGCTGCCGGACCCCTGATAACCGTTAGCGCTGTAGCCGACGATCAGGCCGAACACGGAGAGCAGTATGAGCCCCGCCAGAAAACCGGGATCGATATAGTCGGCAGCCGCCCTCTTTTTCCTAGTCTTCGCCAAAACTACCAGTCCTTCCGTTCTCCTTTTAGAAACACGTCCCGGATGTAAGAGATCGTGTAATCCTCGCCTCTCTCCGCCCACATCGTGAGCAGGTATTCCAGCTGACGCTTGGTCGTGTCGTTGATGAACCAGGACCTGTCCTTGCTCGCCAGATAGTAGTCGAGCGGCGAACGGTCCGTATATTTCTCTCCCTGGTATACGCGGGATGCGCTGACCCGGTCGAAAATCATCTCCGCGACATAACGCCTCGGCATCTGCATGCCCGCCAGGCCGTTTCCGCTCTTCGGATCCGGCGCGTAATCGATCCAGTACTCGTAATGATGTTTGTTCCTGCCCTTGTGGTGGAGCCAGGCGCGGGACATGCCCGTATCCTCCCGCTCCGCGTTGTTCGGGCTTCTGGTTCCCTGGTAATATTTTGCCCCGACCAGAAATTCCTCTGGCGAGAGCTTCGAAAGATCGTGCAGGAGTCCCTGGCGGACCAGCCCTGCCCTGAGGCAGTAGCCCATCACAAGGTTATGATGCCTCGTGATCGTCCTGAGGTGTCCCAGATAATTCATCTTCCCCATCCGTTTTTCTCCCGACAAGCACCGTCACGCTGCGCGCCGGCACATCTGTCATCTTAAGCAGCGGAAGAACGCCGCCCTCTTCGTCCGCGTGAAGAGCCGCAAAGCCCTCCTCATCCGTTGTTAACGCGAGCTCCCACTTAAGTCCCCTCGGCAGGACAGGCAGGGCAAATGAAAAGCTCTCCCAGCCCCCGTTCAGAAGGAACATGATATAATCGTCCGTCCCGCCGTCCGGCTTCACCGCGTACCCGCCGTTCAGGCAGATGCCGACCGCCTTCGGCTTCTCTCCGGTCTCCGGCAGAAATGCCGCCGACCCGTGGAACGAAATGTCCGGGCAGCCCAGGCCTTTTGTGTCGAACCCGCGCAGCTCCTTCTCGGTGTGGATGACCGGGTGCGCTTTCCGGAAGGCGATGAGCTTTTTCAGGTAATCGGTGATCTCACTGTTCTTCGCTGCGAGACCCCAGCTGACCCAGCCCTGCGGATCGTCCAGCGCGTAGGCGTTGTTGTTGCCCTTCTGCGAATTGCCGAACTCGTCGCCCGCATAGAGAAGCGGGATCCCCTGAGCGAGGAATACGTAGGACAGGGCATTTTTGATCTGCTGAGTACGGAGCGACAGGATCTCCTTCTTTCTCGTAACGCCTTCCGCTCCGCAGTTCCAGCTGAAGTTCTCGTTGGAACCGTCCATGTTGCCCTCGCCGTTCTTCTCGTTATGCTTCGCGTCATAGCTGACCGCGTCCGCCAGCGTGAAGCCGTCGACGTTCGCCATATAGTTGACGACGCCGTTGTGCACCGGGTTGCGGCGGATCCCGTTGATGATGTCGGCCACGATCCAGTCATCGCCCTTCAGGAAGCGGCGGCCGATCGTCTGGAACCAGCCGTTGTACTCGATAAAGCGCTTGCGAGCCGGATGGCCGCTCCCGTAGAGCCTCCACACATCGATATAGTCGAAGAAGATCTTCACGCCTGCCAGGTACGGGTCATGCGAGAGGATGTCCTTCGGCACGCCCGTCCCGAGAAAATGAAACCCGTCCACATGATACTCACGGATCCAGTGGCGCACGGCGGCGTCCACATAGAGGGGGTCTTCATTTTCAGGAACATAGAATTCCATGATGCACTCGATGCCGTTTGCATGCAGCTCCTTTATGAGCCTTTTGAATTCCAGGGAGGCGTCCTTCCCGGCTGCGTACCGGGCCTTCGGCGAGAAATAATAATTCTTCTTCGCGTAGCCCCAGTAATTCTTCGGCTGGTGCTCAGGCGCCGCGCTCTTGGCCTCGTAAAGATGAGGGATCCTGAGCGTATCGTCCCACTCGTAGGCCGGCATGAGCTCGACCGCGTTGAATCCCAGCTCCTTGATATACGGGATCTTGTGGATGATTCCCTTAAAAGTCCCCTTGTCGCGGACTTTCGATCTGGGATCCATCGTAAAGCCTCTCACGTGCAGCTTATAAATAAGAAGCTCGTGCATCGGGATCTTCGGAGATCTCTCCTCTCCCCAGTCAAACCGGGCGCTCTCAGCGAAGCAGGCGCCGTCCGCGATGCGCGCGGCATATGGATCCAGGAACTTTTCGCTGCCGATCTCGTAGTAATATCCGTTCTTAAATGTCCCCGGCCAGGCAACAAAGCAGGACGCAACATCCCCCTCGCGTTCCTCCTCCGGGAGGTCGATCCTGAGGAGCTCCTGCTCGCCGTTCTCATCCAGAATGATGAGCGCCGCCCTGCTCCCGTCCGGGATCCCGACGGCAAAATTAATTCCGCCTTTTACTCTGTGCGCGCCGAGCTTTTCGCTGCTCCCCCGTCCGATACGAATATTATTATCATTTTTCATAAGCATGAACCTCATTTTTCCTTCGGGCGAATTTACAAGTAGCATTATAACTCATTTTGCCTTGCATTTTAAGTAGGAATCTGATATTCTGTGATTACTGTTTTTATAAACAGTTTGCAAACGGTCAAAACATAAAGGAGGTCAAACAATGTCTGATTTCAATGAAAACCTTCCCGAAGAAGAGCTTGATGATGATCTCGGCACCGTCGTCCTGACCATGGATGATGACACCGAGCTTGAGTGCTCCATCGTCTGCATCTATCCGGTGGACGATAAGCAGTACATCGCCCTCATGCCAATCGCCGAGAACGGCAAGGAGATCGAGGGAGACGAGATCCTGATCTATCGCTACATCGAGAGCGAGGACGGCGAGCCGGATATCGAGAACATCGAGGACGACGACGAGTACGATGCTGCGGCGGATGCATTTGACGAGATCCTTGACGACGAAGAGTTCGACGAAGACTGAAAATGAAAGACGCCGGGCGGCTGCTTCATGCGGCCGCTCTTTTTTATGTTTCGGAAGTGCTCCCGAACCCGCCGTTCCGCCTCGCGCACACATCGTCGGACTCCGTGACGCCGAACGGCACGAAGACGCCCTGCATGAAAGCGCTGCCGGCTTTTAAAGACAGCGTCTTTCCGCTGTTCGAATCGTTGGTGACCGCGGCAAATATATGTCCCTCATTGTCGGAACCGTAATAGTCGCTGTCGATGACGCCGACCGTGTTGTCGAGCTGCAGCCTGTACTTAAAGCCCAGGCCGCTCCGCGGAAACAGGAGAAGGACCCAGCCCTCTTCCATCCGGACCCGGATGCCGGTCGGTATCCTCGCGGATTCGCCGGGGTGCAGCACGAGGTCGTGCGGCAGGTAAAAATCATACCCGGCAGACCCCTGTGTCGCCCTTACGGGCAGGGTGAGTGAGTCGTAGACTTCCCGTATCTCATTTTCAGGCGCCCCGCCGTAAACATCCTCAAAGCCGCGCCGGAACTGCTTAAAGCTCACTTTTTCAAATTCAGCGATCCTTAACATTTTTCATTCCTTAAGCAAAGGCCGCCCCATCCCGGGACGGCCTTTTATATTTCTTATTCCTCCGGGCCTGCGCTGGCAACGACGCGACCGATGTTCATCGGGTCTTTCGGGCAATCCTTGATGGAGAAGCTGATCCTTCCCATCTTGTCCTTGCCGAGGCAGATCGCGCGGACCACATCGCCGATCTGGAGGACGTCCTCCACCTTGTTGATGCGGGTGTTCGCGATCTTGGAGATGTGCACCATGGCTTCCTTGCCCGGCGCGAACTCAAGGAAAGCGCCGAACTCCTTGATGGAGACGACCTTGCCGGTGAGGATCATGCCCTTCTCGAACTCGGTCGTGATGATGCGGATCGCTTCAACGGCAGCGTTCATCTTCTCGATATCCGTGCCGCAGACGGAGACGGAACCGTCGTCCTCGATGTCGATCTCAACATTGTACTGGGCGATAAGGGCGTTGATGTTCTTGCCCTTGGAGCCGACAACTTCGCCGATCTTCTCCGGATCGATCGTGATCTGGATGATCTTCGGAGCGTACTTGGAGACCTCGGCACGCGGCTTCGCGATGACCGGCTCCATGACGTTCGTCAGGATGTACTCGCGGGCTTCCTTCGTGCGGGCGATGGCTTCCTCGACGATCGCGCGGGTGAGGCCGTGGATCTTGATGTCCATCTGGATCGC
>DFFD01000084.1 GCA_002369495.1 Lachnospiraceae bacterium UBA3785 | reverse complement strand
TTCATCTATGCGTTTACGCTGGAGAGGGATATGCCGGAGCAGCTTTCGCTCTATCTTGACGGCATAGAAGGACTGACGGAGGAGGACCGCGAATACCTCCTTCAGCGCTATGAGGAAGTGCATGACAGGATCCCGGAGATCGACCGCATGCTGAACGACACGGCCAGGGGCTGGAAGACCGACCGTTTCGGCAGCTGCGACCTCGCGATCCTGCGCGTCGCCTGCTATGAACTGTTATTCGACGAGGAAATACCGGAAGGAGTCGCCATCAATGAGGCGGTCGAACTGGCCAAGCAGTTCGGCGGCGACGAGTCTCCTTCCTTTATCAACGGAATACTGGGAGAGATCGCTAAGAAAGCATGAAAGTCAGCGTTTACACCGTAGGGCAGATCAATCATTATATAAGAGGGATGTTCAGTCAGGACATCCTTCTTTCGTCTGTTTATGTGCGGGGTGAGGTGTCGAACTGCAAGTATCATACGTCCGGGCATATTTTCTTTTCGCTGAAGGATGCCCAGGGAACGATCACCTGCATCATGTTCGCCGGGAACCGACGGGGGCTTGATTTCAGGATGGCGGACGGGGACAAGGTGATCGTCGGCGGTTCGATCGAGGTCTACGAGCGTGACGGGCGCTACCAGCTCTACGCGAAGAAGATCTACCGGGAAGGCGCCGGCGAGCTCTATGAGCGGTATGCGCGCCTTAAGAAAGAGCTCGAGGAGATGGGTATGTTCGACGCCCGCTACAAGAAGCCGATCCCGAAGTACGCGAGGCGGGTCGGCGTCGTGACAGCCCTGACCGGCGCTGCGATCCGGGATATCCAGAATATCACGAGGCGCAGAAATCCCTACACACAGCTGATCCTCTATCCCGCGCTTGTGCAGGGGGAAGGAGCGAAGGAGTCGATCGTCCGCGGCATCGAGGTGCTGGATAAGGCCGGCGTCGACGTGATCATCGTCGGGCGCGGCGGCGGTTCCATCGAGGACCTCTGGGCGTTCAACGAGGAGATCGTCGCGAGGGCGATCTTCGACTGCGAGACGCCTGTCATCTCCGCAGTCGGGCACGAGACGGACACGACGATCGCGGACCTGGTCGCCGACCTGCGCGCGCCGACGCCCTCGGCGGCAGCTGAGCTTGCGGTTTTCGACTACGCAGCCTTCCGCGAGCAGCTCTCGCTCTGTGAGAGACGTCTCCGAAAAGGCCCGGAGACAAAAATAAACACGATGAGGATGCGGCTCTCCTTAAGGAAGGCGAAGCTGGAGGCGAAGAAACCCGCCGCGGCAGTCCGGGAGAAACGGCAGACCCTGATAGACCTGGAGGACCGTATGTCCGAAGCCCTGGCCGGAAAGATCCTGCTCGCGAGAGCGGAAGCTGAGAAGGACGGGCGGCTGCTGAAAGAGCGGATGAACAGAGTCCTCTACCGGGACAAGCTGAGACTGCACGGCATGATTGAGCGCATGAAAGGGCTCAATCCGATGGACAGGCTGTCGCAGGGGTTTTCATTTGTCGAGACGAAAGACGGAAAAGCGTTTACGCACATTAAGGATACGGTGCCGGGCGATCTGCTGACGATCTTTGTCAGTGACGGCAAGGTGCTCGCCGAGACCAGGGAGGTGATCGGAAATGGATGAGAAGAAGGAAATGACCATCGAGGAAAGCTTCGAGACCCTCGATGAGATGGTTAAAAAGCTCGAGAGCGATACGATTTCGCTGGAGGAATCCTTCCGGATCTACGAGGAGGGCATGAAGCTGGTGAAGGTCGTGTCGGGCAGGATTGACGAGGTCGAGAAGAAGATGCAGCTCATCGAGGACAACGGCGAGATGAGCGAGATCGAGTGAGGAAGGACGATGAAGAAAAGACTGGATGTTCTTCTTGCGGAGAAGGGCCTGGCCTCCTCCCGCGAGAAAGCCAAGGCGGTCATCATGTCCGGCATCGTCTATGTGGACGGCGTCCGGGAGGACAAGGCCGGGGCTTCCTTTGAGGAAAATGCAAACATTGAGCTGCGCGGACAGACCCTCCGCTACGTGAGCCGCGGCGGGCTGAAGCTTGAGAAGGCCGTCGATGTCTTCGGACTTACGCTCGAAGGGTTCAGATGCCTGGACGTCGGCAGCTCGACCGGCGGCTTCACCGACTGCATGCTGCAGAACGGCGCTTCCCACGTCTGGTCGATCGACGTCGGCCGCGGCCAGCTCGACTGGAAGCTCCGGAACGACCCGCGCGTCACCTGCATGGAAAAGACCAATATCCGCTATGTCGTGCCGGAGGATATCGGGACGGCGGCGGATTTCGCGAGCATCGACGTGAGCTTTATCTCCCTCACCAAGGTTCTGCTTCCGGTTAGGGAGCTCTTAACGGAGTCAGGCTCCGTCGTGTGTCTCATCAAGCCGCAGTTTGAGGCGGGGCGCGAAAAAGTCGGCAAGCACGGGGTCGTCCGCGACAAAAATGTCCATGAGGAAGTGATCCGGAAGGTCCGGGATTACGCGGAGACGATCGGGTTTGCGGCAGCGGGCCTTTCATTTTCCCCGATCAAGGGACCTGAAGGCAATATCGAGTACCTGATGCTGCTCAAGAAGGAAGCCGCGGAGGGGTGTGTCGGCGATGCGCTGGTGGCGGAGACCGTCAGGGCCGCCCACGAGGAACTGGACCGATAGGGAGGTGCCGGAAATGAAAAACTTTGCGGTCATACGAAACCCCATGAAAGACCGGAACAGCAAAATGACCGGCAAGGTCATCAGCTACATGACGGACAAGGGCGCCCGCTGCGTCCTCGTCACGGATGCGTCCGAGATCGAGGACGATACCGAGGCGGTCATCGTCCTGGGCGGCGACGGCACGCTGCTTCGGGCGTCCAAGCTCGTGGTAGACCGTCAGCTGCCGCTTCTGGGCATCAACCTGGGGACACTCGGCTATCTGGCGGAAGTCGACAAGTCGATGCTCTTTACCGCGATGGACAGGCTTCTTGAGGATGATTTCCTGATTGAGAAACGAATGATGCTCGAGGCGCTGGTCATGCGGGGCGATCAGGTGCTGAAGAAGGACCTGGCTCTCAACGACGTGGTTGTAATCCGCCACGGTCCGCTCCGGGTCATCGATTTCATGAACTACGTCAACGGGAGTTTCCTCAACTCGTATTCCGCCGACGGAGTCATCATCTCAACGGCGACCGGTTCCACCGGGTACAGCCTGTCGGCCGGCGGCCCGATCGTCTCCCCGGAGGCGGAGATCCTCATGCTGACGCCGGTCGCAGCGCACACGCTGAACGCGAGGAGCGTCATTTTCGGGGGAGACGACGAGATCTGCGTCGAGCTGAGCCACGGACATGTGCCGGAACCGACAGAGGCGGCCATCTCCTTCGACGGCGGCAATGAGATCCTGGTGACGGACGGCGACCGCGTGATCGTGCGGCGGTCGACGCTGAGAACGAACCTGATCAAGATGTCGGACAGGAGTTTCCTTGAAGTCCTGCGGCAGAAGATGGCGGTTTCGTGACGGAGGCGCTCTATGAAAAATGCCAGACACGAAATGATCCTGGAACTGGTCGAACAATATGACATCGAGACGCAGGAGGAACTCCTGGACCTTCTGTGTAAGGCCGGCTTCAACATCACGCAGGCGACGATCTCCCGCGATATCCGGCAGCTGGAGCTGCACAAGATCCCCTCGAAGAGCGGCAGGCTGAAGTACGCGGCGAGGCCGAAGGGCATCCTCTACACGGCCGAGCGCTATAAGCGGATCCTCAAGGACGCATTCGTCTCGGCGGAAGGATCGCTGAACATCATCGTCGTGAAAACGGTGTCCGGGATGGCGATGGCGGCCGGCGCCGCGATTGACAGCCTCGACTGGAGGGAAGTCCTCGGCTGCATCGCCGGGGATGACACGATCATGCTCTGCGCAAGGACCGTGGAGGACGTGCCGGTCATCATCGACCGCCTCGAGAAGATCGCCGGTGCAAAGGAGTGAGCAATGCTTAGAAATCTTCATATCAAGAACCTTGCCCTGATCCGCGAGATCGATGTTGATTTCGCCCCCGGGCTCAACATACTGACCGGCGAGACCGGAGCCGGCAAATCCATCATCATCGACTCCATCGGGATGGCCCTTGGCGGCAAGACCGTGCGGAGGCTGGTCCGCGATGACGCGCCTTCCGGGCTCGTTGAGCTGGTCTTCGAGGTCTCGGACCCGGAGACGGAGGCCGCGCTTCTTGCGCTGGACGTCCGCACGGAGGACGGCGTGGTTCTCATTTCAAGAAAAATGCAGGGAACCCGCAGCACGATCCGCATCAACGGGGAGACCCGGACGGCAGCGGAGGCGCGGGCTGTCGGAGCCCTGCTCCTCGATATCCACGGGCAGAGCGAGCACCAGAAGCTTCTCCGGCCGGAACACCAGCTCAAACTCATCGACAGCTTCGGGCGCGATGAGATCGCCGCCGCGAAAGAGAAAGTGAAGGCTTCCTACGCGGTCTACGCGGAGCTTAAGAAGAAGCTGGGCAGCGGCGAGATGTCCGAGGAGGAGAGAAACCGCAGGATGTCCTTCCTCGAATTTGAGATCGATGAGATCGAGTCGGCAGGCCTTAAGCCGGGCGAGGACGAAGAACTTGAAGCTCTCTACCGGAAAATGAAAAACGCCCGCCGGATCGTGACCGCCGTGAACACCGCCCACGAGCTGACCGGCTACGAGGAAGGCGCGGGCGACGAGATCGGCAGGGCGGTGAAGGAGCTCGATTCGGTGTCGGAATACGACGGCGATATCGCGGACCTTTTAAATTCCCTTTCGGAGATCGACGATCTGCTGAACGATTTCAACCGGGAGCTTGCCGGGTATGCGGACAGTCTTGATTTTGAGGAGAGCGCTTTTGCCGAGACGGAGGAGAGACTGGACCTGATCAACCGCCTGAAGGCCAAATTCGGGAGGACGATCGAAGATATCCTCGCTTCCAGGGATGAGAAGGCCGCTGAGCTGGCCGAACTGCGGGATTACGAGGAGGAGAGGATCCGCCTCAAAAAGAAGTTCGCGAAGGCGGAGGAAGTCCTACGGGAAGATTCCGGACAGCTGACGCATCTCAGGCAGCGGTACGCGGACGAATTTGCCGGCAAGGTCGCCGGGCAGCTTGCGGAGCTCAATTTCGCGAAGGCGGATTTTGCTGTCACGTTTGAGCGGACCCACGATTACACGGCCAACGGCTGCGATGCCGTCACGTTTATGATCGCGACAAACCCCGGCGAGCCGCGGCGCGACCTCTCGAAAGTGGTCTCCGGCGGCGAGCTCTCCCGCATCATGCTCGGGATCAAGACGATTTTCGCGTCGGACGATAAGACCGAGACGCTGATCTTCGACGAGGTCGATACCGGTATCTCCGGCCGGACGGCCCAGATGGTGGCGGAGAAGATGGCGGCGATCGCGAAGGAGCGCCAGGTCATGGCGATCACCCACCTGCCGCAGATTGCGGCCATGGCGGATACACATTACGCGATCACCAAGGAGCTTTCCGACAGCGCCGCGATCACGAAAATCGAGGCGCTTTCCGAGGAAGAATCCGTCATGGAGCTCGCCAGACTCATCGGCGGAGAAAAAATTACCGAAAATACCATAAAATCTTCCAGAGAAATGAAAGAGATGTGTCGACAAAAGACAAAAGATGTATTATAATAGTTACAAATATATAGCGTTTTCGGAATTATAATATGTTGATTCTGCTGAAAGCCTATACACGTTCCTAATCATTTTTACCAGGGAGGTTTGTAAGATGAAAAAAATACTGTTTGTTGCTTCCGAGTGCCTGCCGTTCATTAAAACCGGCGGACTGGCTGATGTCGTCGGCTCCCTTCCGCAGTGCCTCGATAAAGAGAATTATGACTGCAGAGTGATCATGCCGCTTTATTCCTTCATGGCCCAGAAGTGGAAAGACATGCTGGAATACAAGACGCATTTCTATATGGATTTCAACTGGAACAGCTACTATGTCGGGATCATGGAGTGCGAGTACGAGGGCATCAAGTACTACTTCATCGACAACCAGGACTATTTCACCTGCGACAAACCGTATGCGGGAATGCCGTATGATATCGGAAGGTTTGCATTTTTCAGCAAGGCGGCCCTCTCGATCCTGCCGTCCATCGATTTCCGTCCGGACCTCATCCACTGCCATGACTGGCAGACCGGCCTGATCCCGGTTTATCTCAATGACTCCTTCCAGGCCAACGAGTTCTACCGCGGCATCAAGACCGTCATGACGATCCACAACCTGAAGTTCCAGGGTGTCTGGGATATCCGCACGATGAAGGACATCATCGGCCTGCCGGATTACTATTTCACACCGGACAAGCTGGAGTTCAACCGCGACGCGAACATGCTGAAGGGCGGTCTCGTCTATGCGGACGCGATCACGACCGTTTCCGAAACCTACGCCGAGGAGATCAAGATCCCGTACTACGGCGAAGGACTGGACGGCCTGATGCGCGCACGCCAGCACGACCTGCGCGGCATCGTGAACGGCCTTGACTACCAGATGTGGAACCCGGAGACCGACAAGCTGATCTACAAGAACTTCACGGTCGAAGATTTCCGCAAGGAGAAGGTCAAGAACAAGACGGCTCTGCAGGCGGATATCGGCCTCGACGTCGATCCGAAGGCCATGATGATCGGCATCGTCTCCAGACTGACCGACCAGAAAGGCTTCGACCTCATCGCCTATGTGATGGATGAGATGTGCCAGGATGCGGTCCAGTTCGTCGTTCTCGGCACCGGCGAGGAGAGATATGAAAATATGTTCCGCCACTTCGCCTGGAAGTACGGCGGAAGAGTCTCCGCCCAGATCTATTACAACGAAGCGCTTGCACACAAGATCTACGCGGCTTCGGATGCGTTCCTGATGCCGTCGCAGTTTGAGCCGTGCGGCCTGTCCCAGCTGATCTCCCTGCGCTACGGCAGCCTTCCGATCGTCCGTGAGACCGGCGGCCTCAAGGATACGGTCCAGCCGTACAACGAGTACGAAGGCACTGGCACGGGCTTCTCGTTCGTCAACTACAACGCGCACGAGATGATGGGAACCGTCCGCTACGCGGAGAAGGTCTTCTATGACAACAAGCGCGAGTGGAACAAGATGGTCGAGCGCGCCATGAAGCAGGACTTCTCGTGGCAGAGCTCCGCTCTTAAGTATCAGGAACTGTACGACTGGCTGATCGGCTGATACGATCGCTTATCCTCGTTTTAATACCCATGCTTAAAAGAGGCGGGCGGCAGATTGCCGCCTGCTTCCTTTTCTCTTTTCCTTTTTTCCTGCAATGCGATATCTCTTCTTGACATTTCTTTCCCCTGGGTGTATTCTGTTTAAAGAAGCGAACAGACGTTCGCGCTAACTGAAAAAAGGAGATATTATTTTGAAGAATCAGAAGAATACTGCAAGCAGCGATAAACAGCGCGCCGACAAGGAGAGGGCGCTTGAAGCCGCCATCGGCCATCTTGAGAAGGAGTTCGGCAAGGGCACGGTCATGAAACTCGGTGAATCGGAAGCCAACATGAACGTGGAGACGGTTCCGACCGGTTCCCTGTCCCTCGATATCGCCCTGGGTCTCGGCGGTATCCCGAAAGGCCGCATTATCGAGATCTACGGACCCGAGTCGAGCGGCAAGACGACCGTCGCGCTGCACATGGTGTCGGAAGTCCAGAAGAGAGGCGGCATCGCCGGCTTTGTCGATGCGGAGCACGCGCTGGACCCGGTCTATGCGCGCAATATCGGCGTGGACATCGACAATCTCTACATTTCCCAACCGGATTCCGGCGAGCAGGCGCTCGAGATTACCGAGACCATGGTCCGCTCCGGCGCTGTGGATATCATTGTCGTCGACTCGGTCGCCGCGCTGACGCCGCAGGCTGAGATCGACGGGGAGATGGGTGATTCCCATGTCGGACTGCAGGCCCGCCTCATGAGCCAGGCCCTGCGCAAGCTCACCTCCGCAGTCAGTAAGACCAAGTGCATCGTCGTCTTCATCAACCAGCTGCGCGAGAAGATCGGCGTCATGTTCGGCAATCCTGAGACGACGACCGGCGGCCGCGCGCTGAAGTTCTATGCATCGGTCCGCATGGATGTCCGCCGCATTGAGACGCTGAAAGCCGGCGGAGAAGTGATCGGCAACCGCACCCGCATCAAGGTAGTGAAGAACAAGGTCGCTCCGCCCTTCAAGGAAGCCCAGTTCGACATTATGTTCGGGAAGGGCATTTCCAAGTCCGGCGATATCCTGGATCTCGCCGTCGGCACCGACATCGTCGAGAAGAGCGGCGCCTGGTTCTCCTACAACGGGGAGAAGATCGGCCAGGGACGTGAGAACGCCAAGATGTACCTGGAAAGCAACCCGGACGTCATGTACGAGGTGGAGCAGAAGGTGCGTCTCGCCTTCGGCCTCCCGGCTGACGAGGATGCGCTCGATGCGCTCCTGCCCGATGAGGCGGCGGTTGAGACGGACGAAGATTAACATGACAGGCCGGACGCCCTCGGGCGTCCGGTTTTCCACGGAGAAGCTTACATGATGGAAGATACGCTTGCCAACGCGAAAAAAAAGGCGATGACGCTGCTTCTTGATATGGACCGCACGGAGAAGGAGCTGCGGGAGAAGCTGGAGCGGGCCGGATTTTCCGGGGATAACATCGATCTCGCGGTCACGTACGTGAAAAGCTACGGTTACGTGAACGACCGGCATTACGCGGAGCATTTTGTGGAGGTCTGGCGGGGCCGCAAAAGTGAGCGGAGGATACGGTTCGACCTCGCAAACAAGGGGATACCGAAGGAGATGATCGAGGAGGTTTTCATTTCCGCAGGCGAGTTCGACGAGATGCCGGAGATCAGGAGGCTCCTCGAGAAGAAAATGAAAACCTTGAACCCCGACGACCCGCGATACAGGGAGAAACTGTCGGCGTTTCTTGCGCGCCGCGGGTACAAAACAGGAGATATTATTCGGGCACTTGAAGAGAATGAGCGCTTGACATAATAAAAAAAAGAAAGTATTATAAAATAGTTGTATATTTGTACAATGAAAACTAAATAATGGAGGTGCTCCTGATATGCTTAAGATTATTGTTATAGCAATCGCTGCAGTAATCGTATTTGCCATAATCGCACTTCCGATCACGTGGAAGGCCGCCATCGCCCAGAAAACTAAAGAGGATGCCGAGACGATCGGCACAGCTGAGGACAAGGCGCGGGGAATCATTGATGATGCAATCAAGACAGCCGAGACCAAAAAACGTGAGTCCCTTCTCGAAGTGAAGGAACAGTCGCTTGCCGCTAAAAACGAAGTTGACCGTGAGATCAAGGAAAGAAGGGCGGAAATCTCCAAGCAGGAAAGGCGTATCCAGTCGAAGGAAGATACACTGGACCGCAAGACCGACGCGATGGAGAAGCGGGAGGCAGATTATGCCGCAAAGGAAACAGAGTTAAAGAAGAAGCAGCAGAAGACCGACCAGCTTCACGATGAAGCGCTTGCCGAGCTCCAGCGGATCTCCGGCATGACGACCGAGGAGGCCAAGGATTTTCTCCTGAAGAAGATTCAGGATGAAGTCAAGGTCGACGTGGCCAAGCTTTATCGGGAACTCGTCGAGAAAGCCAAGGACGAGGCGGAGAAGAAGGCGCAGGAATACGTCGTCAATTCGATCCAGCGCTGTGCGGTCGACCATGTGGCCGAGAGCACGATCTCTGTCGTCCAGCTGCCCAGCGATGAGATGAAGGGCCGCATCATCGGACGTGAAGGCCGCAACATCCGCACGCTGGAGACCGCCACCGGCATCGATCTTATCATCGATGACACGCCGGAAGCCGTCGTTCTCTCAGGCTTTGACCCGGTGAGAAGGGAGATCGCGAGGATCGCGCTGGAGAAGCTGATCGTCGACGGCCGTATCCACCCGGCAAGGATCGAGGAGATGGTCGAGAAGGCGCGGAAGGAAGTTGAGGCAAGGATGCGCGAGGACGGTGAGAACGCC
This sequence comes from Lachnospiraceae bacterium UBA3785, assembly GCA_002369495.1. Classification (GTDB taxonomy): domain Bacteria; phylum Bacillota; class Clostridia; order Lachnospirales; family Lachnospiraceae; genus Chordicoccus. The sequence goes on along the minus strand of DFFD01000084.1, from coordinate 6,838 downwards.
GCTTTCGAGGTCGGCGTACACAACCTTCATCCGGAACTCGTCAAGCTGCTCGGCAGAATGCGCTATCGTACTTCCTACGGCCAGAATGCCCTCAAGCATTCCATCGAGGTCGCCCAGCTGACCGGTCTGATGGCCGGAGAGTGCGGCTGCGATGTGCGTCTTGCCAAGAGAGCCGGCCTGCTGCATGACATCGGTAAGTCGATCGACCACGAAGTCGAGGGCTCCCATGTACAGATCGGTGCGGATCTCTGCCGGAAGTACAAGGAAGGCGAAACGGTTATCAACGCGGTTGAGAGCCATCACGGCGATGTGGAGCCGACTTCGCTGATTGCGTGTCTGGTCCAGGCGGCTGACGCTATTTCCGCAGCCCGCCCCGGAGCCAGAAGAGAGACTCTGGACACCTACACGAACCGCCTGAAACAGCTGGAGGATATCACAAACGGTTTCAAGGGAGTCGAGAAGTCCTTCGCGATCCAGGCCGGACGCGAGGTCCGCATCATGGTCATTCCGGAACAGGTCAACGATTCCGAGATGATCCTGCTGGCGAGAGATATCGCCAAGCAGATCGAGGCGCAGCTTGAGTATCCCGGCCAAATCAAGGTCAGCGTGATTCGTGAGAGCCGTGCAGTTGATTACGCAAAGTAAATCAGAGTAAAAAAGAAGGGAAGAGTGGAAATCACTCTTCCTCTTTTTTTAGGATTGTGATAAATTAAGAAAGTTAGATTTTTGAAGCATTGTATGAGGAAGATTAAATGGGCTTTTCGACAAATGCATTTCTTTTCATTTTCCTGCTCGGCACCCTGGTCCTCTACGTGCCGGTCAGGCTGATTGCACCGAAGCTGAGCGTTTATGTTCTGCTGGCGGCGTCGCTCGTTTTCTATTCCTGGGCTGACGTCTCTGCGCTTCCGGTGCTTGGCATCATCATCCTCGTCAATTACATCGCCGGACTTGCAGTCGGCAGCATGCGGGGAGACAGGAAAAAGCTTTCCGGAATTCTCCTGGCGGCTGTCATTGTGTTTAATGTCGCTCTGCGTATTTATTTCAAATACGCAAAATTCATCCTGGGCATCTCCTTCATGTCCCTCTCAGCTATTTCCTACCAGGTCGATGTGTTCCGCGGCAAGGTAAAAGCCGAGAAGGATTTTTTCCGGTACGCGCTTTACCTTTCTTTCTTCGTCAAGATCGTGGAAGGTCCGATCGCGCGCTATGCGGACATCGAGAGACAGCTGAAGCTGCCCGAGTTTTCCTCTGAACGCTTCGCGGAGGGCGTGCGCCGCTTTTCCGTCGGCCTCGGAAAGAAAGTGCTGCTCGCGGACCAGATCGGCGTGATCGCCCACGATATCCTCTCGCTGACCAACACGTCGCCGGCGCTCTCCTGGCTCGGGATCATTTCCTTTACGCTGCAACTCTACCTCGATTTTTCGGGCTATACGGATATGGCGATCGGCCTCGGAAAAATGTTCGGATTTGATTTCAAGGAGAACTTCAACAACCCTTACACGGCGGTCTCGCTCACGGATTTCTGGAGACGGTGGCACATCTCGCTGTCCAGCTTCTTAAGAGACTATGTCTACATTCCGATCGGCGGCAGCCGCTCCGGCATCACCTACGTCAACCTCTTCGTGACGTTCCTGATCGCCGGCTTCTGGCACGGCGCAACCTGGAACTATATCGTGTGGGGCGCCTGGAACGGCCTGATCCTGTGCATCGAGCGATTCTTCGGAAAACATACCTCCGTGAAGCTGCCGGATACGCTGAGGCATCTGATCACGCTCTTTGTGATTGTGATCGGCTGGGTGTTCTTCTATTTTGAGGACCTTAGCGCCGGCATGGCCTTTCTTCCGACCTTGTTCGGTATCGGCACGACCGGCAACTCCGGGTTCACGCTCCGCTGGTTCCTGTCCGAGCGGAATGTCGTCGTCCTCTTTATGTCTGTCCTGGCGTCGACGTCGCTGTTTGACTTCTTCGGCGAGAAGATGCGCGAAAAGCGGATCTGGGATCTCGGCTATCTGGCCATTCTGGCGGTCAGTATCCTGGTCGTCATGAGCAGCACCTTCCAGACATTCCTCTATTTCAAATATTAAGGCGGGAGAAAAATGAAAAACAAGATCATCGATATACTGTTCGGGCTGGCTTTTTTCATGATGCTCCTGCTGCCTTTCGTCTGCTCCGACAAAGAGGGCGGCAAGGTCGAGACTGACGAAAACCGAATCCTGGCACAGGCTCCGAAGACGATTACGCCTCACAAGGGTTTCACCGCCGAGATTGAAAACTGGATCAACGACAACGCGGGCGGCCGCTCGATCGCCAAACGATTCAACAACTGGCTCACCTATGGTATCCTGAACGAATTCCGCAGCGACAGCGCCTTCATCATGAACGACTGGTACTATGCGCTGGACGCGGAGGACCTGATCCTGAACAACGTCACGCACAAGGACGTGATGTCGGATGAGGAGGCGAAAGTGTTCGTCAGCCGTCTTCAGGATATCAACAATTTCTTTGCCGACCACGGCGTGAAGTTCTGTGCGATCACGTTCCCCTACAAGGTGGACATTTACTCGGAGAACTTTGAAGGGTATGTCACCCAGGTCACCCCGAATTCTGAAATAACGCTCATGGGAACGCTGGCGGAGCGCTATCCGGAACTGCATTTTTCGGCGGTAGATGCGGAGCTGAGGGAAGCCGCGGCTGCCGGGAGGCTGGTATGCTACCGATCCACAGAGGGAAGCCACTGGAATTCCCAGGGCACACTGATCGGCTACAAGGCTCTTATGAACCAGATCCAGTCCGTGATGCCGGAGTATACGCTGAAGATCCTGGGGGACGACGATTTCAATGTGGAGATCATTGCCCGGTCCGAGACTGTCCTTGCCCAGAAGTTCCAGGAGGAGGACATTTCCTACACGCTCCGCGAGCCGACCGCATACAATCATCAGAGCTGGTTTGATGAGATCGGCTACAGGGCGAACGATCCGTGGCGTTCCTGCCGCTGCTACGAGACGGAAGACGCCTCGAAGCCCAACATCCTGATCGTCGGGGACAGCTATATCTGGATGCAGATGTTCCCCTGGATCGCGGAGAGCTTCAATAAATCCGTCTTTGTCCACCAGTTTGACGAGGACAATATCCAGCGCCTCATGGACCGCATCCATCCCGACGTGGTGGTCTTCGCGGGCCTCACGACGACGATCGAGGACCTGGTCCATTATTCCGCCCTGACGACCGAGAAGACGACCTGGAACCGCATGTTCTTCTGAAAATGAAGACCTGAACGGCTGAAAATAAAAGATTGTATTTATTTCAGTACAAAACAACGGATTGCATCAAGATTTGGTAGATGGATTTTTATGGTAACCAACATCTTGTGAAATCCGTTTTTTTGCGGGTTTTTGGGGGTAAAACACCGGATTTTTGTATTTGAATTTATGTAAATTCTCCATTATAATAGGTGTTGTCCGCTAAGGCGGACGCTGTTTTTCTTAAATGGGAGTGAGAAGGACAGCGGTTTCGCGGCAGACAGGTTTTTGCATCTTTGGAGGGTGGATTGCTTTTTGCGATTACTCATCTTGAGAGGATCGTGGAATGGAAGAAGCAATTCAAAAATTTATAAGTTATCTGCGCAAGACGAAGAAATCTTCGCCGAACACGGAGCTGTCATATAAAAGAGATCTCGAAAAGCTCAGCCGGTATCTGAATGATGTGGCAGGCATCACAAGCTGGCGGGATGTGACCGTTACCGACCTCAACGCCTATGTCCTCAGTATGGAGAGGGAGCAGTATGCTCCGACGACCATTTCAAGGACGATTGCGTCGACACGGACATTTTTCTATTATCTCTTAAAGCAGGGACTGATCGCCGGCAATCCGGCAGACGAAGTCAAGGCGCCGAAGATCGAGAAGAAGCTTCCGGATATTCTGTCCGTGGAGGAGGTCGCGTCGCTGCTGTCCATGCCGGACGGCAAATCGCCCAAGGGCCTGCGCGACCGTGCCATGCTCGAGCTTCTCTATGCGACAGGGATACGTGTATCCGAGCTGATCGGACTGTCTCTCTCGGACGTCAACATGACGGTCGGCTACATCACATGCCGCGACCGGATGCGAGAGAGGGCGATCCCGTTCGGAAATGCAGCCCGCACAGCGCTCCTGGACTACCTGAACGAGGGGAGAAGCGCATTTCCCGGAGCGGACGAGTGCCGGTTCCTGTTCATGAACATTTCCGGAAAGCCGATGAGCCGGCAGGGATTCTGGAAAATCCTGAAGGGCTACGCGGCGGAAGCCGGCATCGAGCATGAGATCACGCCGCACATGCTGCGCCACAGTTTCGCAGCGCATATGATCGAGAACGGCGCCGACCTTCGCAGCGTATCCGAGATGCTCGGGCATTCGGATATCTCCACAACGCAGATCTATCTTAATCTCAATCTGGGAAAGATGCGCGACGTGTACGACAAGGCGCATCCGAGAGGATAATTGGCAGGACAGCAGTGCTTTTTATGCGCAGCTGTCCTGTTTTACTGCCATATTGCATTTGTATAAAAAAGGAGGCGGCAGCATGAAAAAAGGAAAGATCGTCGTCGGCATGTCCGGCGGTGTCGACAGTTCGGTGGCTGCGCTTCTTCTGAAGGAAGACGGCTGGGACGCAATCGGGGTCACAATGCGGACCTGGCGCGAAAATGCCGGTCGGGACTTTGCCGCGGCAAATGAAGCGAAGAAAATCGCCGATCTCCTCGGGATACCGCATGTCACCGTGGATTACGCGGAAGTCTTCCGGAGAGAGGTCGTGGACCGTTTTGTGTCCGAATATGAGGCGGGAAGAACGCCGAATCCCTGCATCATCTGCAACCGTCAGGTGAAATGGAAAAGCCTCCTTGAAACCGCCGACCGGCTCGGGGCGGATCATGTCGCCACCGGCCATTACGCACACGTCCTGCAACTGCCGAACGGACGTTATACGCTCGCGGAGGCAAAGCGCGAAGGAGACCGGTCAAAGGACCAGACCTATGCGCTCTACCGCCTCTCGCAGGAGCAGCTTTCAAGGACCGTCATGCCGCTCGGCGGGTATCTCAAGGAAGAGATCCGGGCAATCGCAGCAGCAGCGGGGCTTCCGGCAGCCAATACGCCGGACAGTGTGGAAAACTGCTTCATCCCGGACGATGATTACGCCGGCTTCATCGAGCGCTACGGCGGGAGAGAGGCCGAACCCGGCAATTTTGTCGATGAGGACGGCAGGATCCTCGGCCGCCACCGGGGCCTTATCCACTACACGGTCGGCCAGCGGAAGCACCTGGGACTCGCGATGGGGCATCCGGTCTTCGTGAAAGAGCTTCGTCCGGCGTCAAACGAGGTGGTGATCACGGACAATGAGGCGCTGTTTTCATTTTCCCTGAGGGCCGGAGACGTCTCCTGGATGGCGGAAGAGGCGGTCACGGACGGAGAACTTGTGAGGGCAAAGATCCGCTATAACCACAGAGGGGCGGATGCGAGGATCTTTCGGGAAGGAGACCTGATCCGCGCGGAGTTCGCCGAGCCGCAGAGGGCGGTGACGCCGGGGCAGGCGGCGGTATTTTACAGGGACGGATATATACTGGGAGGAGGAACAATACTTTGAAGATCGACATCCATGTGCACAGCAGCTATTCGACCGACTCCGAAGCGAAGATGGAAGACGTTGCCCAGGCCGCGGCCAGAGAAGGGATCCGCGTTCTGTGCTTTACCGACCATATCGACTGGGATTACCCGGTGGACGGGCTGGAATTCGATTTCGACGTGAACCGCTACGAGACAGATATCAGACGCCTGCGGCAGAAATACCGGGGAAAGATGGATATCCTGATGGGAGTAGAACTCGGCCTGCAGCCGCACCTCGGTCCGCGCTACGCAAAGCTTCTTGCGGAGCATCCGTTTGACTTTGCCATCGGGTCCCAGCATCTGGTCGGAAATAAAGACCCCTATTACCCGGAAACGTTTGAGGGGCGGAGTGACGCGGAGGTTTTCAGGGAATATTTTGAGGATCTCTACGAGGATGTGAAGGCATTTCACGATTTTGACAGCCTGGGGCACCTCGATTATGTGATTCGTTACGGGAAGCGGCGGGCGAAAGAGTACAGCTACCGGGCTTTTTCCGATATCATCGACGAGATCCTGAAGCTTCTTGTAAGGTACAACATCGCGCTCGAGTGCAACACCTGCGGCCTCAGGAAGCATCTCGGGTTTCCGAACCCGCACCCGGCGGTCCTGAAGCGTTACAGAGAGCTCGGCGGAACGATGGTGACGATCGGCTCGGACGCGCACAAGCCGGCCTATCTCGGGTACGGTTTTGACGAGGCCTGCGGGATCCTCAGGAGCTGCGGGTTTACACATTATGTGTATTTTGTAAAGCATGAGCCGCGTTTCGTGATGATACGTTAAAATTTGCTATAGAAATACTGAAAAAAATCTTGTGTTTTTGGTTATCTTTGAGTACAATATAGAGAGGGTAAAAACCCTGAAAAAAGTTCCAAATTAAATCACAGGAGGATTTAGATTATGGCAGTAAGAGTTGCAATTAACGGTTTCGGTCGTATCGGCCGTCTGGCTTTCCGTCAGATGTACACAGCAGAAGGTTTTGAGATCGTCGCGATCAACGACCTTACCTCTCCGAAGATGCTCGCTCACCTTCTTAAGTATGACTCCACACAGGGCAAGTTCGAGCTCTATGACAAGGTTTCCTACACCGACAATTCCATCATCGTTGACGGCAAGGAGATCACCATCTATGCCGAGAAGAACGCTGCTGATCTTCCGTGGAAAGATCTTGATATCGACGTCGTTCTCGAGTGCACCGGCTTCTACACCT
>DFFD01000209.1:491-6497 GCA_002369495.1 Lachnospiraceae bacterium UBA3785 | reverse complement strand
TTTCGAAGAGGTTGCGGACGTCGCGTGCATTTGCGAAGTTCGGGCCCTTGTTCTTCTCGTGCTCGGTGATGATCTCGTTGACCTTCTCGCGGGCCTCCGGCGTGAAGGTGTAGCCGTACTTGCTGCAGCGCATGTCGAAGATCGCGATCAGCTCCTCGGCGGTGTAGTCCGGGAACTCGATGTATTTGTTGAAACGGGACTTGAGGCCCGGGTTCGAGTTGATGAACTTCTTCATGAGCTCAGTGTAGCCGGCGACGATCACGACGAAATCGTCCCGGTTGTCCTCCATCGCCTTGAGGATCGTGTCGATCGCCTCCTGGCCGAAGTCGTTGGAGCCTTCGCCGCGGGCGAGCGTGTAGGCCTCGTCGATGAAGAGGATGCCGCCCATGGCCTCGTCGATCTTCTTTTTTGTCTTGATCGCGGTCTGGCCGACGTAGCCGGCGACCAGGTTTCCGCGGTCGACCTCGACGAGCTGGCCTTTCGAGAGCGCGCCGACCTCCCGGTAGATCTTGGCGAGGATGCGGGCGATCGTCGTCTTGCCGGTGCCGGGGTTGCCGGAGAAGACAAGGTGGAGAGACGTGTCCGGGGTCTTCATGCCGCGCGATTCGCGGAGTTTCTGCATTTTCACGAGCGCGGTGAGCTCCTTCACGTCGTGCTTGACCGCCTCAAGGCCGACGAGCTCGTTTAACTCCTCCATGCCGGATTTTTCGGGTTCCTTCGGCTTCTCGGGCTCCTTCGTCTCCGGTCCGGGGGTGGCGACGGCGGTCGGGAGTTCATTTTTCGGGGCCGCTTCGTCGGGGATCTCCTCCTCCGGAACTTCGTCGGCCGATGCGGAGGCAGCTGAACCGGACATCGGGTCCTCCGGCACGTCGGAGACGATGCCGGCGTCCTTCAGGTTCTGGTAATCCTGGTTCTTCCTGAAATCCGGGCCGAAGAAATCGGAGTAGACATTCCGGAAGGTGTCGTCGATGCGGGTCTTGCCTTTCATCTGCTCACGCAGCGAGTCGGTGAGTTCCCGGGTCTCCTTCAGGACTTCCTCCAGGGTTTTTTCCGGGTCAAATTTGTTTTTCTTATCGGACATGGTGATACTCCTTTATTGAAAACTTTATGCGTTTGCCTTGAGCTTTGCCTCGATTTCCTCGAGCTTTTCATCCGTCAGGATGTATTTTCGGCGGAACCAGAAGAAGGCGAAAATGAGACCCGCAATCGGGATCAGCGTCATCGTCATCCGAAGGCCGATCTTGGAGCCGGCGGAGACCGTCGCCGAGAAATCCATGGTCTGTTCCGCCTCGGTGGCAGCCTCAGAGCTCAGCGAGAAGATCTGGAGGCAGAGGGCGGCTGCGAATGCGGCGAAGCCGGAAGCCAGCTTGACGACGAAAGTCTGCATCGAGAAAATGACACTCTCGTCCCGGCGTCCGTTCTTCAGCTGGCCGTAATCGACGGTGTTCGCGAGGAAGACCGTGACGATGACCGTGAGCATTCCGTTGGCGGCGAAAATGAAAAAGCCCGGAATGAAGAGCAGGAGAACATTGGACATGTTCGTGAAGGCGAGGCCTAAGAGCACGATATAGCCCGTGACGGCCATGCCGAGGCAGACGTAGAAGATTCTTAAGCTGTTCATGAACCTTCGAAGGAAGGGGTAGAAGAGCATCATTGAGAGGATCTGGATGCCGCCGCCGAAGGTGTTGAAGAGCGTGTAGGCGTTGTACCAGCCGGATCCGCCGAAATCGTATTTGAAGAAATAGATGACCAGGTTCGAAGTGATGTAGACCGAGCAGTTGATGAGCACGATCGCGACGACGACGGTCATGGTCTGGTCGTTGGTGAGGAGCGCCCTGAACATCTGGCCGACGGAGGGGGTCTCCATGTCGACGGTGGATTTCTCCTTGACGTTCACGCAGGTGATCACCGTGAAGACGACGAAGAGGACCGCGATGATGAGGGCGAAGAGCTTAAAGCCCGCCCGCTCGATCTCCTGGGCACCGCCGGAAGAGGCAGCCATTGCGCCGAGCGCGTGGACCGCGATCATCGTAATGATCGTGACGATGGCGGAGCCGACGCCGGCGCAGGAGCGCGCGAGGGTCGTCAGGCCTTCGCGCTCACGGCCGCCTTCGGTGAAGGCCGGGATCATCGACCAGTAGGGGATGTCCATCATCGTGTAGGTCACGCCCCAGAGAATGTAGGTGATCGCCGCATAGGCGGTGAGGCCGGCTCCGTCGAGGGCCGGCGGTGTCGCGAACATCACGTAGAGCACGACGGCGTTGGTCAGGGTGCCGATGAGGAGCCACGGGCGGAATTTGCCCCAGCGGGTCTTTGTCTTTGCGACGATCACGCCCATGATCGGGTCGTTGAAGGCGTCGAAAATGCGCGCAGCCATCAGGATGACCCCCATCGCGACGGGACTCACGCCGAGAATGTCCTGATAATAGTAGAGAACGTAGCTGGCGGAGAGCATGTAGACCATGTCCTTGCCGACGGCTCCGAGACCGTAAGAGGCCTTTTCTTTCAGGGAAAGAGAGTGTTTTTCAGTCATGTGTATTTTCCTCCGGAGAAATATAGGAGTATTTTAACATAATTGCGCTGAATATGATATGCGAAAATACACAAAATAGACAAAATTGCATCGAAAGCATGTAAATTCATAAAAATAACATTTATAATTTTATTCATATATGGTACTATATGTATGTAATTTGACAAATCGCAAAATATGACAAGATACATATTTGAGTGAACATGTTGGGTCCGCGGAGGAGACAGTATGCCTCAGATAAAATATAATAAGATCTACATGGATTTAAAGGAAAAAATAGAACGCGGCGTCTACCGCACGAACACGTACCTCCCGTCGGAATACTCCCTGATCAAGGAGTACGACTGCTCCCGCAATACGGTCCGGCGCGCGATCGAGCAGCTGGGCAAGGACGGTTATATCCAGAGCATGCACGGGAAAGGCGTGATCGTGATCTACGATATGCTGACCGGGGCGAAAGATATTCCGGACCCGCAGGAAATAGACAGCATGTACTCCCTGTCAGAACGGGACGACGCTGACGTCAGGATCAAAGTACTGACATTCGGGGCGCTTGAGATCGACGAAGCGCTGAGTGAGGCCACCGGTTTTGTCGTCGGGGAGAGGTGTTTCCGCGTTGTCCGCGTCTTCCTGATCGACGGGGAGGCGGTCAGTCTTGAAAAGAGCATTTTGAAGGCGTCGGCTGTCAGGGGGCTGGATGAAAAGAAGGCTGAGGGGTCCATTTATCGCTACATGGAGGAGAACCTTGAGGACACGGCGGTGACGATCCAGCAGCTGATCACGGTGGAGAGGGCCGGCGATGAGGACCGGTCGCTTCTCAATATGAAGCAGTTCGGCGGCGTCGCGGTTATAAAGAGGAGGGCTTTCAACTCGGCAGGCAGTCTTTTCGAGTTCACGGAGATCCGCAGACGGCCCGACTGGTTCAGGATGACGCAGCAGATCCGGCGAAAAAGGAAAAAATAATCAAGAGTATTGTACTTGTTTAATACAGAACGGCGTGTTATACTGGTGTGAGAACGTTTAAACAAATATCAGTATAGGACGAGGCGAGAAATGTCACTTGAATCTAGTTTTGCAGAGGTTTACACAAAGTTTAAAATGCATTTTTATCGGGAACTGTTCAGCGCAGGTCCGGATAATGAAGAGACACTGACGACCGTGGAAACATTCTGCATGGAAGTGATCCATGCGATGAAACGTCCGACCATCAATGAATTTGCAAGCTTCATCCGGATTTCCCAGCCGAATGCCGCTTACAAGGTCAACAACCTGATCCGCAAGGGTTACCTCACCAAGACCAGATCTACGAAAGACAAGCGCGAGTATTTTCTGGAAGTGACGCCGAAGTACATCGAGTACTGCAATGCGAGCGAACACTTTATGAAGGATGTCTGCAGCCGTCTTGAAAAGCGGATCTCTGCTGAGGATGCGCGGAAGCTGGAAGAGATCTTCTCCATGGTGAGTGAAGAGATGATGGCGGAAGTCCCGGACTACAGGCCGAAAAAAGAAGGCTGAGACAGAAAGGACATGAAAAAAACAAGACCCCTGAGGTCTTGTTTTTTTGTGCCCTTATCTGCTGATGCCGGCCAGATCCTTCACCACTTCGGAGGCCAGGATGAGCCCCGCGCAGCCCGGGACGAAGGAGACGGAACCAGGCGTGCTTCGCCGGCCCTGCGGCGCTGCTTCCGAATCCGCGGGCGGCACCGGCGCAAGCGGCTGCTCCTTCGACCAGACGACCCTGAGATGCAGGATGCCGCGCTTTTTGAGCTCCCGGCGCATGACGCGGGCGAGCGGGTCATAGGATGTCTCGCTGATGTCGGAGACAGTGAGCATGGCAGGGTTCAGTTTGTTGCCGGTCCCCATCGAGGAGATGACCGGAACGCCGGCATCGCGGGCTTTTTCGATGATCGCGAGCTTGCCGGAGACTGTGTCGATCGCGTCGACGACGTAGTCGAAGGCGGAAAAATCGAAGGTGTCTGCATTTTCCGGCAGGAAAAAGCAGGTATGGAGCGTCACGCGGCAGGACGGGTTCACGGAGAGCACGCGGTTTTTCGCGGCCTCCGTCTTGTACATGCCGAGCGTATCTTCGGTGGCGATGATCTGGCGGTTCAGGTTGGAGAGGGCGACCGTGTCGTTGTCGATGAGGTCGAGGGCGCCGACGCCGCTCCTGGCCAGCGCTTCTACGACATAGCCGCCGACGCCGCCGAGGCCGAAGACGGCGACGCGGGAGTTATGAAGGCGCTCCAGGGCCTCCCCGCCGAGGAGCATGGCGGTTCTCTGGAATCGGGGGTCCATGCGTTTTCCTCCTTTTCTTCTTTTGCGCAAGTATACCATAAAAGAGGCGTTCCGTGCGCGTTATTTGTCAGTTGTTCGAATGGAAAATGCCCGCATTTTGTGCTATAGTAGACAAATCTCTGAAAGGAATTGAAGCAGTATGGCTCAGGACACAGGCAAAAAATATGAAATCATCCACGTCCTCATCCTTCTTGTCGCCGCGATCATCTGGGGCTCGGCGTTTGTGGCCCAGAGCGTCGGCGCGGGCTACATCGGCCCGCTGACCTTCCTGGCCGGGCGCAGCTGGATCGGGGCGGTCATCCTTCTGCCCGTCATCGCGGTGCGGGATAAGATCCTCACCGTTCGCACCGGGGAAAATGAAAAGCCCAAAAACAGGACCCAGCTCATGACGCTCCTCGCCGGCGGCGCGGTCACCGGCACGGCACTCTTTTTTGCGAGCTTTTCGCAGCAGGCGGGCATCGCCGGGACGACCACCGCGAAGGCCGGATTTATCACGGCCCAGTACGTCGTGATCGTGCCGGTGCTCGCGATCTTTTTCGGGAAGAAAGTGAAAGGGAAGATCTGGGGCTGCGTCGCGCTCGCGGTCGTCGGGCTCTATCTTCTCTGCATGACCGGGAGCTTCGCTCTCGGGCGGGCGGACGGGCTGATGCTTCTGTGCGCATTTTTGTTCAGCCTGCAGATCCTCGCGATCAATTATTATTCGCCGAGGGTGGATACGGTCCGGCTGGCCTGCCTGCAGTTTGTTGTGGAGGCGATTTTCTCGACGGTCCTTATGCTGGCGTTTGAGCCTTTTGACGCGGAGGCGTTCCGCCTGGCGCTGCCGTCGGTCCTCTACGCCGGCGTCATGTCGAGCGGGATCGCCTACACGCTGCAGATCGTGGGGCAGCGGAATCTTGATCCGACGATCGCGAGCCTCACGATGAGCCTCGAGAGCGTGTTCTCGGCCCTTTCGGGCTGGCTGATCCTCAATCAGACGCTGACGCCGCGGGAGATGGCGGGCTGCGCGCTGATGTTTGCGGCGATCGTGGTGAGCCAGATCTGAGGGGAAAATGTCGGGGACGGTTCTAAGCACAAAAAGGGGTTCTCATTGCGTGAGAACCCCTTTTTGTACAGGAACTGTCCCTTATCTTTGGGGACGGTTCCCACCGGCCGCCTTCGGCGGCCTCCCAGGAACCGTC
>DFFD01000209.1:193-316 GCA_002369495.1 Lachnospiraceae bacterium UBA3785 | reverse complement strand
CAGTATGACGTTCTTCTCCGCGCAGGCCCTCTTCATCTCCTCCGGCCAGACGGAAGCCTGGACCTCGCCGATGTGGACACGGCCGAGGAGCAGCATGCAGAGCCGGGACTGGCCGATGCCGCC
>DFFD01000209.1:0-121 GCA_002369495.1 Lachnospiraceae bacterium UBA3785 | reverse complement strand
GGGCAGCTCGCCCGCCAGGAGCATCCTGTGGTAGGGGAGTGTCGTGCGGTTCATGCAGTTGGCCGCCTCGAGCTGCTTCACCATGGACTCCTCGCTCACGCGGATGCCCATGGAGGAGATC
>DFFD01000167.1 GCA_002369495.1 Lachnospiraceae bacterium UBA3785 | reverse complement strand
ACACTGTGTATTTGACGCTTACATTGTTTTGCCAGGGATGACCAGATTTACGCTAACCACTGCCTTCAGGACAATATTAAGCGTAATCTGCAAGCCCCGCCCCAACTTCACCCTCAATCAAACAGGGCCCCCGCGCCGTCACCGGCGCGGGAGCCCTGCTGCAAAATTCAGCCTCATGCGGGGACAACCGGCAGATGAGTATCCCCCTGATCATCGCGGCAGCTGGCTGTGATGATGTCCTCGCAGCCGAGCAAGACGATCTCCATCTCCGGCGTCTCATATCGTTCCATATCTTCAACCTCCCTCTCTTCGATCACTGCTGCGCCCTGAAAGCAAGCGTTCCCGTGTAGTATTCATAAAGCGCGCACACCGCATTCTTCATAGCCTCCTCGCTCTCGCCCCAGCCGTCGTAGCTGAGGGATGCATACACGTAGGTCATCGCGGAGGCCTTCAGCTCATAATCTGCCCCATTCCGGTCGGTAATCACAACGGAGTCGCCGAGCCATGCGGCCGGAATGCCCGGAACCTCGATGAGCCAGGAGCCGTCGGACTGCTGTACGCCCTCGTATGTGTTTCCGTGGAACGTGCCCACCGGCACGATGCTTCCTCCATCAGCCGCAGACAGGCGCACGCGCAGCACCGTGTCGGAGTCAAGGAACAGCTGGACCCGGATACTGCTCTCGTCGATCGCGGATCCTTCGTCTGTCAGTTCCCGTTTATAAGCCTCCGCCTCCGCCAATATCGCAGCATAATCATAGCTTTCCGCATAATGTTTTGCCATCTCCGCGTAATCCGTCCCGACCGTCCAGCCGTTCCTTGCGGCGAGCGCCGGCTGCGCGTAGTGCCCGTAGTCCGCGAGCGCCTTCACCAGGCTGATGATCTCCGGGGAGTAAACCGTCTGCTCCGGATTCTCCGCGACATAGCCGTCAAAATACTCAATATACTGAAGGACCGAGTAGGTGTCACTCTCTTCCTTCCACGCTCCCTGCGCATCCTCATAGTGGAAGGTCGCCGTGACCTCGTCCGCCATCTGGATCGACGTCACATACACGGTAAATTTGTATCTCCCGGCGTCATCCGGAGACATCTCAGCGAGCGGATACTCGATCGTGTCGTCGATCTTATTTCCGGAAAATGTCACATAACTCCCCGGATAATCCTTCGCCGTCTTGCCCTCCGGCAGGTTCAGGTAGTAGTCGACGCCGATCTTGCCGGTGAGAACGAGCGAGTGCCCCTTGAAGAACGGCCGGTTGAAGAGCTTCGCCGCGTCGCGGGCGTAACAGGCCGCCATCATGAGGGGGCCGACGCCTTTGGCTTCGTTGATCTTGTACGCATTCTTCAGATAGCCATCGTCAGTCTCGCTGACACCTGAAGAAATATAAACATTCTCCAGCTGGTTGTCGTTCAGATAATTCATGCAGACGCCGTTGAACGCGCGCAGCCCTGCCTCGCCGTACCGATCGCCGACAAATCCTTCCGTGTAGGACTTCATCATCGCGTAGGCCATGAGGGCGGAGCCGGAGGTTTCGAGCAGGTTTTGTGTCAGATCGGTGCCGCGGTTAATCACGTTGTACCACATGCCCGTCGCCGGATCCTGCCATTCAATCATCCCGTCGAACAGCTTCTTCTCGATCGCGATGAGTCCTGCCCTGTAGCCGTCATACGCTTCACCTTTCGGGAACATGCCGATGACGTCCGCGAGCGCCGCGGCGTACCAGCCGACCGCGCGGAGCCAGAAGTGGCCGTTCACATGAGGAGAAGGAGAGGGAGCCCAGCCGTGATTGTAGAGGTGTGTATCCTCATCGTACAGGTTCTCGCCGATCCAGAGCATACGCTTATAAACCTCGCTGTAGAGTCTGTCGCAGACAACAGCCGGTTCTTCTACGTCCTCGCCGATATCAGCAGGCGTCAGTTTTTCGGTTCTGAGCGCGTTGGCGAGCTCCATGAAGAAGGGCTGCGCCATGTAAAGGCCGTCGAGGGCGACCTGGTATTCGGCCCAGTTCTTATTGAGCCCCTGCTGTAAATCAAATATTTTATGATTAAAGTTGCCGTTGGTTCCGTCGACGACGCCGTGGCACTGAGAATAACCATCACCATATTCGAGCATGACTTTGTATACATAGCCGATAAATGCCTTATATCTGCCTTTCTGATCCGTATCAGCCGGAGATCCTGCTTCAATCAGGTCAAAAAGCGCCCTTGTCGGCGGGATGGAGTCAAGCTCAGTTTCTTTATAGCTATTATAAGTTTTATTATTATAACTATAGGTCTTTGTCCCGGTGCTCCCCGCCACATTCGCATCATAGAACGTGTTCACATTATTAATATAGGCAGCCGAATCCAGCATCAAAAACGCATCCATCATAATGCCGTTATAGTAAGTCCAGCTGAAGTTCTTGGATTCCGTATCCCAGACAAAACCGCCCGAAGTTTTCCCAAATCCCTGCCGACTCTGCATCGTCTGCCGATTTAAATCCGCCGCCAGCGCGCAAACCTCAACATAACTCGCCTCCGTCGCCGCAACCGCCGTACTCGTCTGCGCCGCCTCGTCCGCCCGTACGCCTGCCGGCATCGCCCCCAGAAGAAGCGATGCAGTGAGCGCCGCCGCCGCGGCCTTTTTCGCGATTGTCCTGCCCATTTTCCGACCTGAACGCATAGTGCCCCTCCTCCGAAAGAAATGCCCGTAACTGTTCAGCACCCCCTGAATCAGCCGCGAAGCGGCTGTGAACGGGGGGTGCCGGCCAGTTGCAAAACTACTTAAGATTATAACTGTAAAATTCGTGAATTTCAACAATTCCGGAGAGGTTCAGACAAAGAAATTCTACTCTTCCTTCACCTTGAAAATGAAAACATCCTGAATCTTGTAAGCCGCAAAGAACAGCGCCGTGTCGATCACGATCTTGATCGGCACAGCCGCGCCTCCCAGCAGCATTTCCAGGAAATGCACCGACAGCGCCGAGATCCCGCACTGGATCGCGGTCAGCAGGGCAAACTGCGGGAAGGATTTTCTCTGGTCCTCGTTGGACTTGAACACGATGTTCCGGCTCAGCGTGTAGTTGATCGTCGCCGAGACCACGCGCGCGAGCACGGTCGCCTTGATGATCGGGAAGCTCGTATCCTTCAGCACGAACTCCGTCAGGACCCAGAAGAGAGTGATGTCGAAGACCGAGGCCAGGATCGAGATTGCCCCGAACATCATCAGCTTTCGGAAAATCGTCACGTAGACGAGAAACGTGTTGTAGACCGGCTTGTAGTGCACCTGCGCGTCCGGGTTGGGCGGCCCGACCGGCACCGTGATCTCCTTGTAGCCGTCCTTCTTGAAGCTCATGAGGAGAGAGATGTCGTAGGCGTAGGATTTCTCGAGAAGCCCAAGGCCGCGGATGATCTTCGCGTCCGGGATTCCCCGAAGGCCCGCCAGCGGGTCCGTGACCCGGATTCCGAAGAGATACCTGAACAAAAATGAAGTAAATCTGTTCCCGCGCCGGCTCCCGTCCGAGATGTGCGGGCTCGTAAGGTCCCGTGCAGCCAGGATGAGCCTCGCCTTGCCCTTCGCCCGGTCCTTCGCCAGCAGCTCCGCGACCTTCACGATATCCGAAAGCCGGTCAAGCCCGTCCGAGTTGACCGTGATGACCCCGTCGCGCTTTCCCGCAAAAAGCCGGTAATACTCCGCAAGCCCGGTCCGGAGCGCCACGCCCTTGCCGCGGTTCTCCGGGTGACGAATCACCGTGACCCCGAGCGCCTTCAGCTCCTCAAAAATATGCTCGTAAGCGATCCCGCTCCCGTCATCGACCGCGATGATCTCCGGAAATCCGCCCTCCATGAGTTCCTTCACGTAAGCCGGAAGATTTCCCGGCGGCTCGAAGGCGGGGATCACGATGACGGCGTTCGCCCTGTATTCATTATTCATCTGTTTCCGCACCTCCGGCAGTCAATGTATATAATGTATATCATTTTCTCTGCGATAATTCAACAAAAACGGAAAGGTTTGCATTTCTCTCCCGAAAGTTTATAATAGAAATCAGTAATAACACCCAAAAGGAGGTAACCGTATGATCGAATTCGGCATGCGCTGCCACGACCTTGCACCGAAAGGTCCGCTCACGGAAGTTCTCGACACCGTGAAAAATGCAAACATCCGCCACATCCAGCTCGCCTTCGGCAAGTCTGTCAATGACTATGATTTCTCCCTCGGTCATTACAGCGCCGGCTTCGGGAACTACATCCGCCGCGAGCTCGACGAGCGCGGTATCCACATCGCGGTCCTGGGCTGCTACATCAACCCCGCCAACCCGGATGAGGCCCTGCGGAAAGCCGCCGTCGCCCGCTTCATCGAGCATTTAAAGTACGCGAAACGCATCGGCGCGGACATGGTCGGCACGGAGACCGGCCGTTATACGCCCGATTTCAAGGTCACGCCGCTCACAAAGACCGAGGAGTGCTACCAGACGGTCTTGAAGAGCTTCAAAGAGATCGTCCGTGCGGCCGAGCAGCTCGGCGTCACGGTCGGCATCGAGGGCGTTTTCGACCACACGATCCACTCGCCGGAGCTCATGGACCGGCTTCTCCATGATCTTGATTCCGAGGCGGTCGAGGTCATCCTGGACGCGGTCAACCTCATGACCCCTGAGGTCGAATTCGACCCGCAAGGCCAGGCGGCGATCCTCAACAAGGCGTTCGAGCTCTACGGCGACCGCATTTCCGTCCTGCACCTCAAGGATTTCGTGTTCGACGGGCAGAAGCAGCTCTACCGCCATCCGGGCGAGGG
>DFFD01000215.1 GCA_002369495.1 Lachnospiraceae bacterium UBA3785 | reverse complement strand
CGTCCGTGAACCAGTAGCTGTCGAATTCAAAGTTTACATAAGACGGGTCGGCCTCCTCGATGAGGACATCGTAGGCGCGGTGGCCCGGACGAACCTGAAGGAGCTCCACGTTGTGGTTGTGGTAGAGGAGGGAGAGTCCTTCATTTTTCAGCTGCTCCCCGCACTTGTTGAGGCGCTTCGCAAGCTCCCGAACGGTCTTTTCGTCGGAGTAGTCGAAGCGGTACATGCCTGTGATGACGATCTTATCCGTGCCGAAGCTCTTTGCTTCCGCCATCACGGCTTCCGGCTCCCGCTCGAGGCTCCCCAGGTCTGCGTGAAGGCCCACGACGGAGAGGCCGCTCTCCTTGAGCAGCGCGTGCCAGTCAAGAGCGCCGCCCTTTCCGGTGGGCATGCCCGCCGCGCGTGTCATGAGCCTCACCATCAGGGAGCTTTTGTGAATCATGAATCGATTGAGTTCAAGGCCGTCGTATCCGGCGGCCTTGATGGTTTTTAACGTTTCGCGGGCCTGCGATTCGTTTCCGGTCACAGTGCCCAGCATGATCTGTTGGACTGCTTTTTTCATTTTCTGATACCCTGCAGGATTCGGTTGATCTGCTTCATGCTCTCCTCGTCGGCGCCGCCCTGTTTCAGCATGCTGATGAGCGTCATGCGGCCCATCATGCGCTGGAGAGCCGGGTTGTCCTTGACCGCGTCGGCGACGTCGCCGCGCGATTTGGCGCCTTCCGCCATCATCGCGTCGATGATAGCGCCTGCCTCGGGGTTGGAACGGATCTCCCCGAGCGTGTCCTGAATGGAGAAGCAGGAGGGATCGATCTCATCCTTATCAAACCAGTTTACCACAGATGCGGTCTTATTGTAAATATAACTCTCGTCCGGCTCGGCAGCCCGGCGGATGCACATCACATCGCTCACATCCCCCGCCTCGGCGCGGATCAGGTGCTCCCCGACGAGCGGGATGCGGAAGCGGAAGATCGTCTCACCCTCGAGCGTCTCAACCGGGGTGTTGTCCACGAAGAGAGTGACCTTCTTCTGGTTGGAGTAGACCTTGATCTCGGTCTCGTCCTCACAGCGGTTGACATAACGTTTTCCGCAGAGGTGGACGAACGGCTCTGTTTTGTTCCAGGCGGCCTTGTAGAGGTAGAAGGCATCCTTGCGGAGGCTGCGGTCGAAGGAGACGAGGCCCTTCTGGTTCTCCCCGTGCTTGCCGCCCTCGTCGCGGCCGTCCGCCGCGAAATCGAAGAGGTTCCAGACGTGGGTGGCCCAGAGGTAGGGGCGCTCTTCGATCATTTTCAGCATATGCTCGTGGTAGAGAGCCTGGTACTCCTCGGTGTAGTCGCCTCTCTCCGGAGCGGAGGAGTGGAACGCGGGGTTTGCGTCGGCGCCGTACTCGGAGAAGCCGATCACGCGGTCCGGGTATTTTGCGTGATACTCGTCGAAGAACTCATCGGTCTGATCGAGTTCCCCGAGATACCAGCCGAAGTAGAGGTTGTAGCTGTTGATGTCCGGGATCTCAAGGATCGGGCTTTCGATCTCCAGCATGAAGACGTTGGCCATCGTGGTGAGCCTGGTCGGATCCATCCGGTGGCAGAGGTCGTTGAGAAGGCGGTGGTTCTCGAGCAGGTCCTCATTGACCGCGCTCGCCGCGGTGATCTCGTTCGAAAGCCCCCAGACCGCGATCGAGGGATGGTTATAGCACTGGGTAATCAGCTCCCGCATCTGAGTGAGCGTGTTCTGCCGGCCGTTCTTCATGTGCATCGTGATGTAGGGGATCTCAGCCCAGACGATGAGGCCGTTCTCGTCGCAGAGGTCGTAGAACTCCTGCGCGTGCTGGTAGTGGGCGAGCCGAAGCGTGTTCGCGCCGAGCTCCCGGATGATCGCCATGTCGGCGGCGTGGTCCTCGTAAGAGAGCGCGTTCCCTTTGCCCTTGAGGTCCTGGTGGCGGCTCACGCCGCGAAGCGGATAGCTGCGGCCGTTGAGGAAGAAGCCCTTTTCGGGATCGCAGGAAAATGTACGGCACCCAAACCGTGTGCTGACTTCGTCGCCCGAGGGCAGCTTCGCGGAGGCGGTGTAGAGGTAGGGATCTTCAAGGCCGTCCCAGAGATGCACATTTTCGATCGTGAACTCGGCGGTGCGCTCGACCGTTCTGGTCTCTCCGTTTACAGTTATGTCAACCGACTGGCCGTTGTGCCAGGTCTCGACGGTGACGACGGCGGTTTTATTTTCCAGGTCGACGACTGGGGTCACCTTGATGCCCGGAGTCCCGTCCTTAAGGAGCTCGAAATGCTCCTCCGGCACCGCGATCAGGTTCACGGCGCGGTAGAGGCCGCCGTAGAAGGTGAAATCCGCCTTCTGGGGGTAGACGGTGTCGTTGTCCTCATTGTTCACGGAGATCGCGAGGACATTTTTGTCAGCGAGCTCACCGGTGAGCTCCACGCGGAAGGCGGAGTAACCGCCCTCGTGGCGGGTGAGCATTTTTCCGTTCAGGAAGACCTCGGCGGTCATCGCGGCGCCGTTGATCTCGAGGAAAACGCGCTCGCCGGCCGTCTCCTCCTTCGTGAGCTCCCGGACGTACCAGCAGGTGCCGCGGTGATAGTCGTTGCCGCCGT
>DFFD01000019.1:7860-8592 GCA_002369495.1 Lachnospiraceae bacterium UBA3785 | reverse complement strand
TAGTCGTTGCCGCCGTCCTGACCGTCGATTACGTTCCAGGTGTGGGGGAGCGTGACGGCTTCGCCCCGGGAGGCATTTTCCATGGCTGTTTCGACGGGGAGGGCGGCCTTTAAGAACCGCCATCCCTCCTTGAGTGCTGTGATTTTACGCATTTGCGGGATCCCCCTTGTGAAGTTCCTTATTGATCAGTGCTTCTTTTGCGGCGGCCTTTTTGTCGGCGATGCGGTGCTGGACTTCCGCCATCTCACTCTTGCCGAGCTTGCAGCCGCGCATGGCGACGAGCGTGCAGATCCAGCCTAAGATCGCGAGCCCGAAGCGGAGGAACATGGTCATCCAGAAGACGCCCGCGGTGTCCGGGTCGCCCGGCTGCGGCATCGTGGATGTGTAGCCGATCAGGGCGACGCAGGAGGTCGCGATGGCGGCCGAGAAGGAGGAGACGATCTTGTCGATCAGGCTGTAGGTGCCGGTGACGACGGCCGGAATGTATTTCCCGCTTCTGTCAAGCTCGAAGTCGATGATGTCGGCCATGAAGGCGGTGTTGGCAGTGGTGACGCACATCGCGAAACCGTTCGTGATGAAGGTCAGGGCGACGTAGACGATCATGGTGATGCCCATCGAGGCGATGGTCTGCGTTCCGACCGTGTTTCTCGTGACGATGAAGAAGAGGATCATAACAAGGTTTGCGTAGATGCAGTTGCGGGTCCAGGTGACGATGGACTCCTTGTTGCCGTG
>DFFD01000019.1:0-7724 GCA_002369495.1 Lachnospiraceae bacterium UBA3785 | reverse complement strand
CCCATGTTGCCGATCAGGATGCCGCTCAGCATCGTGCCGACGATGGAGGCGGAGGAAGCCTGCTGGGCGATCTTGTCGGAAGCCGCGGAAATGATGTAGCTCTGGAGCGGCTTGTTGTTCGTGAGGACATTGATCATATCCTTCACCTCAAGACGCTCGGTCTTGCCGAGACCTTCAAAGTTCTCCGGCTTGTCGTACTCGGAGATGCCGATGCAGACCATCACGATGCCGAAGAAGGAGATCGCCACGCAGAGCCAGGTCACGACGTTCAGGAACTCCTGGTTGAAGCTGCCGCCGAAGGCCGGCATGAGGCGGGTGTAAACGACGATGTTGAGAGCCATCGGGACCATGTAGTTGAAGACGGTCTGCCAGACGCCGACGGTCGGGCGCTGCTTCGGATCGTTCGTGAGCAGGGGCGAAAGGGTCTGCGCGGTCATGTTGACGATCGTGTAGCCGATGACGTAGAGCATGTAGCAGAGAAGGAAGACCGGGACGCCGTGTCCTTTGCTCGAGAAAAAGTTGAACATGCAGAGGACGCCGAGACTCTGGATCGCCCAGCCGATGAGCATCAGCGGGCGGACCTTGCCGAACGGTGTGTTGAAGCGGTCATAGACAAATGCGAGCAGCGGGTCGGTAATCGCGTCAAAAATTCTGGTGAAGGTCAGAAGGCCGCCGACCACGAGGGTCGCGATGCCGTAGCCGATGCTGGCGGAGTAGCTCGCCAGGCCGATGAGAAAGTACATCGCCATGCCGTTGAAGGCGTTGAAGGCGACCAGGATGATCTGCCAGAGGTGGGCTCTCCTGTACTGTACGCCGTCGATTTCACTCCGGGCTGCCTGATTTTTTTCCATGATGATATCTCCTTTGCTATAAAAATATGTTCTGCGGATCCCTGTCCGCCTGTCTGGTTACATTGTAGTTTGAAGTTGGATTTTCGTAAACGTTAAAAATCGGGAAAAGTTATCAAAATTCAGGAGAATATCCGGCGGAGTAAAGAATGCGAAATTCACGGATAACAGGAGAATACGGTTGCCTCCCCGTGAATTCGATGCTAAAATTTCGGTAAGCGGCCGGCACTGTGACCGCAGCTGCCCGGCAGCCTGCTCATGAGGCTGCCGGAGACCTGAGAGGAGGCGCGTCCGATGGAAAGACAGATCACGCCTGAAGAGAGGAATCTTCTTCTTCTGGAGAGCCTGATCCCGCCGTCCGAAAAACTGTATGTCTGGAGCTACGACAGGCAGGGCAGGCTGATTGCCTCATCCTGCCCGGAAGATGAGAAGGAGCTCCTCGACAGGGCTTTCCACAGCCTCGGCGGCATTGAGCAGGCGCTGTCTTATGCGCATTCCGGGGAAAATGAAAAGCCCCTCCTCATCGGCTCCGTCATCGGCATGCAGTGGGCGGCAACCTTTGAGGCGGAGAAAAACCACGGACTCATCTTCGTGACCGGCCCGGTCTTTTACACGCAGCCGCTGGAGAAACAGATCCGGGAGACCTTAAAGAGCCTTCCGTTCGGCCGGGAGAACCGGATCCTGACAAACGAGCTCTGCCGGCTTCTGCCGGAGTTCCCCGTCATGCCCTATGCGGTCTTCATCCGCTATATGATGCTGATCCACAATACGCTGACGGGGCAGCAGCTGGGTCCGGAAGACCTGTTTCCGGAGACAGCCCCGGGCATCGAGCTCTCGTCCGATACCCCAAAGAAGCGTGACCGGAACAAAGTCTATCTGGCTGAACAGGCCCTGCTGCAGATGGTCCGCAGCGGCGATATCAGTTATGAGGGAGCTTTCCGCAACAGCATGAACATGAGCGCCGGCGTCCCGGTAAAGGGTCAGGATCCGCTGCGCGCCATAAAGACCAGCATTATCGTGTTCATCACGCTGGTGAGCCGGGCCGCCATGGAGGGCGGCCTCAGCCCCGAGATCGCGTATCCGCTCGGGGATTCCTACATCCAGACGGTCGAAAACTGCAATGACTCCGGAGAACTCTCCGCGCTGGGCTACACGATCTACCATGACTTCATTTACCGTGTGCACTATCTTCACGCGAATCCGGCCTACTCGCGCACGATACAGAAGTGCTGCGACTACATCGAGATGTCCGTCGGGCGGAAAATAAAGATCGCCGACCTCGCCGCGCTGGCCGGCTACTCCGAGTATTACCTGAGCGAGAAGTTCAAGAAGGAGACCGGGCAGTCCATCAATACCTACATCCGGAATGTGAAAGCGGAGCGCGCGAAAGTGATCCTCCGCACAACAGACCTCTCCGTCCGGGAGATCTCGGAGAGGCTGGCGTTCAGCACCGTCAATTTCTTTATCAAAAGCTTTAAGGACGCGGCAGGGGTGACGCCGGCGCAGTACCGTAAGCGGTACCGGAACGGCTGACGGCAGGCAGGCCTGCGGATCAGAAGAGGAACGTTAAATTGAGAATCCATCAACAGAATGCCGGAACCCCGGCAGGGAGACATGCCTTAAGGAGGCAGGGTCTTAAAACAGTATATTTACTGATTATTCTGGTGCCGGCGCTTGTCGCAGGCGCTCTTCTCCTGAGCCGGGCAGGCGGGAGAGGAAAGCCCGGCTATCACTGCATGGACGGGACCTCCGTCGTCCGGCACGCATGCGGGGGTCTGCCCGATGAGGCGTACTACACGAACTCGCGGGAAGCGCTGGAGAGCAGTCTTGAGAAGGGCTCCCGTTTTATAGAAATTGATTTTGATATTGACTTGAGCGGAGAACTTGTGGTATCCCACGATGAGGAGCGTTGGCGCACCCTGACCGGCAGCGGCTATGAGATTCCGTATACAAAGGAGAGCATTGCTGCCGGAGAGATCCTCGGGCAGTATCATGCGCTGACATTTGATGAGATATGCGAATATCTGGAGAACAATAAAAATCTTTACCTGATCACGGATACGAAATATACGGATCCCGATAGCATCGCGCTGCAGTTTCGGGAGATTGTTGAGACCGCGGCGGGTTACAAAGGCGTCCTTAAAAGGATCATCCCGCAGATCTATAACGAGAAGATGCTGGATGTCGTCCTTCAGGCATATGATTTTGAGACGATCATCTATACGCTTTATCTGGACCATTGGACCGGGGAGTCTGTCCTTGACTTCTGCGGCAGGACCCGTGTCGGCTGCGTGGCCGTCGGGCACAACTGGTTCTCCGAAGGAAAAATAGACTGGGAGACGGTCGAAAACTGGATGAAGCACGGCATCAAGGTGGCCGTGTTCACCGTAAATGATCCTGATGAGGCAAAAATGTTCAGGGATAAGGGGATATCTCTCATCTACTCCGATGACATCACACAGGAGGACATTGATCATGACTGATCCGGCGAAGAACGCGGACAGAAAGAAAACGGCAAAGGCACCCTCTGACAGAATAAACCGGGCTTTGAAGATCGCGGTCCTTGCGGTCATGCCCTGGGTCATCTGGGTGCTTGCCGCCAACGGGGGAGACATCTCTCCTCACTATATACTGTGCAATCTGCTGCTGATCCTGGCCGTTGAGCTGGCCTTTTTTACGGTCACAGCCAATGCCTCCGTGAGCGCCCTACTGACGGAGATCCCTGTATTTGTCCTCTACATGGCCAATGAGATCGTCTGGCAGCTTCGGGGCACGCCGCTCATGGCGAAGGATATTTTCAGCTTCAGGACGGCCATGTCGGTTGCCGGCGATTACAGAAATGATTTTCTGTTCAACGGTTCGATGCAAAGAAAAACAGCCGGACTCTGCATCACGGCTGTCATCTGCGTGCTGCTGTTTATCGCCGAGAGAAAGACCCGGAACGATAAAAAGCGCAGGATCGTCCCGCGGGTCATTTCCCTTGCGGCTTTCACGATCACCTGCCTTATAATCACGCGGATCGATATCAGTGCATGGGACATGAATGCATTCTGGCACCAGTCCGAAGAAAAGACCTACGGAAAGCTTCTGTGCCTCTACAAGGAGGCAACGGAATTATCGGTTGAGAAGCCTGCCGGGTACAGTAAAAAGGAACTGGCGGAGCAGATGCTTCAATATGAAAATGAAACCCCGGATGACGGCGGGTCCCCGGAAAAACCGAACATTATCGTGATCATGAATGAAGCATTGGCGGATTTTACAGTCTATGACGGTTTTGACGACGCTCTGGACCCGCTGCCGAATCTCAGGCGGATGACGGAGGAAGGCGAGATCCGGTCCGGCATGCTGCACGTCTCCATCTGGGGCGGCGACACGGCCAATACGGAATGGGAGCTTCTGACACAGAATTCACTGATCAACTGCCCGGGCAGCGTACCGTACAATCAGTACATTTTCAGCGATAAGGACGGCCTGGTGAGCCATCTGGGCGATCTGGGGTATTCGACGACCGCGATCCACCCCTTCTTTGCGTCCGGATATGACCGAGAACACGTCTATGAGTATCTGGGCTTTGATGAGTTCATGTCGATCCTGGACTTTGACGAGCGCTATGCCGGCCATGCCTTCTGCGAGTATCTGTCCGACGAGGAGCTGGCCGCCTCCCCCGAAGGGATGTACATCCGGAATAAGATCTCGGACCGCTGTCTCTACGATAAGACGATCGAGGTGTATGAGGAGAAGAAAAAGGAAGGTCCGGTCTTCATTTTCGACATCACCATGCAGAATCACGGCGCCTACACCTATGAGAACTACGAAGGACACATAAACGCTTCTTATACGGGAGATGAAAATAACGACCGGCAGCTGTCCCAGTACCTGTCGCTGGAGTACGAGAGCGATCAGGCTTACAGGGAACTGATCGACTATTTTGAAAATACTGACGAGAAAGTCATCATCCTTATGTTCGGGGATCATCAGCCCAGCCTTGCCGATGAGACCTACAATCTCTTCCAGAATAAGAGCAGGGATGTGGCGGTGAGTGACTGGACAGAGGAGGAGCTCGCTCTTCGATATGTCATCCCTTACTACCTGTGGACAAACTTTGAGCCTTCGGTGTCCGGTAACTATGAGGAGCTCAGCGCGAATTACCTGGCGCTCATGCTGCAGGATTACGCGGACCTGGCCTATGACGCGAGGACCGCTTACATGCAGACGCTGTTTGAGCAGTATCCTGTCGTTTCCGCCAGGGAGGTGAAAAATGCTGCCGGCGAGCGCCTGTCTCCGGAGGTCTGGAACGATGACAGCAACAGGGAGGCGCTCCTTTACCGGCAGATCCAGTACTACTATATGTTTGATAAATGACGTCTTCTCATCCGGCATTGACAAGACCGTGCCTGAAATGGCATAATCTATCAGAGAGAAAAGGGGGATACATCATGGGAAAAAATATCATTCTGACAGGCGACCGCCCCACCGGACGGCTTCACCTCGGGCATTACGTAGGATCTCTGAAGCGCAGGGTAGAACTGCAGAACTCCGGGGAATTTGATGAGATCAATATCCTGATCGCGGACGACCAGGCTCTGACGGACAACGCGGACAACCCGGGCAAGATCAGGGACAATATCGTGAACGTGGTTCTCGACTACCTGTCGGTGGGCATCGACCCGGCGAAGACGACGATCTGCGTGCAGTCGGCCCTTCCGGCTCTTCATGCGCTGACCTTCTACTACCTCAACATGGTGACGACAGCCCGCCTGTCCCGGAACCCCACGGTCAAGGCGGAGATCCAGATGCGCGGCTTCGCGGATGAGGGCCTCCCGGCCGGCTTCTTCGTCTATCCGGTCTCCCAGGCGGCGGACATCACCGCGTTCAACGCCAACGTGGTCCCGGTCGGCGAGGACCAGCTTCCGATGATCGAGCAGACCCGCGAGATCGTGGAGCGCTTCAACAAAATCTACGGGAAGACGCTGGTGCTCCCGAAAGCGATGATCCCTGAAAATGAAACCCAGCGCCGTCTCCCCGGCGTCGACGGAAAGGCCAAGATGAGCAAGTCGCTCGGGAACTGCATTTACCTCTCCGACACGCCGAAGACCGTCAAGAAGATGGTCAACGGGAAGATGTTCACGGACCCGCAGCACCTGCAGATCAGCGACCCGGGCCACATCGAGGGCAACGTGGTCTTCACCTACCTGGATGCGCTGTGCACCGACGACGATTTTGCGCGCTTCCTGCCGGACTATCAGAATCTCGAGGAAATGAAGGACCATTACCGCCGCGGCGGCCTCGGCGACGGCGTCTGCAAGAAGTTCCTCATCAACGTGCTCGAGGAGACGCTTGCACCGATCCGCGAAGAGCGCGCGAAGTGGGAGGCGGACATCGATTCCGTGTACGACATCATCCGGGAGGGCACCGCGAGGGCGGTCGAGACGACCAACGAGACGCTTGCCCGTGTCCGGAAGGCGATGCGGATCGACTATTTCGAGGACCGCTCGATCGTGGGCGAGTGGAATGAGCTGCTTCGGAAGGCGAAACAGTAAGAAACCATGAGAGTCAGTAAGCCGCTGCCCCGGGAAATCCCCCGGGCAGCGGGTTTTTGTATACGGAGGACTGTCCTTACGGAGTGTTATCCATGAAAAATGCTGACAACAAAGATACAGTAGATATAAAGATCTCAGCACTCAGAATACTGGCTGCCCTGGCGGTCATCTGGCTGCACACGAACGGAACAGCACTGGTTCATCCGGAGATCGTCGAAGTAGACTATGATCATGCCAGATGGTTTGCCGTCAACTATTATCTGATGAGATGGGGCGTCCCGGTCTTTCTCATGCTGACAGGCGCCCTGCTGCTGAACCGAAAGAAGGATCTGACGCCGCGCATATGCCTTGTAAAAAATGTGCGCCGCATCCTTTTTGCGGTCCTGCTGTTCGGCTCGGCCTATGCATTTGTCCTGCACATCGGTACGGACGGGGCTCTCCGCGCCCTGCTGAAGGCCCCCTGGTATGCTGTCACCGGCCGGACGGCCGATCATCTCTGGTACTGCTTTATCCTGATCGGCATCTATCTGATCCTGCCGGTCTTAAAGGCGTTTACGGACAATGCCCAAAGGAGCTGGGTCTTCTATGTTCTGGTCTCCGTTTTTGTGATGGGAATGGCCGTACCCACGGTAAACCGTCTGTTTTCGCTTCATGTGCCCTTTAACATTGCGCTGACGTATCCGGTCTTTTATGTGTTATGCGGATATTATATGGACAGATACCGGAACAGCCGGTACCGCCTTCTCCGGCTTTTCGGATTCCTGACCCTTCTCCTTGCAATCGGCATCCTGGTCTGGCGGGATCCGGCACTGGAGACGTCCCGCTTTGACTACAACAGCCCTGTCACCGCCCTGTCCGCAGTCTGCCTGTTCGGCCTGTTCTTCGGAAAAGGAAATGAAGCCGCCGGAACGCGGTCCGGCAGCGCGCGGATAAAAAAATGGCTGTGGCAGATCGACAGGCTCTGCTTTGGCGTCTATCTGATTCACCCGGTCTTCATTCAGGGATTATACAGGATCGTCCGGCTGACCCCGATGCATTTTCATCATTACAGGCTGGGAACGGTACTGGTCTTCCTGATCGTCACAGCGCTGTCCTTCCTGTCATGCGCGCTGCTTCGACTGATCCCTCCGATGCGAAAATATGTCTTATAACCCGGGAAGAGAGGTCCTGAGATGAATAATAGTATTGCGGCTCGACCGGGTTATGGCGGACCGAAAGATGAGTCTGAATGAGCTGTCGGAACGTGTGGGAGTTTCAAATGTGAATCTCTCCAAGCTTAAGACCGGCAAGAAGAATGACATAAGGTTAATGAGAGCCGCGAAAAGCGGCTCTTTTT
>DFFD01000020.1:2774-18573 GCA_002369495.1 Lachnospiraceae bacterium UBA3785 | reverse complement strand
TCTTCCTCTCGGTCTTTCCGCTCAGGGAGAAGGCGAAGCTGCCGGCGGCGTACATGTATGCATTTTCCGGCTTTATGATGGTCTGGGGCCAGCACTACCAGTTCGCGGTGGTGCCGGTGCTGCTCATCTTCGAGATGCTGTTTATCGAGCTTGCGATCCGGGATCCGAAGCGCTGGCCGCAGCTGACGCTCATGAGCTGTCTCGTTGTCGTAAACAGCATGTACATCGCCTACATGATCCTGCTGTTTACGGGGTTATATGTCGTGATACGGTTCCTCACAAGGAAACTGACCGGTTTCCTGCCCTATGTGGGGGACGTCTTCCGGCTTGCCTGGCCGATGGGGCTCGGCGTGGGACTCGGTATGTTTACGCTCCTGCCGGCGGTCTCCGCGATCCTGAGCGTCTCCTCGCGGCTTCAGTCGGATGACGGGCTCCTCACGAGACTGTTCAAGTACGCCTACGGAGGGGATTACTACAGAGCGCTGATCGCGCGCTTTTTCTCCTCGACGGCGAGAGGCATCTCCTCGTACAGCGGACAGGGAAACTTTTATGAGGATTCCAACCTGTTCTTCTCGACGCTTTTCATTTTCCTGATCGTCCAGTATGTGTTCCTCATACCGGGCATGAATATGAACAGGAAAAATAAGATCCTGCAGTATGCGGTGCTTGCTGCCGCGGTGCTGATCCTGCTGACGCCCACCCCGGGCATCATCATGAACGGTTTTACCGCGCCGTTCTGCCGCTATATGTTTGTCTACACGCCGTATTTTGCGATGATCGCGGCCTTCACACTGAACGAGATTTTCGCGAGGAGAAGAGCGAGCCTCATCGCGCTCGTCATCGCGCTGGCAGCCGTCTGGCGCATGTACCTCGTGTACTCGCTGCCGGATACGATCGCCAACCCGCGGTACGTTTCGGTGCTGCATTTCTTCGGCGGGACCGCCATGGCCGTCCTGCTGTTCCTCTTCGGGTTACGGAAGACGAGGCAGTACAGGAGGCTCATCTACTGGGGCCTCGTCGCGTTCCTGGTCATGAACTGCGCGGTGGATTCTCTCGGGACGACAGCCGACCGGGACACGCTGTTTAAGGGCGGCACCTACATGCGCGAGATCAGCGATCCGGATACGCTCGAGGCGCTCGCCTTCATCAGGGAAAATGACGCTGAGTACTTCCGCACCGAAAAGACCTACGGCGCGTCGGTCGCCATGGACGGCATGATGATGGGCTACCACCCGGTCAGCACCTACAATTCAACCCAGAACGCGTTCATCCAGTTCTATGTGAGAGACTACTGGAATGACCTGCTGTTTGCCGACGTCAACCACCATATTTATACGCTGGGCATTTCGAACAGAGGCCAGTCGGATCTCGTCGGTGTAAAATATATCCTCGCAAGGACCGCGGAGGCGGATATCTACGGGACCGAGCCTTTATGGACGTTCGGGAATGTGACGGTCTACCGCTGCACGGAGGTGAGAAACATCGCCTCCTTCTACGGCGAGGAGACCGCGATGGCAGCCTGGGAACTTGAGCCGGACGGGAGCACGAACAAGATCTCCGTCCGTTATGAGGACAGGGACCGGAACGCGAGCATCAGCATTCAGGATACCGGGAAGGATGACACGGTCACAGGGACAGTCAGCGCGCCGGAGGACGGCGTCCTCTTCATTGCGATCCCCTATGAGGTCGGCTGGAACGCCTGGGTCGATGACGTCCCGGCGGAGCGCTGGAAGGCCTGCGAAGGATTTACGGCGCTGAAGATCCCGGCGGGCGAGCATTCGATCCGGATGCATTACGTCGTGCCGGGCCTTAAGAAGGGCCTTCTGCTGTCGGCCTTTTCGGCTGTTCTCTTTGTACTGTTTCTCTTAATCGGAAAAAAGTGCGGCGAAACGGAGCCGCTGGACTATGTGCTTTCATTTGTAAAGCGGAGTAAGAACGGATGAAATTTTCGATGATCACGCCTTATAAAATCAAAAAAGGGGTTCTCTACCTCATGCATTTCGGGCCGAAGGAGTTTATGAATCATCTGCTCGACCGCCTGGAGCCCGAGGAAGTGCCGTACGGACCCTGGTTTCTTGCGCACCGGGCGTCGAACGGGGAGCTGGCAGCCCAGAAGAGGGAGGGCGTTCCCGGCGGTCCGAAATTCTCCGTGATCGTTCCGGCTTACCTGACGCCTGAAAAATATCTTTCCCGCATGATCGAATCCGTCATCGCCCAGAGCTACGGGAACTGGGAGCTCGTGATCGCGGACGCCTCCGACAGGGCAATGCCGGCCGGCAGCCGCAGCGTTGAGGCGGTTGTAAAGAGCTATGCGGAGAAGGATGCGAGGATCCGTTACGTAAAGCTTGCGGAAAATAAAGACATCGCTTCCAACACCAACGCGGCGGTCCGCGAAGCGGACGGCAGTTACCTCGCCTTCCTCGACCACGACGATACGATCGCGCCGGATGCGCTCTGGCACTTCGCGAAGGCTGCCGCGGACGGGGCGGACATGATCTACTCGGACGAGGACAAGATCCGGGGAGATGAGGAGGAGCATTTCCAGCCGCATTTCAAGCCGGACTTCAACCTGGACCTGCTTCGCTCCAACAACTATATCACGCATTTCCTGGCGGTGAAGGAGTCCCTCGCCGGCGAGGATCCGTTCGATCCGGCCATGAGCGGGGCGCAGGACTATGATTTCATTTTCCGGATGAGCGAGAAGGCGGAGAAGATCGTCCACATCCCGCGGGTGCTCTACCACTGGCGGACGCACGAGGCTTCGACCGCGGACAATCCGCTCTCGAAGCAGTATGCCTACGAGGCCGGAAAGATGGCAATCGAGGGGAACCTTAAGAGGACCGGCACCGAAGGGACCGTGGAGCTCCTGCCGGATTTCGGTTTCTACCGGGTCCGCTATCCGGTACAGGGAAAGCCTCTGGTCTCGATCATCATCCCGAATAAAGACAATGCGGATACGCTCAGGGCCTGCATGGAGGCGCTCGGGAAGACGCATTATCCCTACTATGAGGTCCTCATCATCGAGAACGGGAGCAAAGAGAAGAAGACCTTTGACTACTATCAGAAACTGAAGGAGGAGAACCCCCGCGTGCGCTTCCTCCGGTGGAAGAAGCCGTTCAACTATTCCGCAATCAACAACTACGGCGCTTCGAAGGCGAAAGGAGAGTACCTGCTCTTCATGAACAATGATGTGCGGGTCTCCATCAGCTCGGAATGGCTCTCGGAGATGCTCGGCGTGTGCCAGAGGGCGGACGTGGGCATCGTCGGCTCGAGGCTCTATTATCCGAACAATACGGTCCAGCACGCCGGCATTGTGATCGGGATCGGCGGGGTGGCCGGCGCGATGTTCGTCGACCTGCCGCGCGGCCGCTCCGGCTACATGCACAAGGCGGCGATCATGCAGGATCTCTCCGCGGTCACCGCGGCGCTCATGCTGGTCAGACGCAGCGCGTTCGAGGCCGTGAACGGCTTTACGGAGGAGCTGGCGGTCGCGTTCAACGACGTCGATCTCTGCCTGAAAGTGATCCGGGATACCGGTCTTCGGGTCGTCTACGATCCCTACGCCGAGGCCTACCATGACGAATCAAGGACCAGAGGCCCCGAGGATTCGCCGGAGAAGGTGCGGCGCTTCCAGAGCGAGATCGAGTACATGCGCGTGCACTGGCTGGATCTCCTGAAGAACGGGGATCCGAATTACAATAAGAATCTCTCTCTCAAAAAATGGAACTACTCGCTGAAGGCATGAGGAGGACACATTGGCTAAAGTCTCAGTCGTGATACCGAATTACAACGGAATAAAGTATTACCGGGAATGCTTCCTTGCCCTCCGCCGCCAGACGCTCGCCCCGGATAAGATCATCGTGATCGACAACGGCTCATCGGACGGGAGCGCGGAGGCCATCGCGAGCGAGTTCCCCGAAGTGACGCTGATCCGCTTCCCGGAGAATACCGGCTTCACCGGGGCCGTCAACGAGGGCATCCGCGCGTCGGAGGGGATGGACTTCGTGATCCTCTTAAACAATGACACGTCCGCCGACCCGGATATGGTGAAGGAGCTTGTGCGGGCGATCTTGAAAAATGAAAACATCTTCTCCGCCCAGGCCAAAATGCTCAAGATGGACGACGAGACCCTGATGGATGACGCCGGCGATTACTACTGCGCGTTCGGCTGGGCTTTCGCGCGGGGGAAAGGGAAACCTGCGTGCAATTACACGCGGACGCGGGAGATATTTTCCTCCTGCGCGGGTGCGGCAATTTACCGCATGAGCATTCTCGATGAGATCGGGCTGTTTGACGAGAATCATTTCGCGTATCTTGAAGACACGGACATCGGCTGGCGGGCGAGGATCAGGGGTTACAGCAACATCTTTGCGCCGCGGGCCAGGGTGCTGCACGTCGGCAGCGCGACCAGCGGCTCCGTCTACAACCTCTTCAAGGTGCTGAATACCTCGAGGAACAGCATTTATCTTGTCTACAAGAACATGCCGGCAGGCCAGATCCTCCTCAATCTCCCTCTGCTCGTCTTCGGTTTTACCGTGAAGGCAGTCTTCTTTGCGAGAAAGGGTTTCGGGAAGGAGTATCTTGCCGGGCTTGTGAACGGCTTTAAGATGTGCCAAAAAGGCAGGAAAGAGGGGAAAAAGGTTAAATATGAGTCGCGGAATCTGCCGCATTATTTCCGGATCCAGTGCGATCTCTGGGTCAACTGCGTGCGCCGGCTGATCGGCTGAGGGGGCTTAAGCCTTTTTTAACAGAATTATAAGGGTTTTTACCTTGCAAACAGCCGGGGTTTATAGTATTATCACAGAATGTGATTGAATCAGATCTTCTGACTACTGGAAGGTTTATAAATTATGATAGAAGAAAATCAGAAGTATTTTAATCGGCTGACAGCGGCAGTCGATATACTTGTGTGTGCGGCTTCTTATCTGATTGCCTGGTTCCTGCGTTACCGGACGACGCTTCTCTTTGAGACCTCCGTCGAGGCGGTCTCCTTCAGGGTCTACATGCAGGCGCTGGTCGTGATCATCCCGATCATGCTGGTCCTTTATTCCGGCTTCAACCTTTACGGGACAAGCCACCGGATCAAGGGCCGCAGGCTGGAGATCGCGTCGGTGGCCCAGGCAAACGGCGTCGGCTTTCTGCTGTTCATGTCAGTCCTGCAGATCACGCATCAGGATCACTGGTCGCGGAGGATGATTTTTGCATTTTTCATCCTCAATATTGTGCTCGACATCGGCGCGCGGTTCCTCATCTGGGGCGTCGTCAAGCAGATGCGGAAGAGGGGCCTTAATCAGAGAAATGTCCTTCTGGTCGGCTACAGCCGGGCAGCTGAGGAGTATATAGACAGAGTGATGGCCAACCCGCAGTGGGGGTTCAATATCCGGGGGATCCTGGATGACCGCATTGCGGCCGGGACCATGTATAAAGGAGTGAAGGTCCTCGGCAGGATCGACAACCTGATGATCATTCTCCCGGAGAATCATCTGGACGAGATCGCGATCACCCTCGGCCTGAACGAGTACTACCGGCTGGAGGAGATCGTCACGCTCTGCGAGAAATCCGGCGTGCACACGAAGTTCATACCGGATTACAACAACATCATCCCGACGAAGCCCTATACGGAGGACATCCTGGGGCTGCCGGTCATCAATATCCGCTACGTGCCGCTGTCAAATGCATTTCCCGCAGCGGTGAAGCGCCTCTTCGATATCGTCGGAAGCATCATCTGCATCATTATCGGCTCACCGGTGATGCTGATCTTCGCGGCGATCATCAAGCTGACCTCGCCGGGGCCTCTCATTTTCAGGCAGGAACGCGTCGGGCTGCACAACAGGCCTTTCATGATGTACAAGTTCCGCTCGATGGTGGTTCAGGAGGAGAACAAGGAGAAGAAGGCCTGGACGGTGAGGGACGACCCCCGTGTCACGCCGGTCGGGCGGTTCATGCGGAAGACAAGCATCGACGAGCTTCCGCAGCTTTTCAATGTCCTGAAAGGCGAGATGTCCCTCGTGGGACCGCGGCCCGAGCGGCCGTTCTTCGTCGAGAAATTCCAGGAGGAGATCCCGCGCTACATGGTCAAGCACCAGGTACGGCCGGGCATGACGGGGTGGGCCCAGGTGAACGGCTACCGCGGGGACACTTCCATCAGAAAGAGGATCGACTGCGATCTCTACTACATCGAAAACTGGACGCTCGGTCTCGATATCAAGATCCTGTTCCTGACGGTGTTCAAGGGATTTGTCAATAAAAATGCCTACTGATCTGTCGGCAGGCAGGAAACGCGAAGTTTTTATTCAGGGGAGTAAGACAAAGCTATGGCTAAGAGAAGCAAGAAAAGAAAAAAAGGCAATCTGGTACTGTTTATTGTGGAGCTCGTCATTCTGGCGGTGCTGGTCGCGGGCATTTTCGTGTACGCGCAGCTGAACCGCGGGCTGCATGAGCTCGGCAGCGGCGGCAACCAGAATGACCCGAACGCCAGGACGGACGACGTTCTCATCAACGAGGAGGTCACCTCGAACGGAGGGCTGACCGGCTACCAGAATATCATGCTGATCGGCGTCGACTCGAGAAGCGGCGATCTCGATTACGCGAACAGCGACGTCATGATCGTCGCGTCCATCAACAACGACAACTGGGAAGTAAGGCTGGTGTCGATTTACCGCGATACCTATCTCTGTACAGACCCGGAAAACTGGACCTTCAACAAGGCCAACGACGCCTACATGAAGGGCAGCGCGCGTCAGACGCTCTCCATGGTCAACGCAAACCTCGACCTTGACATCACGCAGTACGTAGTCGTCGACTTCTCGGCGGTCGCCCGCCTCATCGATGATCTCGGCGGCCTCACGATCTACATGACCGACC
Organism: Lachnospiraceae bacterium UBA3785; assembly: GCA_002369495.1. Taxonomy (GTDB): domain Bacteria; phylum Bacillota; class Clostridia; order Lachnospirales; family Lachnospiraceae; genus Chordicoccus. The sequence continues at coordinate 11,709 of DFFD01000020.1, read as the reverse complement.
AGGAGGCGATCCACCTGAACAATTACTGCCAGGAGACCTCGGCGGTCACAGGGCTCGCCTACACGCCTCTCGACGTACACGAGGGAGACGAACCGCGCAACTACGACCTGAACGGCGTCCAGGCGGTCTCCTACGCGCGTATCCGTTACACGGCCGGCGCCGACCCGAAGCGCACGGCGAGACAGAGACTGGTCATCGAGAAGATCGTCGACAAGGCCCGCTCGCAGGGGCTCTCGGCGGTCCAGGATATCATCAAGGACGTGTTCCCGTACGTCAAGACATCCTTCTCGAGCGCCCAGATCATCAAGATGGCGAGCAATATGTTCCATTACCAGATCGTCCTCACCACGGGCTTCCCGTTCGAACACATCGAGCAGCACATCGGAAGCCTTGACCCGGTCGTCCCGGTCACGCTGGCGGACAACGTCCGCGAGCTGCATGAGTTCCTGTTCGCGGATCCCGACTACAAGGTCTCGGCCAACGTCCAGTCCTTCAGCGATGAGATCGAATACACGACAGGTCTCGGCCAGGCGGCAAGAGAGAGGGCGATGGAGAACTCTGTGATCCCGAACAACGGCGGTGAGGCCGATATCGTACGATGAGTATTAATTTCCAGCCTAAAGTAGATGTGGTCATTCCGACCTACCATCCCGACACGGCGGAAGTGAGAAAGCTGCTCGTCCGTCTCACGGAGCAGACGGTGAAGCCTGCCCATCTTCTGATCATCAATACGGAGGAGAGCTTCTGGAATCCGGAGATCACCAGAGGGATCGAGGCGGCTGAGGTTTTCCACATCAGCAAGGTCCATTTTGACCATGCGGGCACCCGGAATATGGGCGCCGGTTTTTCCAATGCGGATTATATCCTCTACATGACGCAGGACGCCGTGCCGGCGGATAAAAAGCTGATCGAAAACCTGCTCCTTCCCTTCCGGAAACCGGACGTGAAGATCTCGTATGCGCGGCAGCTTCCGAAGCCGGACAGCGGGATCATCGAGCGCTTTACGAGAAGCTTCAATTATCCCGACAGGAACCACGTGCGCCGGAAAGCGGATGTTCCGCGGTTCGGGATCAAGACGTATTTCTGTTCGAACGTGTGCGCCATGTACGACAGGGAATATCTTCAGGAGATGAACGGGTTTGACGAGCCCTGCATTTTCAATGAGGACATGGTGTTTGCCGGCAGGACCATCCGGGATGGCGGCGAGGTCGCCTATGCAGCCGGTGCGAGAGTCCTGCACTCCCACAACTATACGGCCGTGCAGCAGTTCAGGAGAAATTTCGACAACGGCGTCTCCCAGGCGATGCATCCGGAGATCTTCAGGGGGATCAAGTCGGAAAATGAAGGGCGGAAGCTTGTCGGAGGAACCGCAAGGTATCTGATGAGTTCGGGGAGAGCCTATCTCATCCCGAAACTGATCATCCAGAGCGCCGCCAAACTGATCGGGTTCAGGCTCGGGCGCATGTACAGGGTCCTGCCGGAGTCGGTCATTTTATCCTGCACCTCCAACAGAAGCTTCTGGAGCTATGTGAGCCCGGATGATATGGATTGATTAGAGGCATTGTCTTCGGACAATGCCTTTTTCGTGCGAAAATACACAATTATTTCACAAATTCCGATTATTATGGAGAAAGCAGCAGGGAGCTGCTGTTTACTATGTTCGAATGGAGATGAATCGTACCATGGATGAATGGAGACGCGAAGAACCTGAAAATGCAGACATGAACAGCCAGGAACCGGTTGAGGAGATCAGACAGGAGCCGATTGAGGAGATCAGGCAGGAGCCGAAGACCCCGGAAGAGAATCCGAACGCCGCCCGCCCGGTTTCAACCTATGACCCCTACGGTACCGAGGACGAAAAGCCTGTAAGGACTTACGGGAGCTACGGAAACGGCAGCTACCAGTCCAGAAGCAGCTATTCCACGGATTATATTGAGAGAAGGAAGGCGAAGTCAAGGGTCGAAGAGCCCGAAGAGCCGTCCCGGGAGGAGAACCGCAGCCCGGAGAACGGTGAAAACCGCTATTCCAATAACGGCTACGGGAGCGGAAGGACCGGTTATAACGGCAGTTATAACGCGGACCGCTTCAGGACTGACGTCGATCCCGCGCCGATCGAGCCCGGGGAAGCCAGGTTCCGCTACCCTTCCGATGACGGCAGGCAAACTCCGAAGAAGAAAAAGAGCCTTGCCAGAACAGTCGGCCTCGTGGCGGGACTGGCGGTGCTGTTCGGGGTGATCGCGGCGCTTGTATTTTCCGGCGTGACGATCATCAGCAAGAGCATCGGGCAGTCGACGAGATCCGCGGCGCCTGTTCCGGGCATCGTCGCGGAGCCGACGCCCACCGTCAAGCTCGGCAACAATGAGCGCCCGTCCGCCGGTATCTCGGATGCGGAGGAGAAAGAGACGGAGCTCACGACGATCGAGATCGTCGACATGTGCATGCCGTCCATGGTCGCCATCACGAACACATCCGTTTCCCAGTACAGGGATTTCTTCGGTCAGACCTTTGAGGAGCCGAGCGTGAGCGCAGGTTCCGGCATCATCGTCGGCGAGACCGACAGCGATCTTCTGATTGCGACCAACAACCACGTCATCGCCAATTCCAAGGACATCACGGTGACCTTCATCGGCGATGAGATCGTCCCCGGCGTCATCAAGGGGGCAGATGCGGACGCTGACCTCGCGATCGTGGCGGTCGCGAAGGACAGCATTTCCGCGGAGACCATGGCCAATATCCGGGTCATCACGATCGGCGATTCCGATTCGCTCAGAGTCGGCGAGACGGTCGTTGCGATCGGCAACGCGCTCGGCTACGGGCAGACGGTCTCCCGCGGCATTGTGAGCGCCCTGAACCGCGAGGTGACGCTCTCGGACGGCAATGTCCACCTGATGATTCAAACGGACGCCTCCATCAACCCCGGCAACTCGGGCGGCGCGCTCCTGAACAGCCGCGGCGAGCTGATCGGCATCAATGAGATCAAGTACGTGAACGCCAAAGTCGAGGGCGTCGGCTATGCGATTCCGATGAAGACCGCGGAGCCTATCCTGACAAGCCTCGGCAGCAAGGCGCAGAGGCAGAAGGTCGACGAGTCTCAGGCAGCTTACATCGGCATCAAGTGCATCGGCGTGCCGGACTATTATGTCCAGAGCGGGTATCCGACCGGCGTCTACATCAGTGAAGTCACGAAGGGCGGCCCTGCCGAGGCAGCCGGCATCCTTGAGGGCGATATCATCACGGCAATCGACGGCACCAGCGTTGCGACCTCCGCGGAGCTCATCAATTACCTGGGCTACTACGCGGCGGGCGAGACGATCGACTTCTCCATCAGCCGCATGAAGGAAGACCAGTCCGGCTTCGAGTCCATGAAGATTGCTGTCACGCTCGGCAATAAGAAGGACATGCCGGCAGAGGAAGAGACTCCGGACAACGCGCAGGGCGGCAGCCAGGGCGGAAACGGGGACGGCGGCGTACAGAATATTCCTTTCCTGCCATAAGTATACAGGATCATTGACGGAACGGTTCCGGCAGAGCTTTATGGTTTGCCGGAACCGTTTTCTTTTATTTGTTTTTAACTTGTGCGGATAAAGGTCAAAGTGTATAATAAATGACAGCGGACTTCACTGGTCCGTACTACAATATGAGGTATTTTTATGGCAGACAACAAAGATAAAAAGGACGCGCTGGTCGCCCCGGAGGACGATTTCACGGAAGTCTCCGCGGACGAGCGGAAGGGGCAGAACGCTCCGAAGAAGCAGGACGGGCCGAAGGACACAGAACTTTTCTGCTCGATCTGCCGGCGGCCGGAGAGCCAGGCGGGACATCTCACCAAGCTCGGGAACGGCATGTTCATCTGCAGCGACTGCATGCAGAAAGGCGCGGACATGATGAACCGGGAAGGCTTCGGGATCGACAGCATCCTGAAGCAGCTTCAGGACCTGCCGGGCGTCAGGCTTTTCAATCTCGGGGAGTTCTCCGGACTGCATGCGGCGAACGACAAGGAGGAGAACAAGGAGCCCGAGAAGCGCTTCTCGATGGAGGAGATCCTGCCGCCGCACAAGATCAAAGCCCAGCTTGACCGCTACGTGATCGGGCAGGAGAAGGCCAAAAAGCTGATGTCCGTGGCGGTCTACAACCACTATAAGCGCATCATCAACGAGCAGAAGCTCGCGGAACTCCGAAAGAAAAATGCAGAGCTGAAGATCCCTGACCCGAACGTCCCGGAACCGGTTGAGATCCAGAAGTCCAACATTCTCATGATCGGCCCGACCGGAAGCGGCAAGACCTACCTGGTCCAGACCATGGCCCGGCTGCTGGACGTTCCGCTCGCGATCACCGACGCGACCTCGCTTACCGAGGCCGGCTACATCGGCGACGATATCGAGAGCGTGGTCTCCAAGCTCCTCGCCGTGGCGGGAAATGACGTAGCCAGGGCGGAGCACGGCATCATTTTCATCGACGAGATCGACAAGATCGCGAAGAAGAAAAATATGAGCCAGCGCGACGTCTCCGGCGAGGCGGTCCAGCAGGGGCTTTTAAAGCTTCTGGAAGGCGCCGAGATCGAGGTGCCGGTCGGCGCGACCTCGAAGAGCGCGATGGTCCCCCTGAAGACCGTGAACACGAAGAATATCCTGTTCATCTGCGGCGGGGCATTTCCGACGCTGGAGGAGATCATCAAGCAGAGGCTGACGAAGAAGAGCTCGATCGGTTTCCAGGCTGATCTGAAGGACAAGTTCGACGATGATCCAAATATTATGCAGAAGGTCACGGTGGAGGACCTCCGCAAGTTCGGGATGATCCCGGAGTTCCTGGGCCGCATGCCGATCATTTTCTCGCTGGAGAAGCTGACGGAGGATATGCTGGTCAGGATCCTGATGGAGCCTCAGAACGCGATCCTGAAGCAGTATGAGGCCCTGCTTGCGATGGATGAGGTGAAGCTCACCTTCGAGGAGGGAGCGCTGCGAATCATCGCGAAGGAAGCGCTTAAGAGCGATACGGGCGCGAGGGCGCTTCGGCAGGTGATCGAGGACTTCATGACCGACATCATGTACGAGATCCCGAAGGATGACAATATCGGCGAGGTCGTGATCACGGAAGCCTACCTGAACCATACGGGAGGACCGCTGATCCGGCTTAGAAATTAAAAGGAGGGAGAACGATGGCAGAGGATTTTTTCAGTGAGCTTGGCAAATCCATTTCACGCGCGACGAGGCAGGCGGTCGACAAGACCGGCGTTTTCGTGGAGGCGACGAAGCTGACGGCCCAGATCCAGGGCCAGCAGAGAGAGATCGAGCATCTCTACCAGAAGATCGGTGAGAATATTTACCGGAAGATCCGCACCGGGGAGTACGAGCCGGACGCGGAACTCATGCTGATCGTCGAGGAGATCCGGAAGCGCCACGGGCAGGTGTCCGGGATGCGGAAGAACCTGGCGGAGGTCAGAAACATGAAAGTCTGCCCGAGCTGCGGCGAGCTGATCCCTTCGGACGTCGCTTTCTGCCCGAAATGCGGGACGCCGACGCCCTTAAACGTAAGAAAGAATGTGGCTGACAAGGCGAAAAAGCCTGAAAATGAAGACGCGGACATCGTGGCAGAAGCGGAAATCTTAGAAGAAGCGGATGCGGCGGACGCGGATGCCGCGGAAACGCCGGAGATCTTCTCTGAAGCTGAGGACGTCGTGATCACGGACGCCTCCGCGGAATTTACGGATGAGGCAGAGGAGGAGTGACATGAGAGATATCCTGTTTTCGCTCTGGGTCTTCGCCGTCGATTTCCTGTTCAAGAGGCGTGCCGAGGAGGAACTTCCGGAGGGCGGCGAGGGAAAACTTGTCCTGAACGACAGGATCCGCCTCCGCAGAGTCCAGAATACCGGCATGGCCGGAGGGCTTTTAAAGGATAAGCCGGAGCTCATCCGGGACGGTTCGACGATGCTCCTCGGAGCGTTTCTGGTCTACTATGTGCGCCTGATCCTCGAGAAGGGCCGCATGATCCGGAAGATCGGCGCAGGCCTTCTGCTCGGCGGCGCATCCAGCAACCTGTTTGACCGCTGGGTCAGGGGAAGCGTTACCGACTATTTCAGCTTCAACATCAGGAAGATCCCGGTCATCGGGAAGCTGGTGTTCAACCTCGGCGACATCGCGATCTTTTTCGGGACCCTGATCATGGGCGTTACCGCGAAGGGCGACGAATAAGTGCATATGTAAGAAAGGAAGCGGCTCCGGGTGGGTCCCGGAGCCGCGTTTTGTGTGATGAAAGCAGTAAACAACCGTTATTTTCTGTATGCGACCGCATTTTTCTCCGGCATGTCCGTCATGGCGGTCGAGATGGGAGCCAGCCGTCTCCTGACGCCTTATTTTTCTTCTTCCCAGGTGATCTGGACGGTCATCATCGGTATCATCATGATCGCGATGGCGATCGGCAACGTCTGGGGCGGCCGCATGGCCGATAAGGACCCGAACCCGAAGCGCCTCTACGGGCGCCTGCTCGTGGCGGCGGTCTGGACCGCCGTGATCCCGCTGGTCGGGCGGTTCGTGATCCTCGGCGTGACCTTCCTCGTCGTCTCCGCCGTGAAGAGCAATTACCTGGTCTGGGCTTCCTTCGGGTCCTGCCTCGTGCTCTTCGTGTTCCCGCTCATGCTGCTGGGAACCGTCACGCCGTCGCTCATCAAGTACGCGACCGGCAGCCTGACCGACAACGGGAGGACCGTCGGGACGATCGAGGCCTGCGGGACCATCGGAAGCATCCTGGGCACCTTCCTGCCGACGTTCGTCACGATCCCGGGGTTCGGGACGGCGGTGACATTTTACATCTTTGCGGGCATTCTGGCCCTCCTGTCCGTAATCTATTTTTTTTCAATCGGTGAGCACCGGGTGAGGGGCGTTGTGCTTGCCGGAGGCATTTTCGCCCTGATCTTTCTTCCAATCAACATGAGCTTCGCGTTCTGGGATGACATGATCATCTATGAGGACGAGTCCATCTACAATTACCTGCGCGTGAGAGAGGATGAGGAGAATATCATCCTGTCCACAAATGTCCTCGAAGGCGTCCAGTCCATCTACAGGAAGGGAGGAGGCCTCACGGGCATGTACTACGATTACGCGCTCGCGGCGCCGCTCATGGCGGGAGAGGCCGACAAGCCGATGAGCCTTCTGGTGCTCGGGATGGGCACCGGCACGTACGCCAAGCAGTGCCTGACCTGTTTCCCGAATATGACCGCCGAGGGCGTCGAGATCGACCGGAAGATCGTGGATCTGTCTCACAGGTACTTTGAACTGCCGGAGGATATCCCGGTCACGGTCGAGGACGGGCGCGCGATGCTCCGGAACGCCGGCACCTACGACGTGATCATGGTCGACGCCTACCAGGACATCACGATCCCGTTCCAGATGTCCTCGGTCGAGTTTTTCACGCTGGTCAGGGAGCACCTGAATCCGGGCGGCGTCATGGTCGTCAACATGAACATGCGCACGGACACCGAGGGCGGCATCAATGATTACCTGATCGACACGATCGCCTCGGTTTTTCCGGAGGTTGACACGGTCCTGGTTTCCAACAACACAAACCAGGAGCTCTTTGCCTCGGAAAATGAAAACATCGTCTCCGATCTCGCCGCCCGCACGGCCGCGCTGCCGGCCGGCGACCCGCTGAAAGCCCAGCTTGAGCGCGTTCTTGCAGGAATGGAGCAGGAGGAGGGCGGCGACCGGATCCTCACCGACGACAAGGCGCCCGTGGAGCTTCTGGGGATGCAGGCGCTCGATGCGCTGATCAGGGACACGCTGGATGCTTACGGCGGCGTGGTGGGACTTTTGGGGTAAATGCACCATAATCGCTATTATTTAGTTGATTCTTTCGGTAAAAACGTATATAATGAAAAACAAGTGTAACGATTCACCGCCCTGCCGCGGTGATGGGAAGCTTATTGACAAGAGCCGATCAGGCTCGCCCTGTTTGTGAAAAACCGTAAAAAGGAGCGCAAATGAGCAAAAAAGAAACCTACAGACCGAAGTATCATGTTTCCATCGCGTCCGGCTGGTGCAATGACCCGAACGGTCTCATCTGGTACGGGGGCAAAGGCCACCTGTTTTTTCAGCATTATCCGTATGAGCCCCGCTGGGGAACCATGCACTGGGGTCACGTCACGACGAAGGATTTCGTGAAATGGGAGACCCTGCCGGTCGCGCTTGTCCCGGACGAGCCCTACGAGGTCATCTGCGGCTGCTGCTCCGGCAGCGCCATCGAGAAGGACGGGAAACTTGTTCTTGTCTATACGGCTGCCCAGCCCGACCAGCAGCGCCAGTGCCTGGCGGAGAGCACGGACGGGGTTCATTTTGAAAAATGCGCCGAAAACCCGGTCCTGAAAGCCGCGGATCTCTCCTGGGAGGTCTCCAACCGCGATTTCCGCGATCCCCGCGTCTTTGTGAAGGACGGCTGGTACTACTGCATCGCGGGCACCAGGATCCTCGAGAAGGACCGCCCGTTCCGTCACTCCGGCAAGCCGCTCCCGCAGGTGGACGGCAAGGATCCGGCTGTCCTCGTGCATCACTGGTACGAGGCGGAGCCGGAGGAACAGTTCGACGATTCGTTTGAGTCGGTGAATCCGAGCGCCAGCCCGGTCAGCGGCAGCCCGGTCAGCGGTACGCCGGTATCGCCGTCTTCGGTGCACCATCAGATCATGTCCCCGTCGAACGTTCCGGTCGTCGGCGGGATCGATGATTTCGGATGGGGAAACCTCATCCTGATCCGCTCGAAGGATCTTCACAGCTGGGAGTACATCGGAAAGCTTCTTCACCGCCAGCCGAACATCGCGGAGCCGTATTACAACCTGAACGGCGTCTATGAGTGCCCGGAATATATTGTCTTTGATGAGAAGGAGGTTGTCATTTCCAGCCCGCAGCAGCTGCCGATGATGGGGCATAAGTATGAAAATGTCAACTCCGTC
>DFFD01000020.1:0-2573 GCA_002369495.1 Lachnospiraceae bacterium UBA3785 | reverse complement strand
TGGAAGGAGATGTGGGACCGCAATTATCCGACCCGCCCGGAAGGCTGGGCAGGCACCTACACGTTCCCGCGTGAGATCACCTGGCACGATAACCACCTCTATCAGTGGCCGGCACGGGAGCTTCTGGGCTATCACGGCGCATGTGTGAAGGCGGAGAAGAAGGCGCTGACCGCGGAGACATATTTCCCGGAGGGCTTCACCGGCGATGTCGCCGATATCTCCTGCGAGATCGATATGAAAGATGCGGCCAAGGCAGGCATCGTGGTCTTCGCGGGCGAGAAGCACGAGACCAGGATCTACTATGACAGCCGGATGAAGGCGGTGGTCTTCGACAGGTCCCGCGGCGGCCTCGGCATCAGGGGCCAGGAGCAGAACGTGTTCACGCGCATCTGCGATATCGAGCCGGAGGAGACGCTCAGGCTCAGGGTGCTGCTTGACGTGAGTTCCTGCGAAGTCTTCGTGAACGGCGGCCGTTACGCGATCACGGGTAATGTCTATCCGGATGCGGAGGATCTCGGTATCGGGTTCTTTGCGGATGGGGGAGAGGCGGAGCTTCTTTCGGCGGAGAAGTATGAGATTGTGATCGAGTGAGCATATTATCAGGGACGGTTCTTGTACAAAAAAGGGGTTCTCTCGTTTGAGAGAACCCTTTTTTGTGCCTGGAACCGTCCCCGGCGTCGTTTACTTCAGGTAGGTCTTCAGGGCCTCGAGGTTCGCCGGGAGGAACTTTGCTTTCCGGCCGCTGAAGGTCTTCTCGATCTCGTGGCGGACGGTGTCCTCCTCGACGATGCCGGTCTCCTTCAGGATCGCGCTCAGCATGACGATGTTGGAGGCTCTTTCATTTCCCAGATTTGAGGCGATATCGTTCGCCGGGACCTCGACGACCTTGACATCGGTGCGGTTCGAGGTGATCGGGACGAGAGAGCTGTTGATGAAAATGGTGCCGCCCGGAACGACCATCGACTGGAACTTGGTGAGGGACGGCAGGTTCATCACGACCAGGACGTCCGCCTCGTTGATCAGCGGGCAGCTGATCGGGCGGTCGGAGACGACGACGGTGCAGTTGGCGGTGCCGCCGCGCATTTCCGGACCGTAGGACGGAAGCCAGGTGACTTCCTTGCCTTCATCCATGGCAGCTTTAGCGATCATCTGGCCGATGGCAAGGGCACCCTGGCCGCCGGCACCGGCAAAAAACATTTTTTTCTTCATGATCAGAATCCCTCCGGTGTTTTAAAATTGCGGACCGGGTAGTACTCGGCCATGTTCTGTTCCACGAACTTGAGCGCATCCTTCGGCGCCAGGCCCCAGTTGGTCGGGCAGGAGGAGAGGAACTCGACGAAGGTGAAGCCCAGGCGGGCGTCCTGGATGTCCAGAGCCTTCTTGATGGCAGCTTTGGCCTTGCGGACGTTGGCCGGATTGTTCAGCATGACACGCTCGACGAAGACGGCGCAGTCGATCTGGGAGAGGATCTCGCACATGCGGAGCGGAAGACCTGCCTGCTCGACTGTACGGCCGTTTACGGAAGTCGTGGTCTTCTGGCCGATCAGGGTGGTCGGAGCCATCTGGCCGCCGGTCATGCCGTANNCCCAGGAGCGTTGTGGGAGCCATCTGTCCGCTGGTCATACCATATACCGCATTGTTTACGAAGAAAGCTGTTATCTTCTCTCCCCTTGCGGCGGCATGGATGATCTCGGCGGTACCGATGGAGGCAAGGTCGCCGTCGCCCTGGTAGGTGAAGACCACCTGGTCCGGATGGACGCGGCGGATGCCGGCAGCGATCGCCGGGGCACGGCCGTGGGTGGATTCGCACATATCGACATTCATGAAATGGTGCGCGTTGATCGAGCAGCCAATCGGCACGACGCCGATGGTGTTGCCGAGGGAGCCGCGCTCCTCAAGGCACTCCATGATGATGCGGTGGGCGATGCCGTGGGTGCAGCCGGGGCAGTAGGATGTATCGACAGGGAGCATGCCCTTGGTGGGTTCAAATACGGTTTTCATTTTTCTGCCTCCTTTAAAGCTTTTTCTGCGCGGTCCGCGATCTCGATCGAGGACGGGACCATGCCGCCGGTGCGGCTGATCAGGCTGACCGGCCAGCGGCCTTTGGCGGCTGCCTTGACGTCCGTCATCATCTGGCCCATGGAAAGCTCGGTGGAAATGACGACCTTGCAGTTTTTGCCGATCTTGTCAAATGCAGCGTCCGGATACGGCCAGAGGGAGATCGGACGGATGAGGCCGGCCTTGATGCCGCGCTCTTCAAGGATCTCGATGGCTTCCACACAGAGCCTCGACATGGTGCCGAAGGCGACGAAGACGATCTCAGCGTCCTCGAGGCCCTGGTCGCTCCAGCGGACGAGTTCTTTCTCGGCTTTCGCGTATTTCGCAAACATGTCATTGACGTGGTTCTCAAGGACCTGCGGATCGAGGCGGAGAGAGTAGACGACGTTGCGGCCTTCGTGATGATCCGTGCCGGTGATCGCCCACGGGCGCTTCTCGTTGATCTTGTCGACCGGGGTGATGCCGCGGGCCTCCGGGAGCTCGACCGGCTCCATCATCTGGCCCAGCATGCCGTC